>NZ_JBQQCB010000042.1:0-84364 GCF_052246675.1 Nonomuraea sp. KM90 | reverse complement strand
GGGTGGGCGTGGTATCGCTGGAGGGGCAGGATGGCTGAACCGTACGCGGATGCGCTGCTCGCCGGAGTCGCCGCCGCGCTCCCCGCTATCGGGCTCGAGGACGTGCCGGAGCTGATGAGCCGGGTCGACTGCAAATACATCGTGACCGCCTCGACCATGGCGAGACTCGCGGCGGAGCTGGGCGACCGGTTCTGCGCGTTGCGGATCGACGGGCGGCGGCAGTTCCGCTACACCTCCACCTACTTCGACACCCCTGACCTGCTCACCTACCACCAGCATCGGCAGGACCGGCGGCGCCGGTTCAAGCTGCGCACCCGGACCTACCTCGATGGGGGCGGCCAGTGGCTGGAGCTCAAGCTCAACGGCGCGCGGGGCTCCACGGACAAACACCGCATCCCGTACGACGGCGTGCCGAGCCGGACGCTAACCAGGGAGGCGCTGGACTTCGTCCGCGACACGCTGCTCAGCGAGCTGCGCCTCATCGCACCCGAGACGATGGAGCCGGTGCTGGCCACCGACTACAAACGGGTCACGCTCATCGACCGATCCGGCGCGGCCCGGCTCACGTGCGACACCGGGCTGCTCTGCCGCGACGGGCAACGCAGCACCCCGGCTCGCGAGGACCTGGTCCTGCTGGAGTCGAAGTCGGTGGACGGGAAGGCGGTGATCGACAAGGTGCTGCGCGGGCTCGGGGTGCGGCCGGTGACGGTGAGCAAATACTGCCTCGCGGTCGCCGCCCTCCGCGACCTGCCCGCCAACCGCTGGCACCCGGTCCTGCACCGCTACCTGACCCACCGGCCGAGCCCCCGGCGCCCGCCGACCCGAGCCGGTCGCTGCCGAGTCGAATGGCAGACCCATGCGGGCGGGGCCGGTGTCGGGGGATTGGAATGAGCAATGAAGAGGTGAGGTCGGGTGGGTGGGAATTGGTGCTTGGGCCCGGGGATTGCCCAGGGGTGCCCGGGGCGACCCGCCCGGTCTGACCTGCGGGAACTCGACAACGGGGACTTCATGGTGATAGGTAGGGAGTTGACCAGCGAGTATGAGTAGCGGTTGCCGTCGGATGTGTTCACCGGCCCACGACTGAATGTCTGGTAGTTGTTCTGCGGAACGCGCTGCTTGCGGCTAAAAGGGATATTCCTCATGCTTGAGCGCATTCGTGAGATTCCAGGCGACTTGCTGAGTGCGGATGAGTATCTCGATGACTTCTGGCCGAATTTCCGGGAGATCGATGACGTGTTCTGGAAGCTCGAACGGATCCAGAGCTTCCGGGAGGCGGGGGAGCCCAGCTGGGTCGCCATGATGGAGGGCGACTGGAATCGGTCGCTGAAGCTGATCGACGGCGAGTGCGATGCGACGGGCGCGACGGGGATCCGGGAACGGCCGGCGGAGAAGTTCGTCCGCAGGAGAATTCGGATCGTTGAGCACCCGGTCACGCCCTATTTGCAGTGGGAGATGCATGTTCTGGCGCTGAAGGTCGCGACTGCCGAGCAGGTGCGGGTGCTTGATGCCGGTGAGGTGGCCGAGCTTGAGGTGGGGCGGCGCTTGCCGGAGCTGGTCGTGCTCGGGACGGCGGTCATGTACGAGGTGACGTATGACGAAACGGGGACGCACAGCGGGGCGCGGCGGATCGACGATCGCGAGGTGATCGCGGCTTGCCGGGGGGAGCTCGACAAGATGTTCGCCGGTGGTGAGGACTTCCGGGCCTACTACGAGCGGGAGATCGTGCCGTTGCCCACGCCTCGGGTGACTGTCTGAGGCGAAGGATTCCCGACCTCGCTCGGGGTGGCCGGGACAGGGCCGGGCCGGGATGGGGGGCGGGGTGGGATCGGGCCGGGGCTGGGTCGGGACGGGGCCGGGTTGAGGCGGGGTTGAGGCGGGGCGAGATTGGGCCGGGGCTGGGTCGGGACGGGGCTGGGACGGGGCGAGGCTCGGTCGGGATGAGGGCGGGGTTGGGCCGGGCCGGGGTCCAGGCGGGGCGAGGTTGGGCCGGGGTTGAGGCGGGGCGAGGTCGGGTCGAGGTTGGACGGGGCGTGGTGGGGGTAAATTTGGGCGGATGTGGAACGTGCCTAGGGTGTGGCTCGTGCGTGGCGCCCGGGCTTCTCGGAGAAGGCCGGGCGCCACGCAGGTGAGTAGGGGGATGTGAGGGGTTCCGTCCCCGGAGGCGCGGGGTCTGGGGTTACAGGGGGAGGTCGCCGGTGGCGGTGCTGGTGGAGCCGGTGGCCTGGTAGGCGGCGATCGTGCGCTCCGCGATGCGCATCTGGTGGATCTCGTCGGCGCCGTCGGCGAAGCGGGCCCAGCGGGCGTGCTGGAACATGTTCGCCAGCGGCGTGTCCGTCGAGTAGCCCAGGGCCCCGTGCACCTGGATCGCGCGGTCGATGATCCGGTTGAGGCTGTTGGCCACGAAGTGCTTGGCCATCGACACCTCCGTACGGAAGTCATCGCCCTTGTCGATCTTGGAGGCGGCGTGCAGGACCATCAGCTTGCACTGGTAGAGCTCCATGGCCGAGTCGGCGATCATCCACTGGATGCCCTGCTTCTCCGCCAGCAGGGAGCCGTGGCTGTAGCGCTTGAGCGCGCGGTCGACCATCATGTCCAGCGCCGTTTCCGCCTGCGAGATCCAGCGCATGCAGTGGGCGAGGCGGGCCGGGCCCAGACGGTACTGGCCCAGGCGGTGGCCGTTGCCCCGCCCGCCGAGGATCGCGCTGTCGGGCAGGCGCAGGTCCTTGATGACGATCTCGCTGTGGCCGGTGGAGCCGTGCATGGTCTCCACCTCGCGTACGTCGTTCCAGCCCGGGTTGGGGAGGTCCACGAGGAAGGCCGTGTTGGCGCCGCGCGAACCCTCCGGTACGTCCGGCTCCGTCCTGGCGATGAGGATGGCGAAGTTGGCCCGCCGGGCGTTGGAGATGAACCACTTGTGGCCGTTGATCACCCACTCGTCGCCGTCCTGGACCGCCTCGGTACGGATCAGCGTGGGGTCGGACCCGGCCACCTCCGGCTCGGTCATGGCGAAGCAGGACATCTGCACCCCGTCGAGCAGCGGGCGAAGGTACTTCTCCTTCTGCTCGTCGCTCGCCCAGTGCAGCAGGGTGTGCATGTTGCCCTCGTCGGGAGCCTGGCAGTTGAGCACCCACGGGCCGATGCGGGTCTTGGCCGCCTCCGACTGCACCATGGCCAGCTCCACGTGACCCAGGCCCATGCCACCCCACTCCTTCGGCATGTGCGGCAGCCACAGGCCCTCCGCCTTGGCCAGGGAACGGAGCTGGAAGATCGCCCGGAGGTACTCGTCGCGATCGCCCTCCTTCAGGTCCTCCATGGCCGGAATGACGGTGCCCTGGATGAAGGTGCGGACCCGCTTGCGGATCTCCTCGTGCTCCGGGGCGAGGGTGAAATCGATGGCCATGCTGGTGTTACTCCTTGCGGTGAAGTTGCGAATCATCGGGGTTGTGGCAGGCCAGCCAGTGGTCCTCGCCGATCTGCCTGATCTGGGGCTCCTCCGCGGCGCACGTCGCCGTCGCCCGCGGGCAGCGGGTACGGAAGCGGCACCCGGTGGGCGGGCTGACGGGGGACGGGGGCTCGCCGCTGATCAGCGTGTCGGCGGGCGGCAGGTCCAGTCCGCCCCCGGGGATGGAGGCGATCAGAGCCCGCGTGTACGGGTGCGCCGGCCGGCTGATCAGGTCCGCGCTCGGCGCCAGCTCGCACACCTTGCCCAGGTACATGACCATGATCCGGTCGCTGACGTTCTTCACCACGGCCAGGTCGTGGGCGATGAAGACGAGCGTGAGCCGGTAGCGGGCCTTGAGATCCTCCAGCAGGCCGAGGATCTGGGCCTGCACCGAGACGTCCAGGGCGGACACCGGCTCGTCGCAGATCACCACCTCCGGGTCGAGGATCAGGGCGCGGGCGATCGAGATCCGCTGGCACTGCCCGCCCGAGAACTCGTGCGGCCGGCGCACCGCCGCCGTCTTCGGGTCGAGCCCGACCGCCTCCAGGACCTCGTCCACCCGGTCGCCGGGGAGGTTCCACACGCGGGGGCCCTCGCCGACGATCTCGCGGACGCGGCGGCGGGGGTTGAGGGAGGAGATGGGGTCCTGGAAGATCATCTGGAGGCGCTGGCGGGTCCTGCGCAGGGCCTCTCCGCGCAGCGTGGTCAGCTCCAGGCCGTCGAGCTGGACGGAGCCCGAGCGGGGCTTGGGGAGCTGGACCAGCGCTCGGGCGGCGCTGGACTTGCCGCAGCCCGACTCGCCGACGATGCCGAGCGTCTCGCCGCGCGCCAGGTCGAAGCTCACCCCGGAGACCGCCCGCACGGTGCGGCCGCGGCCCGCCGGGAACTCCACGACCAGATCCTCCACCCGCAGCAGCACCTCGTCACGGGGACGGAGGTGCGCACTTCCGCTACCGGCCACCGAACTCAGCTCCCTTCACGCCTGCCGCCTCTTCGGCCGCGGTGGTCGTCTTCGTGGCCGCCTCGCTCGGTGACGGGTGCGGGAGGTGCTGGGGTTCAGGGGTGCCCGTGGGGGGCGATGGTCGATGGGCTTCGATGGTGGATGGTCGGCGGGCGTCCAAAGGCTGGGCGTCCAAAGGCTGGGCGTCTGAGGGGTGGGTGTCCAATGGCTGGGCGTCCGAGGGGTGGGCGTCCGAAGTGGGTGGGTGGTCGGAGTTCGGCGAGGCGGTGGTGGGGAGCAGGGCGGGTTCCAGGGGGCGGGCCGGGGCGGTGTCGCGGGGGTACCAGCAGGCGTACTGGTGGTGGGCCTCCTCGAACAGCGGCGGCGCCTCCCGCTCGCACCGCTCCTGCGCGTACGCGCACCGCGCGCGGAACGCGCACCCGGCAGGCAGGTCCACCAGGTCCGGCGGCCGGCCGGGGATGACGCGCAGCCGGTGGTGCACCGGGTCCGTCAGCCGGGGCGCCGCCTGCAGCAGGGCCTCCGTGTACGGCATCCGTGCCCGCGCGAACACCTCGTCGGCGGGCCCCCGCTCCACCACCTTCCCGGCGTACATCACGATCACCTCGTCGGCCCACCGCGCCACCACCGACAGGTCGTGGCTGACCAGCACCACGGCCATGTCCCGCTCCTCGCGCTGCTGGTGCAGCAGCCGCAGCACCTGGTCCTGGATGGTCACGTCGAGCGCGGTGGTGGGCTCGTCGGCGAACAGCACGTCGGGACGGCACGACAGCGCCATCGCGATCGTCACCCGCTGCCGCATCCCGCCGGAGAGCTGGTGCGGGTACCGGCGCAACATGCGTACGGGGTCGGGGATGCCGACCGAGGCGAGCAGCCGCACCGCCTCCGCGCGGGCCTGCTTGCGGCTCATCCGGAGGTGCACCCGCAGCGGCTCCGTCACCTGGGTCCCGATCGTCCGTACCGGGTTCAGGGCCGTCATCGGGTCCTGGAACACGGTCCCGAGCCGGAGCCCCAGGACCGAGCGCATCTCGACGGGGCTGTAGGTGGTCAGGTCGTCGCCGGACAGGTACACGTTCCCGCCCCGGACCGAGGTGCCGGGCAGCAGGCCGAGGATGGAGCGGATGAGCATGGACTTGCCCGAGCCCGACTCCCCGACGATGGCCAGGGTGCGGCCGCGTTCGAGGGTGAAGGAGACCCCGTCCACGGCCTTGACGACCCCGCGCGGCGTGACGAAGTGCGTGCGCAGGTCCTCCACCTGGAGCAGGGTGTCGCGGATCGGGTGCGGCGCGGTGGGCAGGGCGGGCGCGGCGGCGGCCTGGCGTACCGGCTCCAGGCCGCTCTCCCGCACGTCCGTCATGGACCGCAGCCGGTCGCCCACCAGGTTGAACGACAGCACGGTCAGGAACATGGCGATCGAGGGGGCCAGCACCACGTGCGGCGCGGTCTCCATGAGGGTGCGGCCCTCGTTGATCAGCCCGCCCCAGGTCGGGGTGGGCGCCTGCACGGACAGCCCCAGGAAGGCCAGGCTGCCCTCGGCGACCACGACCACGGCCATGCCGATGAACGCGTACGACGCCGCCGGCACCGCCACGTTCGGCACGATCTCCCGCCACAGGATCCGCCGGTCACGGGTGCCCAGCACGCGGGCGGCCAGCACGAACTCGCGCTCGGCGAAGGTCAGGGTGGCGCCCCGGATCAGGCGGACCCAGGAGGGCACGCCTAGCACGCCGAGGACGATGAGCACGTTGCGCAGGTTCGCCCCGGCGAAGGCCACCACGGCCAGCGCGAACACCAGCGCCGGGAAGGCCTGCGCCACGTCGTTGACCGCCATGATGATCGCGTCCGTGGCCCGCCGCCGGTATCCGGCCAGGACGCCGAGCGGCGCGCCGATGCCCAGGCCGAGCAGGACGGCGCCGAGGCCCACGCCGAGCGAGACACGGGCCCCGTACACGACCCGGCTGAGGACGTCGCGGCCGAGCCCGTCGGTGCCGAGCGGGTGCGCGGCGCTGGGCCCCGACTGCGGCGGGCCGGCGAGCGTCTCGTCGTAGCGGGGGAACGGCAGCAGGTCGGCGAGGAGGGCGGCGAGCAGCACCAGCCCGATCCAGCCGATCGCCAGCCAGAACCCGAGCCCCAGCCGCCTACGCACGCCGGATCCTGGGGTCGACGGCGGCGTACACCAGGTCCACCGCGAAGTTGACCACCACGTAGCCGACCGAGATCAGCACGACGCCTCCCTGAACCGTCAGGTAGTCGCGGGAAAAGATGGAGTCGACGATGAGCCGCCCGACGCCGGGCAGGCCGAAGAGGGTCTCGATGATCACGGTGCCGCCGATGAGCGCGCCCAGGTTGAGGCCGATGGCGGTGATCAGGGTGATCGCGGAGGGGCGCAGCGCGTGCCGCCACAGGATGCGGCGCGGCGACAGGCCGCGGGCGCGCGCCAGCGTGATGTAGTCCTCCTGGAGGGTGGCGATCAGGTCGGTACGCAGCAGCCGCGCGTAGACCGCCAGCTGCCCGCAGCCGAGCGTGATCGCGGGCAGGATCACGGAGGTGAGGTTCCAGCCCAGGTCGAGGGTGATGGGGGTCCAGCCGGTCGCGGGAACCACCTGCCAGGTGACCGCGAAGACGAGGATCAGCAGCACGCCCAGCACGAAGACGGGCGTGGACAGCAGCGCGAAGCTGAGCGCGGTGAGCACCTGGTCCAGAGCGCGGCCGGCGCGGCGGGCAGCGGCCACGCCCACCGGGATCGCCAGTCCCAGCGCGATGATCTGCGCGGCGACCAGCAGCTCGAGGGTGACGGGCAGCCGCTCGGCCAGCTCGGTGGCGACCGGCATCCTGGTGATGTAGGAGTCACCGAAATCACCGGTGGCGAGCCCGCCCAGCCAGTCGAGATAGCGCACGATCAGCGGCTGGTCCAGCCCGAGCTCCTGGCGGAGCTGGGCGCGGGCCTCCTCGGTCGCCGACAGGCCCAGGATCTGCGTGAGCGGGTCGCCCGGCAGCAGATTGAGCAGGACGAAGGAGAGGAAGGTCACCACGACCAGCACCACCAGGAGCCGGACCAGCCGGTGGACGATGATCACCGTTCGCTGACCCAGAGCTGGCCGAAGGGGTGGTACGGGATGGGCGAGCCGGTCAGCGGCAATCCCTTCTCGCCGTCGGGCAGTACGTGCTCACCGATGCCGCGCACCTTGGTCCTGGCCACGATCGCCCCGGTGTTGAGGTGGTCGATGAACACGTACGGGACCAGATCGCGCAGCCGCTCCTGCACGGTGGTGTAGGCCTGCTTGCGCGCGGCCTCGTCCGGGTTCGTCCGGCCGATGTCCAGGGCGGCGCTCAGCTTGTCGTCCTTGAGCCGGGTCATGTTGAGCGAAATGGCGCCGACGGGCTTGGCGTACCCCTGGTGCATCCAGATGTACTCGCCGTCGGGGTCGGGGGAGGAGAACTGCGTCCACACGGTGGCGGCGAAGTTCCCGGTGATGGCGCGGTTGATCAGGTCGGGCTGGTCAGCCTGCTTGATCGACACGTCCATGCCGGCCTTGCGCCACATGTCCTGGGCCAGCTCCACGCCCTGCATGGTGTTCGGGTCGGGGGTGGAGATCAGCTCGAAGCGGATCGGCCCCTTCTCCGCCTCCACCTCCTTGACCAGTTCGGCGGCCTTGGCCGCGTCGAAGTCGGGGTAGCCGCCGGGGGCGTACCACTTGGAGTCCTCCGACCACGGGCCGTCGGCCGGCTTGGTCAGCCCGCCGCGCAGGGTCGAGATGACGGTCTTGCGGTCGGTGGCGTAGGCGAGGGCCTTGCGGACCCGTACGTCGTCGAGCGGGGCCACCGCGGTGTTGAGCAGGAACATGTACTCCGGCACGGCCATGCCCTGCGCGCGGTGCACCGTGTAGGTGTCCTTCTGCGCGCCGAACTTGGTCAGGTCCTCGTCGCGCGAGGTCCCGATGGCGTCGACCCCGCCGGCTTCGAGGGTCTGGGCCCGGGTCTGGCTGTCGGGCAGGATCCTGAACTCGACCTCGTCCAGGTACGGCAGGCCCTGCCGCCAGTACTTGGGGTTGCGGGCGACGACCATGCGGTTGTCCGGGACGTACTCCTTGAAGACGAACGGCCCGGTGCCCACCGGCTTGAGGCTGGCCGACTTGGGGTCGTTGAGCGACGCGGGCGGGACGATCATGCCGATCTGCGCGGCCAGATAGTACGGGAAGGCCACCCAGGGCTGGTTGAGTTGCACCTTGACCGTCATCGGGTCCACCAGCTCGAACGACTTGACCGGCACGAACACCGCCGCGTTCAGCGGTGAGGCCTTCTGCGCTTCGAGGTTGGCCTTGACGATGTCACCGGTGAGGGCGATCCCGTCGGAGAACGAGACGCCCGGCCTGACCTTGATCGTCCATTCGTCGTACTTCTTGCTCGGGGTCAGCGACTCGGCCAGGTACGGCTTCCACTCGCCGTTGGCGTCCACGCTGACCAGCGGTTCGATGATCGAGCCCGCCATGCTGTAGCTCTGTGCCGCGAACTGGTCGGTGACGGGATTGAACCCGTTGGCGTCCGCGCTGAGCCCGTAGACCAGCCGTCCGCCCTGGGTCGGTCCCGTCGCCGGCGCGCTCGACTGCGGCGGCCCCGCGACCGGCCGCTGTCCGCTGCACGCCAGCAGCACCGACGCGGCCAGCAGCACCGTGGCCGGTGTTCTCCAGCGTTTCATCCACGCCTCCTCCCGGTAGATCCCCCCGAGAGCAATTTCACCGATAGTACTATCGGTGAAATTACGCACAAGTGCCGCGGGACAATCGTTACGAGGGGAGGGGGATCGATGACAGGCACGCCGCTCACCAGGAGCGAGGCCAAGGATCTGACCAGGCGCAAGCTCGTTCGCGCCGCCCTGGCGATCCTGGACGAGGAGGGCGAGGCGGGGCTGACCACGGTCAAGGTCGCGAAGGCCGCCGGCATCGCCCAGTCCAGCTTCTACGTGCACTTCAAGGACATGCAGGAGCTGCTCGGGGTGCTCGTGGAGGAGGGCGGCGAGCGGTTGCGCGGATCGATGCGGGAGGCGCGCCGCAGGGCCCGCGAGGCTCCCGACGATCTCGAACGGCACCGCGAGACGTTCCGCATCCCCCTGGAGGCGATCTGCCGGCACCCCGAGCTGCTGCGCATCCAGCTCAGGGCCCGGCACGACCCGTCGTCCTCGCTGCGCGACTTCGCGGTGGAGACGGCGGCGGCCTACCGCGAGCACCACGCCGCCGACCTGGCCGCCCTCGGCTACACCGCCGACAACGAGCGTGACCGGCGGCGGCTGGAGATGATCGCCGAGGGGATAAACGCGGCCACCAACGCGCTGGCGATGGGCCACCTGGAGGGGCGCTACCCCGACCTGGCGGAGGCCGCCGACATCCTGACCGCCCTGTCGCGGGGCGCCCTCAGGCTGCTCAGGTCGACGTCGGGGAAGGCGGCGGGCGAGGCCGCCGCCCCCACGGGCCTTCTTCCCGAGACGGGTACGGTCGCCGAGGTCGCGCCCGTCAGCGACCCTCCCGGACGATCCTGACCGCGTCGGTTCCCGTGTGGTTGACGGCGAACAGGAAGGAGCGGCCGTCCGGGTGCGAGCGGCGTACGAGCTCGACCCCGGGCGTCCCCCGAACCGGACGCCCGCCTCCGCGCAGACCGCCGACAGGACTCGTTCCTGGGCCACGCGGGGCCCGCCCGAGGCGTACGTGTTCAGGACGGAGGCGGTGGTGGCCCGGGCGACCTCGCTCCACACCGCACCGGTGCCCCGCCGGCCAGCGCCTCGGGGTGGCGCTGCCCGGACCACGGTGGCGGGGAGGCGGTGGGCGTGGACAGGTAGGCCCGGATGCACCGCCGTAGACGATCAACGCGAAACTTCGCATCAGAGTCTCATGTCGGCCGCCAGGGCGGAAACCTCCTCCTCGGTCAGTCTTCCATCCGCCACGACGGTGACGACCCGCCTGGTCAGAGTGGTGTCGAGGACCAGCGGCGTGTCCCAGGCCAGCGCCTGCCCCACCCCCGGATACTCCTCGACCCGGACGAACCACGGGTCGCCGTCCGCCTGGACGAAGACCAGCGTCCAGTCCCGCCCCTCCGGAGTGGTGCCGGACATGGCCACCCACGGATTCCGGCTGCCGTGCACAGCCTGCTCGCCGCCCGGGAGCGTGGTCCTGGCGGCGGAGGTGCCGGGCGCGCGCCAGAAGAAGCCGCCGTACCCCGCGCCCGCCCGGCCCTTGGTGGCCGAGCTGTGGATCTCCAGCGGCGCGGCGGTGAGGTTGGTGAGCGTGAACGCGAAGTCCAGCGCCCAGGCGTCCCCGACCGGCCGGGCCGTGACCGTCCGCTCCTCGCGGACCAGCGGGCCGCCGGGGCCGGTCCACTCCAGCTGCTCGGCGAAGCCGCCGTCGTCCAGCCGGGTGAACGCCAGGTGCCGCTGCGTGCCGTGGTTGTCCAGCCAGGTGGGCCCCTGGTCCTTGACATACGTCCGGCCGCCCCAGAAGTTCGCCCCGCCGAGATCGGAGATCGCCACGCCCACGCCCAGGTGGTGCACGTGGTCCTCGGGGCGGACCTGGGTGACCTCCACGCCGCCGAGGGTGCGTACCCGGTGCAGGTAGGGGCGGGGCGAGTCGGTGACGGGCAGGTCGGGACGCCAGTCGTAGGCGGCCACCGCCCGGCCCGCCACCAGCAGCTCCACCCCCGTCCACGGCGCGCCGAGCTCCGAGTAGAGCGCCAGCTCGGCCGCGCTGCGGTCGGTCAGCTCGACCACGCCGGGCAGGATCCGGCCCACGACCGCGCCCGCCTCGTCCCGCCGTACCAGCTGGTGCCGTTCGGGGATCGGCAGCGGCTCGGGAGCCAGCCGTACCGCGTCCAGCACCTGCGTGAACGTCTCCGTGCGCGACAGCGGCACCAGCAGCTCCGCGCCCGTGCGCACGTGGTCGATGAGGTTCTCCAGCAGCCCCGTACGGTCGTGCACGGTCGTCGTGACCGAACCGTCGGCGAGCTCCACCTTGAGCCGGTCCTCGGTGTAGACCAGCGTGGCCCGGCCCCGGTCGCCGTGCACGACCAGGTACGGCTCGTGCCGCTCCGGCGCGAGCAACGTCACCGCGATCGTGATCACGAGCCCGTCCGCCAGCCGGACGCGCACGCAGGACGTGTCGTCCGACTCGATCGGATGGGCGTGGTAGAGCTCGGTCTCGATCTCCGCGATCGGGCTGTCCACCAGGGCGAGCGCGGTCGCGACGGCATGCGCGAACGGGTTCGTCAGCGCGCCGTCCACCACGTCCACCCCGTTCAGCCGGCGCCTGCCGGACCAGGGGGAGCGGGTGAAGTAGGCCGAGGGGCGCTCCCAGGCGCCCGCGCCGCCGATGCCGCGCACCCGGCCGAGCGCGCCGCTCGCGATCAGCTCGCGCAGCGCCGGGACGGCCGCCGAGCCGAGCGACTGGAAGCCGACCTGGCAGGCCAGGCCGGTCTCCGCGACCGCCGCGGCGATCCTGCGGTGCGCCTCCGGGCTGGCCGCGGGCGGCTTCTCCAGCAGCACGTGCGAGCCGGCGTGCAGCGCGGTCACCGCCAGGTCGGCGTGCGTGTCGATCGGTGTGCAGATGACGGTGACCTCGGCGCCGGTCTTCGCGATCAGATCGCCCAGGTCCGGAGACTGCAGCGGCGCCCCGAAGTCCACCTCCACCGGACGCAGGTCGCAGACGCCGGCCAGCTCGACCAGGCCGCGATCGGCCAGCAGGCGCAGGACGCCCAGATGGTGGCGGCCGTGGCCCTGCGCCCCGGCCAGTACGACCTTCACCGGCGCCATCACGACCACCTCAGCCCGAGGCCGGCGTGCCCGCCCGCGCGCAGCACGCCACCCGAGATCTCCACCGGGTACGGCTCCGCCAGCAACCCCAGCGCGGCGAACGAGGCGTCCTCCACGTCCTCCACCATGACCGGCAGCGGCAGGGACAGGGCGAGCTGCCCGGACACCTCGCTCAGCAGGTGCGGGTAGACCGGCACGTCGTACGTCCTGGCCAGCTCGGCGATCCGCAGGAACGGCGTGATGCCGCCGACCCGCACCACGTTCGGCTGGACGACGTCGCAGGCCCCGGCGGTCAGCAGATCGCGGAAGCCGTAGGTCGTGTAGACGTTCTCGCCGACCGCGACCGGCACGTCCACGGAGCGGCGCAGCTCCACGTGCGCGGCCACGTCGTCGGCGGGCAGCGGCTCCTCGATCCAGTGCAGGCCGAACTCCCGCAGCGCGGCCAGCGCCCGCCGGGCCCGGTGCAGGTCCCAGCGCTGGTTGGCGTCGATCATCAGCAGCCGGTCGGGCCCGATCACCTCGCGGACGGCGGCCACCCGGGCCACGTCCTCGGCCAGGTCCGGGCGGCCCACCTTGATCTTGACGCCCCGGTAGCCGGCGGCCACCCAGCGCCTGGCCTGCTCGACCAGCTCCTCCAGCGGATAGTGCAGGTTGACGCCGCTGCCGTAGACCGGCACCTCCTCGCGCCGCCGGCCCAGCGCGTCCGGCAGCCCGTCGGCGCCGCAGCGCAGGTCCCACAGCGCCAGGTCGACGCCGGCCAGCGCGATCGTGGTGATCCCGCCGGGGCCCGCCTCGCGCAGGTGCCGCCACAGCCGGTCCCACACCACCTCGGGGTGCGCGGGCAGCCCGATCAGCGCCTCGCGCAGGTCGTGGTCGAGCAGCGCCTTGACGGCGTGCGCGCCGATCTGCGGCGTCCACGAGAACCCGGTGCCGGTGCGCCCGTCCTTCAGCGTGACGTGGGTGACGATCACGTGGTTGGCGGGCACGTCCGCGCCCCAGGGGCGCGGCAGCGGGGCGGTGCGCAGCTCGGTACGCAGGTCCGCGATCGTCATGACGCCGCCCGTTCGAGACCGGTCTTGATCAGCGCCTCCAGCTCCTCCAGGTGCTCGCCGGTCACCTCGACCAGCGGCGGGCGGACGGCGCCGACGTCCAGGCCGCGCAACCGTACGCCGGCCTTGACCAGGGCGACCGGGTAGCCGGGAACCTTGCCGCGCAGGCGTACGAGGGGGGCGTAGAACTCGGTGAGCAACCGCTCGTCACCGTTGAGGTAGGCCAGCGCGATCTCGGGCGCGAACGCGAACACCGCGCTGGAGTACAGCTCCACGCCGATGCCCCGGTAGGCGGGCATGGTCAGCTCGGCCGTCGGCAGCCCGTTGAAGAACAGGAAGTCCGGGTAAACCTCGCGCACGGCCAGCACGGTCCGCTGCATCCGGTCGATGTCGCCCAGGCCGTCCTTCAGCCCGATCACCCCCGGGACGCCGGCCAGCGCGACCACCGCCTCCGGCTCCAGCACCACGGAGCCACGCTGGTAGACGATCACCGGCAGCACCTCGGCCACCGCCCGCACGTACGCCTCGAAGCCGTGCCCGGGCCCCTGGGCCAGGTACGGCGGCATGAGCAGCAGCCCGTCGGCGCCCGCCTCCCGCGCCGCCCGCGCCTGGTTCAGCGCCGAGCCGAGCGGCCCGCCCGCGCCCGCGAACAGCGGCACCCGGCCGCCCACGACCCCGGCCGCCACCCGCACCGCCCGCGCGTGCTCGGACTCGGACAGGGCCGAGAACTCGCCGGTGCCGCACGCCACGAACACGCCGCCCGGACCGTGCTCCATGCCCTGCCGCACATGCTCGGCCAGCACCTGCTCGGCAAGGGTGCCGTCGGCATCGAAGGGCGTCACGGGGAAGAACAGCACACCGCTGAGATTCATTCGGATTCATCCTTGAGTTCGGTACGCCAGCTGCGCTTGGGCTGCCAGCCGAGCAGGCGCTCTGCCTTGGCGATCGAGAAGGCGGGGGTGGTGCCGGTGAGCCCGGCCGCGAACGGCTCGGTGCCGGGCACGACCTGGGGCAGCAGGTCGGCCAGCGGCTTCCTGGCCAGCGCGTCGGACGCGCCGGCGAAGAAGACCTCGCCGTTGGGCAGTTCGGGCAGCGCCTCGGCGAGCACGGCGATCATCTCGGCGGCGTCGCGGGAGTCGATGTAGTTGAACAGCGACACCCCGCCCAGCTCGGGCCGGTCCAGCCGCTCGCGCACCGTGTGGCCGGACTGCGTGGGCGCGCCCGCCCACTCCTCCGGGGGGATCACGAAGCATGGCCGCACCGCCGCCATCTTCGTGCCGCCCGCCCGGGCGAACGCCTTCATCGTCTCCTCGGCCGCGACCTTGGACAGGTTGTAGGCGTTCCAGGGGCGTACGGGGTGCTCCTCGTCGATCGGGAGGTAGTGGGGCGCCCAGCCGCCGGGCGCGCCGTATCCCATGACGGTGGGGCTGCTGGCCATCACCAGGCCCGCCACGCCCAGGGCCACCGACGCCTCGCACACGTTGAACGCGAGCTGCGTGTTGACCTTGAAAATCACCGATTCCGGGAAGCTGAACGGGGTCGCGATCGCGGCCAGATGGATCACCGACTCCGGCCGGAACCTGGCGATCACCTCGAACGCCTCGCCCGTGTCGGTGAGGTCGGCCGGTAACGCGACGGCCGCCTCCGCCGGTGTTCCGGGGGCGCGGTCAACGCCTATGACCTCGTGCCCGGCCGCCGCGAGCGTGCTGACCACGCTGCGGCCGAGGCGTCCTGCGCTTCCGGTGACGAGGACTCTGCTCACCGTGAGGGGCTCCTTCAAGACTGCAAACAGTTGCACTAAACCTTTGTGTCAGGAAGGGTGAGGCGTCAAGAGGCGATTTCGTCACCGCCCGTCTAGCTGGGAGTTCTCGGCCTTGTCCTGAGGCGGCCGTGTGGCAAGCGCTTTCATCGTACTCATGGGTACTGCAATCGGTTGCGTTAGGGTGGGCGACTGTGACAGTGACGATTCGTGATGTGGCCAGGGCGTCCGGCGTGCATGTGTCGACGGTCTCCCGGACGTTCTCCGCGCCGCACATGGTGAACGCCGCCACCCGCACCAGGGTGCTGACCGTGGCCGAGGAGCTGGGATACCGGCCCAACCGGGCGGCCAGGGCGCTCACGACCGGGCGTACCCACAATCTCGGCCTGATCGTGGCCGACATCGCCAACCCGTTCTTCCCGCCGCTGATCAAGGCGGCGCACTCGGCGGCCCGGCAGCGCGACTACCACCTGTTCGTGGCCGACACCGACGAGGAGCCGGCCGCCGAGGAGGAGTTGGTGCAGGCGTTCTCCAAGCAGGTGGACGGCCTGGTGCTGTGCAGCCCGCGCTCCTCCAACAAGGCGCTGGAGCGGCTGGCCGAGCGGGTGCCGTTCGTGGTGATCAACCGGCGGCTGCGCGGCGCGGCCACCGTGCTGATGGACGTCGGCCACGGGGCCAGGCTGGCGGTCGAGCACCTGGCCGGGCTGGGGCACGCGCGGGTCGCGCTGGTCTCGGGGCCGGCCGGCTCGTGGACGAGCGCGGAGATCCGTACGGCCGCCGAACAGGTGCCGGGCGTCGAGCTCGTCGTCATCGGCCCCAACGCGCCCACCGAGCGGGGCGGGTTCGCCGCGGCGGCCCGGGTCCGGGACTCGGGGGCGACCGGCGTGCTGGCCTACAACGACCTGGTGGCGATCGGGCTCATCGAGGGGCTCGGCGATCTCGGGCTGAGCGTGCCCGAGGACGTCAGCGTGGTGGGGATAGACGACATCGTGCCCGGCCGGCTGAGCCGCCCGAAGCTCACCACGGTGGCCATGCCGACGGCCGCCGCCGGGCGGCTCGCGGTGGACCTGCTCATCCAGGAGGTCACCGCCACCACCTCGCTGGAGACCCGCCTGGTGATCAGGGACTCCACCGCTGCTCCACGATAGCCCGGCAGCTGCAAACGGTTGTACTAAACCGGAACGAAATTCATCTGACTTCTGGGGCGGGCACGCTTGTCAGCTGGGAAAACGCCGTGGCGATATATCGGTAACGGCTATGTAACGCCTGCAAAGGGTTGACGTAACTTTCCCGCCAGCTATAGGAAAGCGCTATCCATTCACTTCTCGCCGGAAGGTCCGTGATGACTGAAGTTTCGGTGGCGGTGAAACCTCACCACGCGGCGAAGCAGCCCGTACGTGGTGGTCACCGCTCCACGAAACGGTCCCGCCGCGAGGCACGTGCCGCCTATCTGTTCCTGGCTCCCTGGTTCGCCGGCCTGCTCATCATCACGATCGGCCCGATCTTCGCCTCCCTCTACCTGTCCTTCACGGACTACAGCCTCCTGGAGGAGGCCAAGTGGGTCGGGTTCGACAACTACGTGAAGATGTTCACCGAGGACCCGAGGTTCCTGGCCTCGCTGAAGGTCACCACGGTGTACGTGATCGTCTCGGTCCCGCTGCAGCTGGCCTTCGCCCTTGCGCTGGCGCTGGTGCTCGACCGGGGGCTGCGCGGGCTGCCCATCTACCGCTCGATCTTCTACCTGCCCTCGCTGCTGGGCGGCAGCGTCGCGATCGCGATCCTGTGGCGCAAGGTCTTCGGCGCCGAGGGCCTGGTCAACGCGGTGCTGTCGGTCTTCGGCATCCAGGGCCCCGGGTGGGTGGGTGACCCGGACACCGCGCTGGGGACGCTGATCCTGCTGCACGTGTGGACGTTCGGCGCCCCGATGATCATCTTCCTGGCCGGGCTCCGCCAGATCCCGAGCAGCTACTACGAGGCCGCCTCCGTGGACGGGGCGGGGCCGCTGCGGCAGTTCCGCTCGATCACGCTGCCGCTGCTGACGCCGATCATCTTCTTCAACCTCGTGCTGGAGCTCATCAAGTCGTTCCAGTCGTTCACGCAGGCGTTCATCGTGAGCGGTGGGAAAGGCGGCCCCGCCGACTCCACCCTCTTCTACACGCTCTACCTGTATCTGCAGGGGTTCAAGAACTACGACATGGGCTACGCGGCCGCGATGGCCTGGGTCCTGCTGCTGATCATCGCCGGGCTGACCGGGGTGAACTTCCTCGCTTCCAAGTATTGGGTCTTCTATGGCGACACCAAGTAGGCCGATCCCGGTCCTGTTCCGCCCGCTCAAGGGCGGGCCGGTGGTCAAGCACATCCTGCTGATCGGCTTCGGGCTGGTCATGCTCTATCCGCTGCTCTGGATGATCTCCAGCTCGCTCAAGCCGGAGGAGCTCATCTTCCGGCAGCCGGGGCTGTGGCCCAGCGAGGTCACGCTGGACAACTACACCGAGGGCTGGACCGCGCTCAAGCATCCCTTCGGCTACTACCTGTGGAACTCCGCGGTGATCACCGGATTGTCGGTCGTGGCGAACCTGGTCGCGTGCTCGCTGGCCGCCTACGCCTTCGCCCGGCTGAACTTCCCGCTGAAGAAGCTGTGGTTCGCGCTCATGCTGGGCACGATCATGCTGCCGCACCACGTGACGATCGTGCCGCAGTACATCATGTTCTCCGAGCTCGACCTGATCAACACGATCTGGCCGCTGGTCCTGCCGAAGATCCTGGCCACCGACGCGTTCTTCATCTTCCTCATGGTGCAGTTCATCCGCACGCTGCCCCGTGAGCTGGACGAGGCGGCGGAGATCGACGGCGCCGGTTACTGGCGGATCTTCATCAGGGTCGTCATGCCGCTGTGCATGCCGGCACTGGCCACGACCGCGATCTTCACGTTCATCTGGACCTGGAACGATTTCCTCAGCCAGCTCCTGTATCTCAACAATCCCGACAACTTCACCGTACCGGTAGCGTTGCGCACGTTCCTGGACGCCAGCAGCGACTCGTCGTGGGGCCCGATGTTCGCCATGTCGATCATCGCGCTCGGCCCCATCTTCGGGTTCTTCCTGGCAGGTCAGAAGTACCTGATCCGTGGTGTGGCCACCACGGGCCTGAAGTAGTTCCTCCACCCCCCAACAGAGAACACCCATAGGAGGTAGAGCCGTGAGCTCTGGCAAGAAGATGTGGTCGGCGGCACTGCTCGCCACCGCTGTGCTGGCGGTCACCGCGGCCTGCGGCGGCGGCAGCGGCGGCGGCGGCGAGACCGCCGACGGCAAGATCAAGCTGCGCTTCTCCTATTGGGGCAGCGACGCGCGGCAGAAGATGACCGAAGAGGCGATCAAGAAGTTCGAGGCGAAGAACCCGACCATCGACGTCGAGGGCGAGTTCTCGGACTGGGCCAGCTACTACGAGACGCTCTCCACGAAGGTCGCGGGCAGTGACGCGCCGGACGTGATGAGCCTGGAGATCCGCGGCCTGCGCGAGTACGCCGACCGCGGCACCCTCGCCGACCTGGCTAGCAAGGTCAACACCGCCGACATCGACGGCAAGGTGCTGGCCACCGGCGCCATCGACGGCAAGCAGTTCGCCATCCCCACCGGTGTCAACGCCTTCTCCCTGATCGTCAACAAGGCGCTGGTCGAGCAGGCGAAGGCGGAGCTGCCCGACGACAAGCAGTGGACGTGGGAGGAGTACGTCGAGCTGGCCAACAAGGTCACCTCCGGCAGCGGCGGCAAGATCACCGGCACGCAGCTGAGCTGGAACCCCGCCTACCTGCAGATCTACGCCACGCAGAAGGGTGAGCCGTTCTACAGCGGCAACAAGCTCGGCCTGTCGCCCGAGACCATCAAGGAATGGTGGGCGATCATGCAGAACCTCATCAAGGGCAAGGGCGCCCCCGACGCCGCCAAGAGCACCGAGATCGGCGCCACCAGCATCGACCAGTCGCTGCTGGGCACCAACACCGGCGCGATGGGCATGTGGTGGAGCAACCAGCTCGGCGCCGCCAGCAAGGCCTCCGGCCAGGAGCTGGACCTGCTGCGGATGCCGAAGATCAAGGGCGCCACCACCGGCGGCATGTTCCTGCAGCCGGCCATGTTCTACAGCGCCTCCTCGAAGACCGAGCACGCCGCCGAGGCCGCCAAGTTCATCGACTACATGATCAACGACCCCGAGGCGGGTCAGATCATCCTCAGCGACCGCGGCCTGCCGGCCAGCTCCAAGGTGCTGGCCGCGGTGCGGGACAAGCTTCCCGACGCGGACAAGAAGACGCTGGCCTTCCTCGACGAGGCCAAGGGCGAGCTGACCGACCCGCCCGCCGCCCCGCCGAAGGGCGCCAGCGCCATGGAGGACATCCTCACGCGGTACTCGGAGGAGGTCATGTTCGGCCGCATGACCCCCGACGACGCCGCACAGAAGTTCATCACGGAGGCCAACGCCTCCATCGCCGGCTAAAGGAGAGACATGAAGTACGCGTTCGTCGGGCTCGGGCACCGCGCGCAGATGTACGTCGACGCGCTGCTCGGGGAGTGGCGTGACGCCGGCACCATCGTCGCCCTGTGCGACACCAACCGGACCCGCATGGACTACTACGTCGAGCGGATCGGTCAGGAAGTGCCGTGTTTCGCCCCCGCTGAGTTCGACAAGGTGCTCGAGCTCGCCGACGCGGTCATCGTCACCACCGTCGACGTCACGCACGCCCGCTACGTGTGCGCGGCGCTCGACGCCGGGCGGGACGTCATCGTGGAGAAGCCGCTCACGATCGACGCGGACGGCTGCGCGGCCATCGCCGAGGCGGCCGAGCGCAGCACCGGCAAGCTGATCGTGACGTTCAACTACCGGTACTCGCCGCGCAACTCCGCCGTGCGCCGCCTGCTCATGCAGGGCGCGATCGGCGAGGTGACCTCGGTGCACTTCGAGTGGACCCTCGACACCATCCACGGCGCCGACTACTTCCGCCGCTGGCACCGCGACCGGGCCAACTCCGGCGGGCTGCTGGTGCACAAGTCCACCCACCACTTCGACCTGGTCAACTGGTGGCTCGGGTCGGCTCCGGAGCTCGTCTTCGCCCAGACCGACCTGCGCTTCTACGGCGCCGAGAACGCCAGGAAGCGCGGCCTGGAGGAGCGCCCCGAGCGCGGGCAGGGCGCGCCCGGGCTGGGCACCGACCCGTTCATCCTGGACATCTCCGCCGACCCCCGGCTCAAGCGCCTCTACCTGGACGCCGAGCACGAGGACGGCTACATCCGCGACCAGGACGTCTTCGGCGAGGGCATCAACATCGACGACAACATGTCCGTCATGGTGCGCTACGCCAACCGCGCCGTCCTGACCTACTCCCTGCACGCCCACGCGCCCTGGGAGGGCTACCGGGTGGCCTTCAACGGCACGGCCGGGCGGCTGGAGCTGGACGTGGTGGAGCGGGAGTGGACGCCGCCGCACGCCGCCATCGACCCGAGCGCGGCCGCCAAGGAGCACGCGACCGGGTCCTGGGAGCGGCTCATGCTGCGCCGGCACTGGAGCGAGCCGGAGGAGGTGCCCATCGAGACAGGGGCCGGCGGGCACGGCGGGGGCGACCGCCTGCTGCTCAACGACGTCTTCTGCGGCCCCGAGGGCGACCCGCTGGCCCGGCAGGCCGGCTACCGCGACGGCATCCGCAGCGTGCTGACCGGCCACGCGGCCAACGTCTCGGCCCGTACCGGGGCTCCCGTGCACCTGGCGGACGACGGCACGCGTGTTCGCTGAGCTGGCCGGGATCGCCGCGGCGCAGCGCGGGCTGTACCCGGTCCTTCCGGGGCCCGAGCTGCGCGCGGCGGCGCGCGAGGCCATCGGGGTGCTCGACCTCGTGGCCGGTGACGTCCGGGTCGAGCGGACCTGGACCGCGGGTGACCTGTACGGCGAGGAGCTGTCCTGGTCGGTGGGGTTCGGGCCGCGCACGCGGGCCTACCTGCTGCGGCCCCGGGACGCGGCCGGGCCGCTGCCCGGAGTGGTGGCGCTGCACTGCCACGCCGGGATGAAGTGGGCCGGCAAGGAGAAGATCGCCGACGGTCCCGAGGGGCCGTCGCCCGAGGTGCGGCGGCTGCGGGACGACATCTACGGCGGCCGGGCGTTCGCCGGCGAGCTGGCCCGGCGCGGGTTCGCGGTGCTGGCGCACGACGCGTTCGTGTGGGGCAGCCGCCGCTTCCCCCTGGACATCGAGGACGGACCCCTCAGCGAGGCCGACCGTTACGACCTCGCCGCCAGGCAGCACGAGCACGTGGTCGCCAAGCACTGCGCGGTGCTGGGCACCTCGTTCACCGGCGTCGTGGCGGGGGAGGACCTCGCGGCGGCGGCCTACCTGCGCTCCCGGCCCGACGTCGGGCCGGTCGGGTGCGTGGGGCTGTCGGGCGGCGGGCTGCGGGCCGCGCTGCTCGGGGCGTTCGACCCGGACATGCGCGCGGTCGTGGTCGCCGCGATGGTCTCGTCCTACCGGGACATGCTCGGCGGGCACGTCGAGAAGCACACCTGGATGTTGTGGCCGCCGGGCCTGCCGCGGCTGGGCGACTGGCCCGACCTGGTCGCCGCCCGCGCCCCGGCGCCGCTCATGGTCCAGTACGCGATGCGCGACGAGCTGTTCCCCGAGGAGGGGATGCGCCGCGCCCACGCCCGGATCAGCGAGCGCTACCGCGACGCCCCCGGCGCTTACCAGGCCGACTTCGCCGACGTGCCGCACAGCTTCGACGTGCCCATGCAGGAGCGGGCCTTCGACTGGCTCGCCGCGCACGTCAAGGAGTAGGGCTCCGCTCTCAGTCGGCCTTCTTCCAGGTGGCGATCAGCTTGTCGTAGTCGAGGGTCTCCGGCTTGCCCCGCTCGTCGGCCAGCTTCGGCGCGGGGGCGCCCGGCTGGTCGTACCAGTACTGGGCGGGCCGCTCCTGGTTCAGCTTCGGCGCGCACTGGCCGCCGTACCCCTGCCGCTCGCGCGAGAGCCGTTCCAGCCGGGACAGGATGTCGTCCTGCTGCTTGGCCAGGTTGTCCATCGACTGCTGCGGCGTGGTCTCGCCGGTCACGGCGGTGGCCACGTTCTGCCACCAGAGCTGGGCCAGTTTGGGGTAGTCGGGCACGTTCGTGCCGGTCGGGGTCCACTGCACGCGGGCCGGTGAACCGTAGAACTCGATGAGGCCGCCGTACTTCTTGGCGTTGTCGGCGAAGTACTGGCTCTTGATGTCCGATTCGCGGATGAACGTCAGGCCGACGATCGACTTCTTCAGCGACACCGTCTTCGACGTGACGAACTGCGCGTACAGCCAGGCCGCGGCCCGGCGGTCCTGCGGGGTGCTCTTCAGCAGCGTCCACGAGCCGGCGTCCTGGTAGCCCAGCTTGTTGCCGTCCTTCCAGTACGCGCCGTGCGGGCTGGGCGCGATGCGCCACTTCGGCGTGCCGTCGCTGTTGACGACCGGCAACCCCTCCTTGGTCATGTCGGCCGTGAACGAGGTGTACCAGAAGATCTGCTGGGCGATGTTGCCCTGCGCCGGCACCGGGCCGGCCTCGCTGAAGTTCATGCCCGCGGCCTCGCGGGGGGCGTACTTCTTCAGCCAGTCCACGTACTTGGTCAGGGCGTAGACCGCGGCCGGGCCGTTGGTGTCGCCGCCGCGGGTGACCGACGAGCCGACCGGGCGGCAGTTCTCCACCCGGATGCCCCAGTCGTCCACCGGCAGGCCGTTCGGGATGCCGGGGTCGCCGTTGCCGGCCATGGACAGCCAGGCGTCGGTGAAGCGCCAGCCCAGCGACGGGTCCTTGCGGCCGTAGTCCATGTGGCCGTAGACCTTCTTGCCGTCGATGGTGCCGTTGCCGTTGACCTTGCTGGTGAAGAACTCGGCGATGTCCTCGTAGGCCGCCCAGTTGACCGGGACGCCGAGGTCGTAGCCGTACGCGTCCTTGAACTGCTTCTTGATCTCCGGGTCGGTGAACCAGTCGTAGCGGAACCAGTACAGGTTCGCGAACTGCTGGTCGGGGAGCTGGTAGATCTTCTTGTCCGGCCCGGTGGTGAAGCTGATGCCGATGAAGTCGTTCAGGTCCAGCGTGGGCGAGGTGACGTTCTTGCCCTCTCCGGCCATGTAGTCCGACAGCGGCACCACGTAGTCGCCGCGCGAGTGCGTGCCGATGAGGTCGGAGTCGTTGACGTAGGCGTCGTAGATGTTCTGGTTGCCCTGGATCTGGGTCTGGAGCTTCTCGACGACGTCACCCTCCTGGATCAGGTCGTGCTTGATCCTGATCCCGGTGATCTCGGTGAACGCCTTGGCGAGCTGCTGCGACTCGTACTCGTGCGTGGTGATCGTCTCGGAGACCACGTTGATCTGCATGCCCCGGTACGGGGCCGCGGCCTTGATGAACCAGTCCATCTCCGCGATCTGCTGGTCCTTGCTCAGGGTGCTCGGCGTGAACTCCTCTGACACCCACCGCTGGGCCGCGGCCTTGCCGTCGGCCTCCTTGAAGTCGCTCGCGGGTCGCTCCGCGCCCTGCGTGCAGCCGGCCGCTATCAGGACGAGCGCGGCCAGACCTACGGCCGCGGACTTGCCTGCCCGATGCCTCATCCTAGGCTCCTCTTCTGTTAGCCCCATATGCCGATCACGACCGCCACGAGCAGCGCGCAGCCGAGTGCGAGCCACATGGACAGGTCGGTGATTGCGATCCAGCCGGCCAGCACGACGGCGGCGGTGATCAGGCCGATGTAGAGCCGGTCGCCCCGATCGGTCTCGATGCGCAGGAAGCCCCGCCTGGCCACAGGAGGGGAGATCCGGCCCCAGACCGTCATGACGACCAGCAGCAGTGCCAGCCCGGCGAACACCAGGGCCGTGGGGGCGGTCCAGACCATCCATTCGAGCACGGCTAGACCCTTCCCAGGGCGAAGCCCTTGGCGATGTAGTTCCGTACGAACCAGATGACGATGGCGCCGGGGACGATGGTGAGGACGCCGGCCGCCGCCAGCAGCCCCCAGTCCACGCCCGCCGCGCTCACCGTTCGCGTCATCGTCGCGGCTATCGGCTTGGCGTCCACCGAGGTGATCGTCCGGGCGATCAGCAGCTCGACCCAGCTGAACATGAAGCAGAAGAACGCCGTCACGCCGATCGCGGAGCGGATCATCGGCAGGAAGATCTTGATGAAGAAGCGCGGCAGCGAATAGCCGTCTATCGCCGCGGTCTCGTCTATTTCCCGCGGAATTCCGGACATGAATCCTTCGAGGATCCAGACCGCGAGCGGGACGTTGAAGAGCATGTGCGCGATGGCCACGCCGAGGTGCGTGTCGAAGAGGCCGACGCTCTGGTAGATCTGGAAGAACGGCAGCAGGAACACCGCCGGTGGCGCCATGCGGTTGGTCAGCAGCCAGAAGAACAGATGCTTGTCCCCGGCGAACCGGAAGCGGGAGAACGCGTACGCCGCCGGCAGCGCCACGATCAGCGACATCACGGCGTTCAGCGAGGTGTAGACGATGGAGTTGAGATAGCTGGAATACCACACGGAGTCGGTGAAGAAGGTGGCGTAGTTGTCGAACGTCACGCGCTGCGGGATGAGCGAGAAGCTGCCGAGGATGTCCTCGTTCGGGCGGATCGACATGCCGAACATCCACAACAGCGGCAACATCAGCGTGGCGACGTAGAGCCAGAAGACCGTGCGCGCCCAGGGGAGCCGCCGGCCGGTGGTCCTGTCTCGCTTGACGGCCATCACCTCACCTCCCCGACCTGGTGAGCACGGTGAAGAAGACGTAGCAGAGGATCTGCACGATCAGGAAGTAGAGCAGCGAGAACGCCCCCGCCGGGCCCAGGTCGAACTGGCCGACCGCGATCTTGGAGAGCAGGATGCTGAGGAACGAGGTGGCGTTGCCGGGCCCGCCGCCGGTGACCACGAACGGCTCGGTGTAGATCATGAAGCTGTCCATGAACCTGAGCAGGATCGCGATCGTCAGCACCCCGCGCAGCCGGGGCAGCTGGATGTGCCGGAACGTGGCCCACGCCGAGGCGCCGTCGATCTGCGCGGCCTGGAAGTACGGCTCCGGGATCGAGCGCAGACCCGCGTACGCCAGCAGTGCCACCAGCGGCGTCCAGTGCCACACGTCCATGACCAGGACCGTGATCCAGGCGTCCGTCGAGTCCAGCGTGTAGTTGAAGTTGATCCCCAGCACGTTGTTGATCGTCCAGCCGCCCAGCCCGATGTCGCCGCGGGCGAAGATCTGCCAGATCGTGCCCACCACGTTCCACGGGATGAGCAGCGGCAGCGCGACCAGCACCAGCGCGACCGACACCCACAGGCCCCGGCGCGGCATGACCACGGCCAGCGCCACGCCCAGGGGGATCTCCAGCAGCAGCACCTGCCCCGAGAACAGCAGCGTGCGCACCAGCGCCGCGCGCACCTCCGGGTCCCGCGCGATCGACCGGAACCACTCCAGGCCGACGAAGACCCGGTCGTTGGGGCTGAAGACGTCCTGCACGGAGAAGTTGACCACGGTCATCAGCGGGATCACCGCGGTGAACGCCACCGACACGACCACCGGCAGGACCAGCCACCAGGCCCGGTTGTCCTTGCGTTTCAGCGCGGCGCGCGGCTCCTCCTCGGCGGTGGCCTCGGTGACGACCTCGCCGCTCACCTGGCTGCCCGCGACAGTGGCCTGGTCGGTCACGCCGGCCCCCTTCCGTTCAGGGGTGCGAGGGAACCGCACCTGACCTTGTCCCGGAACAGGAACGTGCGGTCGGCGGGGAAGTGCAGGAACTCGACCGCGCCGGGCTCGTGGGCGGAGCCCGCCTCGGTCTTGGCGATCACCTGGTGCTCGCCGACCACGGTGTGGACCAGGTCGTACGCGCCCATCCGGTCCACCCCGACCACCTGGGCCGGCACCCCGGGAGAGGTGAGCGCGCCGGTGACCAGCACGAACTCGGGCCGCACCCCGATCCGGACCGGCCCCGGCGGCAGGGGCTCCAAGATCGCCCCCACATCCGCCTGCCCGATGCGCACGACGTCCCCGACGATCTCGGCGGGCAGCATGTTCATGCCGGGGGAGCCGATGAAGTGGCCGACGAACTCGTGCGCCGGCGACAGGAACAGCTCCGCCGGCTGCCCGGCCTGCACGATCTCGCCGTCGTTGAGCACGACCACCTCGTCGGCGAACGTCAGCGCCTCCGTCTGGTCGTGGGTGACGTAGATCAGCGTGTGGCCGGTGTCGCGGTGGATCTCCTTGAGCTTGCTGCGCAGCGTCCACTTGAGCGTGGGGTCCACCACGGTCAGCGGCTCGTCGAGGAGCACGGCGGCGACCTGGGAGCGGACGAGGCCGCGACCCAGGCTGACGATCTGCTGGCGGCCCGGGTCGAGCCGGCGTGACCTGCGGTTCAGGACCTGGTCGAGACCGAGGAGCTGCGAGACCTGGCGGACCCGCTGGTCGATCTCCGGCTTCGGGACCTTCCGGTTCCTGAGGGGGAAGGCGAGGTTGTCGTAGACCGACATCTCCTCGTACAGGACCGGGAACTGGAAGACCTGCGCGATGTTGCGGCCCGCGGTGGGCACGCCGGTGACGTCGCGGTCGTCGAGGAAGATCCGGCCCACCGTGGGTGTGATCAGGCCGGAGATGATGTTCAGCAGCGTCGTCTTGCCGCAGCCGCTGGGGCCCAGCAGCGCGTACGCCCTGGAGCCGCGCCACGTCCACGTCATCGGCTTGACCGCCCACGTCCGGCCGCCGTCGTAGCTGTGGCCCACGCCCTCCAGCCGGATGTCAGCCATGCAGGTCCACCTCCGCGGCGCTGGTGGCGAGCAGGCGGCCCGCGCGGTCGAAGACGAAGACGTGCGCGGGGTTCACGTACGCGACCGTGGGCTGGCCCGGGGTGAACAGCCGGGGGCCCGGCAGGTGGGCGACCAGGTGGCGGCCGCCTTCGAGGAGGAGGTGCAGGAACGTCGCGCTCCCGGTGACCTCGGCGAGCCTGATCTCGGCGGGCAGCTCCAGCGCGCCGGGGCCGTCGGGGGTGATCGACACCTGGTGGGGCCGCACGCCCAGCAGGACGTCCTGGCCGGACGCGTGCGCGCGGGGCGCGGGGAAGGAGGTGCCGAGCACCTCGATCCGCCCGTCGCGGACGACGCCGGGCAGCAGGTTGAGCGGCGGGTCGCTGAGCGTGGCGGCCACGGCCAGCGTCGGCGGGTGCGCGTACATGTCGGCGACGTCGCCGACGTGCTGGACCTTGCCCTCGCCCAGGACCACAGTAGGCGCGGCGAACGTCAGCGCCTCGCCGGGGTCGGCGGTGGAGTAGAGCACCACGCCGGAGGAGCCGGCGAACATGCTCTTCAGGTCGGCCCGCAACTGCTCGCGCAGCTTGAAGTCCAGGTTGGCCAGAGGCTCGTCGAGCAGCAGCACGTCCACGGGGCGGGCCAGGGCGCGGGCGATGGCGGTGCGCTGCTGCTGCCCGCCCGACAGCTCGGCGGGCCGGCGGTCGAGGAGCTCGGCGATGCCCATGAGCTCGGCCACCTCGCGCACCCGGCGGTCCACGCCGTCGCGGCGGAATCGCGAGTCGAGGCGGAGCGGGGAGGCGATGTTCTCGTAGACGGTCAGCGACGGGTAATTGATGAATTGCTGATAGACGAAGGCGACCGAACGTTTTCGCACCGAAATTCCGGTGACGTCTTTTCCGTTGACCGTCACCCGGCCTGAGTCGGGCGTCAGCAAACCGGCGACGACCCGCATCAACGTCGTCTTTCCCGCCGTCATCGGGCCGATGAGGGTGGTCATTCCATCAGATAATTCCAGGCGGATGTCGTCGAGCCAGATCTCTCCGCGCTGTCGCACGGAGACGCCGTCGAGAATCACCGTCACTGTGCCCGGTCCTCTCTGCTTCCCTCCCTTCTAACATGATCTGAATGTGCCTGCAAAGAGGGTCGATGTGGCCTTTGTGCATGGTGTGACTGTTGTTTTCCCGTCCTGTCAAGGCGAAGAAAGCCGTGAACGGTGTGGGCTATCGCCCCGATGATTCGTGCCCTGGTCATGGCTGTTAGCGGGATAAAGGTCAGGAAGTAGCGATATAGGACAATTTCCTGCATCTGTGCTGGGTTCTGCCTGCGAGCGTTGGCCAACAAGCGTTGACATGCGGGGACCATCGCTCTAGTGTCAACAGGTGTTGGCCTACAAGCGTGGGCTTCCGAGGAGGAATCATGATCAGCACTGACGTGCTCATCGTCGGCGCCGGCCCCGTGGGGCTGACCACCGCCATCGTCCTGACCCAGCTCGGCCACGGCGTCGTCGTCGTGGACGGGCAGGCCGAGGGCGCGCACACCTCCAGGGCCGCGGTCGTGCACTCGCGCACGCTGGAGCTGCTGGAGCCGTACGGGGTCACCCCCGCCCTGACCGCGCGCGGGGTGCACACGCCGCGCTTCACGATCCGCGACCGCGACCGGCTGCTGGTGCCGGTGCCCTTCGAGGGGCTGCCGACGCGCTACCCGTACACGCTGATGGTCTCCCAGGCGGACACCGAGGCGTTCCTGCTGGCCAGGCTCACAGAGCTGGGCGTCCGGGTGCTGCGGCCGGCGCTGGTGACCACGATCGCGCAGGACGCCTCCGGCGTCACCGCGACCCTGGCGGACGGGCGCACGCTGCGGGCCTCCTACCTGGTGGGGGCCGACGGGCTGCACAGCGTCGTACGCGAGCAGGCCGGGATCGGCTTCGGCGGCGGCACGTACGCCGAGTCGTTCACCCTGGCCGACGTCCGGCTGAGCGGTGGGGTGCCGCAGGACGAGGTCATCCTCTACTTCTCGCCCGACGGCCTGGTGGTCGTGGCGCCGCTGCCCGACGGGCTGCACCGGATCGTGGCGACCGTGGACGAGGCCCCGCGCGAGCCCGACGCGGCGTTCGTGCAGCGGCTGCTCGACACGCGCGGGCCCCAGGCCGTGCCCGCCGTGGTCGAGGAGGTGGTGTGGGGGTCGCGCTTCCGCGTCCACCACCGGATCGCCGACACCTACCGGGACGGGCGGGTCCTGCTCGCCGGGGACGCCGCGCACGTGCACTCGCCCGCCGGCGGGCAGGGCATGAACCTGGGCGTCGAGGACGCCGTCAAGCTGGGCGAGGCGCTGGCCAAGGTGCTGGCGGGCGGCCCCGAGGACCAGCTCGACGGCTACGCCGCCGCCCGCCGGCCGGTGGCGGAGAAGGTCGTGGCGCTGGCCGGGCGGCTGACGGCGCTGGCCACGGCGAGCGCGGCCCTGCGGCCGGTGCGCAACCTGGTGCTGGGGCTCGCGGGCCGCGTCCCCGCCGTACGCCGCCGCCTGGCCTGGCAGCTCTCCGGCCTCGACCGCCGTCAACTCGGCAGCGGGACCCCGGGGCAGGAGCCCGGGCGGTGGCCGGTCTCGAAGTAGGCGACGACCTTGGTCAGGCAGCCCGGAGTCCTCAGGGCGGAGCCGTGCACGTCGTCATCGATCGTCACCACGTGCCCGCCGATGACCTTCTGCGTCTCCAGCGTCCACTCGTACGGCGACGGGCTCTCGTGCAGGTGCCCCGACATCACCAGCGACCCCCCGCTGTGCCGCAGCTTCGGGGCCTGGGCGGGCAGCGGCCACCCCGCGCACAGCGGGAAGAACGCGCTGGCCTCGCCGGTCACCGGATAGCGCTTCAGCCGCTGCTGGTAGGCGTTCCAGGCCGACTCGAACGTACGCGGCCCCAGATCCTCGTTGCAGAAGATGGACACGTTGGCCACCCGGTTCTGGCGCTCGGGCGCATCCGCGGGCTTCGGCGGCCGCTCATCGCCGAAGGCTCGCTTGAGCGCGGGCGGCGCCTCCGGCCCGGTGGCGTCCACCAGCTCCTTCAGCACCTCGGTCACGTCCGGCCAGGCCACGCTCGGCTGTCCGGCGGCCTCCGCGATCATCCGGCCGTCGATGGTGACGTCGATGTCGGTGAAGGTCAACGGGTCGGCGTCGTACTTCTCGCGCAGCCGCGTCAGCGCCGAGACCACCTCCTCCTCGGTCGAGCCGAACCCGTACGTGTCGTCGCGCCCGGCGATCCACGCGGCCATCCGCCGGAAGTCGCGGTCGGTGGCCATGGCGCGTACCTCGGTGAAGACGTCCATCCTGGGCACGGGCAGCGCCTGGCTGTCCAGCCACATGCGCCGCACCTTCCCGGGGAACAGGCTGCGGTAGACCGTCCCCAGCCAGGTGCCCCACGAGACGCCCAGGAAGCTGAGCCGCGGCTCGCCCAGCGCGGCGCGGATCCGGTCGAGGTCGCGGGCCACGTTCGCGGTCGTGAGCTGGCCGACGAAGCCGGGGTCCGACTTGCCGCACTCCTGGTTGCCCTTGACGGTCTCGGCGTAGACCCTCCTGGCCTCCTCCTCGGTGACGGGGCCCGGACCCGGCGGCCTCTGCGGGCCCACCGCGCACTTGACCTTGGTGCTGTAGCCGACGCCCCGCGGGTCGAACCCGATCAGGTCGTGGCGGTCGTTCAGCTTCGCGCCGCCCATGACGAGCTCGATGGGCATCAGGTAGCCGCTGCCGCCCGGCCCGCCGGGGTTGACCGCCAGGCTGCCCACCCGCCGCTTCCGGTCGGTGGCCTTGAGCCTGGTCAGGGCGATGGTGATCTGCTTGCCGCCCGGGTCCGCGTAGTTCTGGGGGACCTTGAGCGTGCCGCATTCCGTACGGCCGAACAGGCGCCGGAACTCGGGGAAGTCCTTCTCGGCGAGCCCGCTCCAGCGCAGCACGTCGTCGGAGTAGGCCGGGCAGTCCCGCCACGTGATCGCCGGTGGCGCGGGGACGGCCAGGGCGCCGAGCGCCACGGCGCCCGCGATGAGAGTGTGAAGGATCATGCCCTCAGGCTGACCGCGGGCCGGGCCGGTCACATCCCCCGGCAGTGGGAGCCCGTGGCTCTCCTTCAGGGGAGGATCGCGCTCAGGGGAGGCTCTCCTTCAGAGGGTGTCGCGTTCAGGGAAGGATCGAGTCCACGTAGCCGCCGTCCACCCGCACCGCCGCGCCCGTCGTCGCGGAGGCGAAGGGCGAGCTCAGGTAGACCACCATGTTCGCGATCTCCTCGGGCTCGATCAGCCGCTGGAGCAGCGACTGCGGGCGGTGCCGCCGCATGAACTCCCGCTGCGCCCGATCCCAGGGCAGGTCCCGGTCCACCAGCTGGTAGACGAACTCCTCCACGCCCCGGTGTGCGTCGGCCCCGCGATCACGGAGTTGACCGTCACCCCGCTGCCCGCCGCCTCCTTGGCGAACCCACGGGAGACCGCCAGCAGCGCGGTCTTCGTCATGCCGTAGTGGATCATCTCCTGGGGGATGACGACGGCGGAGTCGCTCGCGATGTACTGGATCCGGCCCCAGCCGCGCTCGGTCATGGCGGGCAGGTAGGCCCGGGTGAGGCGGACCGCGGCCAGCACGTTGACCTCGAAGTAGCGCCGCCACTCGTCGTCGCCGATCTCCAGCGCCGGCTTGGCCCCGAAGATGCCCAGGTTGTTGACCAGGATGTCCACGTGGGGGAGCATGCTCACCACCCGCTCGCAGCCCTCGTCCGTCGAGACGTCGCCCGGCGCCGCGACCAGGTCGTAGCGCGGCAGCGCGCCGACGGTCCGCTCGGCCTCGATGCGCTCGTCGTCCATCCGCTCGATGGCCGCCGCGACCGAGCCCTCGCCGCGGCCGTTGATGCCCACCCGGGCCCCGGCCTGGGCCAGCCCGGTGGCGATGGCCGCCCCGATCCCCTGGGTCGAGCCGGTGACCAGCGCGGTCCTGCCACTGAGATCGATCCGCACGATGTCCCACCCCCTGCCGCCATTCTCCGCGATCACTCGACGGCGGCTCGCACCGGGGGTGTGATGCGTAGGCTGGGGGCGCGTGGAAGGGGCGTGGGTGCACCGGATCCTGTGGCTGGTCGTGGCGGTCGCCTTTGTGGTGGGCATGGTCATACCGGACGATCCGGAGACGGAGGAATGCCCGCCCCGCGACACCCGGGTGGCGGCCCCCTACGCGGTCACCGGCTACTGGGTCATGCCGCGGGCCGACAGGTGCGTCACGCAGCGCATGGTCGAGGCGATCCACACCATCGGCGGCGACACGCTGATCACGTTCGGGCCCCGGTTCGACACCCGGCCCGATCCCGACTTCGACGCCTGCCTCGTGGACGGCAGGCCGTGCGCCGAGGTGCCGGGCAAGCGGGTCCGCCAGGTCTACACGTACGCGACCAGCGAGGAGTTCGGGCCGGGCATGCTGCGCTGCCCCGGGCTCGACCGGCGGATCGAGAGCCGGGGGCGGATCTTCTACCGGCTGTCGCTGGCCGCCTCCTGCGCCGAAGCCGTGCACGACCTCGTGCTCGTCACCACCGACGGCGACGGGCTGGGGAACCTGATGCGCGAGGCGACCGCGTACGGCATGACGGTCTTCCCCGGGCTGCCCGCGGCGCCCCAGCGGGAGGGCAAGCCGTGGGAGCCCGACCACGCGCACACCGCGGCGCTCAACGCCTTCACGGCGCGGGTGCTGGCCGACTACCGGGAGCGGTTCACGGGGCTGTCGGCGTTCGGCGGGGTGTACCAGTCGTTCGAGCTGGCCGTGCGGGCGCGGGCGGACAAGGACCCGATCGTCTCGCTGTACGCGGCCCAGCACGCGGTCGTCGCCGCCGCGCTGCCCGGGAAGAAGATCGTGGTCAGCCCGTACATCGACGCGCGCAGGGGCCGCGGGTTCCCGCCGTCGCAGGTGGAGGAGGGCCTCGCGGACCTCGCCGGCACCCGGGCGGGGCTGCCGATGGCGATCGCCGTGCAGGACGGGCGGGGGACGGGCAAGGTCCCGGTGTACGGCGCGCACGAGGCCGCCGCGAAGGTGGCGCCCCGGCTGGTGCCGGTCGTGGGAGACGTGAGCAACGCGCAGGCGTACTACGGCTCCACCAGCGACTACGTCGAGGCGGCGGCCCGGCGCGTCCCGGAGGGCGTGGAGCTGTGGGTCAACGTGGAGGGCTTCGAACCCTTCCCGGCGGCGGGGGAGTGCGGGCGGGTGGACCCGCTGCCGCTGCGCGGGCGGACCACGAAGAGCCGGCTCGACCAGCAGGTCATGGCGGCGGGGCGGCATGCCGTCAAGGTCATCTCTTACGGGTGGGACCCCTTCTTCACCTGCCAGGCCCGCTACGACACGCCGTCGCTCGCCGACGACATCGCGGCCGGGTGGCAGCAGCCGATCATCGTCGCCGCGTACCGGAAGGAGCTGAACGGGCGGCCCGGGATCCTCGTCGAGGGCCACAACCTGCACGGCGGCACGCTGCGCTTCGGCGACGTGGTGGTGAAGCAGGAATGGTACGGGCGGGAGCGGCTCGAGTCGGCCTGGGCACCGTACGCGCCCTCGGGCGCCTGGACCGCCATCACGGCCACCAACGCGGCCGGCCACTCCAGCACCAGCGCTTACGTGATCCGCTGACCCCGCCCTCATCGGAACCCGCCCTCATCGGGACCCGCCCTCATCGGGACCGCGCTTGTCACGAGCGGCGCTTGTCACGAGCGGGCCGAAACTGGGAGGCCAGGAGCGGCGACGTGCGGAGGACGGGGTCGGGGGTCGGGGGTCAGGTGAGGGCGGCCACCAGGATGTCGGCCAGCAGGGCCGCCTGGGTGCCGTCCGGGTCGAGGTCGGGGTCGAGGATCGTCACCTCCAGCCCGGCGGCTCCCGGCAGGCCCGCCAGCCCGCGCAGCAGCCCGGTGAGCCGGCCGGCGTCGAGCCCGCCAGGAGTCGGGGAGTCCACGGCGGACAGCACGGACGGGTCGAGCACGTCCGCGTCCACGTGGATCCAGAACCCGTCGAGCTCGTCCCGCACCAACACCTCCCTGGCCCGGTCGAGGGGGATGTCGTTCCCGGGCACGTACGACAGCCCGCTGTCGGCGATGTCCCGCAGGTCCTCCTCGTCCCGCACCCCGAGCACGATCACGTCCTCGTCCTTGACGTACGGCCGCAGCCCGCCGATGTCCGTCAGGTAGTCGTCACCCCGCCCGGTGACCAGAGCCAGATCCTCACCGGCCGCCGCGCCGACGTGCGGCGAGTTGCCCAGGTGCCGGAAGTCGGCATGCGCGTCCAGGTACGCCAGCCCGTACCGCCCCTCCTCGCGCAGGGCCAGGGCGGGCCCGAGCACGATCGAGCAGTCACCACCCAGCAGGATCGGGAACCCGCCGTCCCGCCTGATCACGCTCACCCGGTCGGCCAGGGCACGGGCGTAGGCCGCGATGGCGGGCCCGTTGCGCACGCCATCGCCCGGCTTCCAGGTGGTCACGTAGCGGGGCGGGACGAGCGCGCCCGCGTCGGTCGCGCCGAGACGCCCCACAAGTCCGGCGTTCCGCAGCGCCCAGGGGGCCTTGTAGCAGCCGGGGATCGTGCCGGGGGCCGGTGGGCGCAGGCCGAGGTTGGAGGGGGCGTCGAGGACCGTCAAGACTCTGTCAGGGGTTATTATGCTCATAGTCCTGACGGTAACAGGAGGGGTGCGGATGCGCCAGTTCGGTGAGACGGGGCTCGTGGCGATCGACCTGGCCAACACGTGGGACGAATACCTGGACGACCCGGAGCGGCTCCCGGACGTGGCGGCGTTGCGACGCTTCTGCGCGGAACTGGACGTGCCGGGCGCACCCGGCGGCGATGAGCGAGAGTCGGTCACCCCAAGTGCGTCCGACGGCGGCCGGGACGGCGCGGGCTCGGCGGGTGGGTCGGGCGGTGGCCGGGGCGATGCGGGCTCGGCGGGTGCGTCGGGCGGTGGCCAGGGTGGTGCGGGTTCGGCGGGTGGGTCCGGCGGGGGCCGGGGCGAAGCGGGCGAAGCGGGCTCGGTGGAGGAGGCTGGTGGCGGTCGGCGGGAGGGGGGTGAGGCGGGGGAGCTCGAGGCCGTCCGGGGGGTGCGGGGGCGGCTCCGGGAGGTCCTGAGCGGCGCGGACGCGCAGGCGCGGACGCGGGCCCTGGCCCGCTGGGCGGCCGAGCTGCCGCTGCGCGCGACCGTGGTCGACTCGGACGGCACCCCGGTCCTGCGGCTCGCCGCCCCCGAGGGCGCCCCGCTGGGCGAGAGGCTCGCGGTGCGGGCGGTGACGGAACTGCTGGACCTCGCGGTGACCGGCGACTGGGAACGGCTGCGCCTATGCGCGGCCCGCCCGTGCCAGGACGCCTTCGTCGACCGGAGCCGCCCGGGCCGGCGCCAGTTCTGCTCGACCCGCTGCGCCAACCGCGCCCACGCCGCCGCCTCCCGCGCCCGCCACCGCTGAGCTGCTTATCTGAACTACTTCAGATAAGCTGGTGGCCATGGTGACGAAGAGCTTTCCGTACAGCGCGTTCCTCCGAGGACCCTCAGAGGTGCTGCCCACGCTGGACAACGCCGACGTCATCCTCGAACGCCGCGACGACGAGAACCTCATTCTGATGCGCGCGGAACGGTTCGAAGCGGGGGCGTCCAGCCTGCGCATCGCCGCCCGAGCGCTCGCCATCGTGGCTCGCCGCAACGGCGATCTCGCGGAGGAAGTGCTGGCAGAGGAGCTTCCCTGGCTCACCTGGCTGCCCGATGCGGAGCGGCATGAGTGCGTGCGTGAGCTCCTCAACCACCTGATCGCCGGTGCGGACACGGGAGAGCTGCTCCCGTTCGCGCGGGCGCTGACGTCGTGGCGATCGACCGCGGTGGTCTGGAGCGATCCCCGGCTCGCCCGCGAACTGCAGGGGCCCTTCCCCGGCGACGGCGGAGAGGTAACGCGCCCGAACGGCGACGTCTGATGTCAGGGCGTGGCGACGACGTGCCGCGGCCTCATCCATGGCGCGTCCGCTTCGCCGACAGGCGCGCGGCTGAGGGCTGGCGGCACCTTCTCGCCCAAGCGCCGGAGAACCTCGACCGGGCATGGGTGGCCATCACCGCGGACCCGCGACGGGTGGACTGCCGCCAGCACCCGCTCAAGGGTGCGCTCGGTGTGGTCAAGGTAGGCGGCCAATCGCTGGAACAGTGGCAGTACGAAGCCACGTCCGGCGGTCGGTTGTGGTACGCGATCGACGATGAGGAGCGCACCTTGTGGATCACGCGCGCCGGCGCCGGTCATCCGAAGCAGACCGACCAGCGGCGTGGCCGGTAGGGCGGCGCGGGTGAGACCGGGAATTGTCGGTGGGCCCGGTTAGCTTTCGATCATCCCCCCGATCGATGGAGGTTGGTCGATGTACCGACAGGGCGACATCCTGCTCGTGCCCGTTCCCGAGGAGTCCGCGCCCGGCGTGGCGCGTCCCGAGCCGAGGGATGCCCGTGGGCGGCTCGTGCTGGCGCACGGTGAGGCCACCGGGCACTGTCACGCCATCCCCGGTCCCGGCACGTTGGCCCGGGGCTTTCTGCACCTGCCCGAGGGCGGGCGGCTCGTGCATGAGGAGCATGAGGCGATCTCGTTGCCGAAGGGCTGGTATCGCGTGGTCCGGCAGCGTGAATACGTGCCCGGCTCCTACCGGGTGGTGGCCGACTGATGGCGACCTTGACGTGGGAGCGGGTCGCCCTCGCCACCGGGCCGGGGGAGGATGCCGAGGAGGCTGTGCGGCAGGCGTACCGGGAGGCGGGGCTGGCCGAGCCCGAGCTGGTCGTGGTGCTGCCGTCGCCCGCCGCCGGAGCCGAACTGGCGGCTCGCCTGGCCGGAGGTGCGGAGGCCGGTTCCGGGCAGGGAAGCGACGGTCCCGATGGGAGCGACGGTCCCGACGGGCAGGGGGGCGACGGTCCCGGCGGGGTGGGAAGTGCCGGTCCCGGCGCGCTGGGAAGTGCCGGTTCCGGGGTGGGGAGTGGTGGTCTCGGGCTGGGGGGCGGTGGGGCCGGGCGGTGTGTGCGGGATGAGTTGCGTACCAGGCCCTGGGAGCGGGCCAGGGCGGCGGCGTACGGCGAACTGGGGCCTGTCGGGTGGGCGGAGCTGTGGGCCGAGACGGGTGGGCGGCTCTGGCCGCAGGTCGATCGGCTCGTCGGTGACCTGCGGCGGGCGATCGCCGACCGGGGCGGCGAGAGCTTGCGGCAGGTGACCCTCGACGCCGTGCTCGGGCAGCACGACGCGCCCTGGCTCTCGGCGTTCGACGCGCTCGACGCGCCCGGGCCGGCGGCGCTGGGCGGGCTCGACGGGCTGGGCGGGCTTGACAGGCTCGACGCGCCCGGGTCGGCGGCGCTGGGCGGGCTCGATGGGCTTGACGGGCTTGACGGGCTCAAGCGGGTCGCCGAGCGCGCGGGGTGGTGGTGGCCGTACGAACGGGTCGCCATCGTCACGGAACGGCCCGTCGAGCTGCACCTCGACGACCAGGGGCGGCTGCACCGCGCGGACGGGCCGGCCATGGTCTACGCCGACGGGTTCGCCCTGCACGCCTGGCACGGCATGCCCGTCCCGGCCGGCTTCGGCGCCGCGATGACCGGGCTCACCCCCGAGCGCATCCGCTCCGAGGAGAACGCCGAGTTGCGCCGCGTCATGCTGGAGCACTTCGGGTTCGACCGCTACCTGGCCGAGTCGGGCGCGAAGCCGGTGCACTCCGACGAGACCGGCGTCCTGTGGCGGGTCGAGCTGGCCGATGACGAGCCGCTGGTCATGGTGGAGGTGGTCAACTCCACGCCCGAGCCCGACGGCACCCGCCGCACCTACTTCCTGCGGGTGCCGCCGTGGACCGAGCGCGCCCGCCAGGGGGTCGCGTGGACGTTCGGGCTCGCCGAGGACGCCTACCTCCCGCAGCGTGAGACCTGAGGTCATGGCGCCCCGGAAGGGCCGGGCGGTCATGGTCCGGTACGGCGGTTCGCTCGCCGAGGCTAGAAGGTGGTGGGGATGCGTTCGAGCACCCCGCCGGTGAAGACGTCGTAGAGACCGAGCGGCTCCAGGTGGACATACCCGATATGGCAGTCGCAGGCCGTGGCGGGGCACCCTCGGGGCCGCAGCGCGCCCCGGTACGAGCCGTCATACAGGTTGCCCAGCACCTCCGGCACGAAGTGGCAGCGGCGCACGGTGCCGTCGCCGTTCACCGAGATCACGCTGTCTCCCGTGCGGCAGGGCAGCCCCGCGCTGGCGTGCGGGAAGCGGCTGTGGTGGAAGAGCGGGTCGACGGCCGACCACTCGGCGGCCTCGGCGTCGGTGTAGAGGCGACCCTCCTCGGCGTTGACCCACACGTACGTCTCGGGCGGCAGGTCGGCCCGGAGCCTCCTCGCGTACGACAGGTGCGCCGGGTCGCCGACGATGCCGACGCTGTGGCGCACCGGCAACGAGCGGACCTTGGCCAGGAACCGCTCGTACGGCACCTGCGTCGGGTGGTAGGTCACCCACAGCGCGGCCCGCTCCGACGCCTCCGACAACCACCCCGTACGGCAGCTCAGATTCGTCTGGATGGCGACCTTCGCGACGTTCGGCAGCCAGGACAGCTCCACGAGGGCCCGCCGGTACCAGGACCTGACCAGGCCCTCACCCCACGGCGTGAACAGCACCGAGACCTCGAACGCCTGCTCCGCGACCCACCCGGCGAACCGCTCCAGCGCGGCCCTGTCGGCGCGCAACTGCTCGGGCGTGTCCCGGCGCTTGGCGAACGGGCAGTAGGCGCAGTCGTAGTCGCAGCTGGCGAGTGGGCCCCGGTAGAGGATGGTCAGCATGCCTCGTACCCGTCCATGAGCCGCCGCACCTCGGGCGAGAACAGGGCGGGGCCGACCGCGTCCGAGTGGGCCAGGCCCTCCGGGGTGAGCGTGATCGTCTCGTCCGTGATCGTGAGCCAGTGGCCGAGCCCGTCCATGGGGAAGTCGTCCAGGACGTCGATGCCGAACCGGTCCGTGTAGAGCCGCCGGGACATGCCCTCCGCCCGCAGCAGCGACTGGATGAGGTGCCGCCGCCTGCGCTCGTCCGGCGAGAGCGCGAAGCCCACGTTCGCCACGTCGAAGTCGGCCCTGGCCACGTAGTCGTCGATGATCGAGCGCACGTGCCGGGCGCCGACGGCGTACTCGAAGGAGTAGTGCAGGCCGCTCGTGTACGACCGTGCGCCGCAGCCCAGGCCCACCATGCCGTCGGTCTGGCAGCAGTAGTCCGCCTCCGCACCGGAACCGGGGAGCCGGAACATGCGCATGGACACCTGCTCGTACCCGGCCGCCAGCAAATGGTCGCGCCCGGCCCGGTAGAGCTCCAGGCGCTGGTCGTCCCATGCCCGCCCCTGCTTGCCCAGCCCGGTCAGCGGCCGGACGTAGAGCGGGTAGAGGTACAGCTCCTCCGGCCGCCACCCGAGTGCCGTGTCCAGCGAGTACCGCCACGACCGGGGCGTCTGCCCGTCGATGCCGTAGATCAGGTCGATGTTCAGCACCGGCACGCCCGACGCCCTGATCGCGTCCAGCGCCGCGTCCACCTCGGCGCGCTTCTGCGGGCGCACCGCCGAGCGGGCCTCCTCCGGCACGAAGCTCTGCACGCCGATGGAGATCCGCGACGTGCCGCGCTCGGCGAGCACGGACAGGCGGTCGGGCGTGGCGGTGGCGGGGGAGGTCTCCACCGACAGCGGGATCCGCGCCAGGTCCACGCCCATCGTCCGCTCCGTCAGGTCGAACAGCCGGTCCAGCTCGCGGGCGCTGAGGTACGTCGGCGTGCCCCCGCCGAAGGCCGCCGTGCCGAAGGAGGTCTCCTCCAGCGCGTCGCGTACCTGCCCGGCCTGGCGTTCGAGGGCGTCCAGGTAGGCCGTGACCAGCTCCTCCGGCGCGCCGGTGCGGGTGAACAGGTTGCAGAAGCCGCAGCGCATCTCGCAGAACGGGATGTGCACGTACAGCGCTCCCGGCCGTTCCCCGGCCCAGACCTCCTTGAGGTGCGGGCGCGGGTCGAGCGGCCGGTACGCGGTCTTGTGCGGGTAGGCGTAGACGTAACTCTCATACGGCCGCATGGTTCTCCAGGACGAAATGGGTGTAGGGGACCGTCCAGACCACCTCGTGGCCGATGCGGTGGCCGACGTGCCCGTCCTCGCCGTACGCCGTGCCGTGGTCGGAGCACACGATCGCCAGGCAGGGCCGGCGGCGGCTCATGAGCGCGTAGAGCCGGCCGATGTGCTGGTCGACGTAGCGCAGGGCGGCGGCGTGGCTGTCCAGGGAGTCGCCGGTGGTGCCGGGCAGGTAGAAGTGGTTCGGCTGGTGCAGGGCCGAGACGTTGAGGAAGAGGAAGACCGGCCCGCGCGCGTCCCGCAGCACCTCGGCGGCGCGGTCGATCTGGCGCTCCAGCGAGGCGGGGTTCGTCACGCCGAACTCCGGCTCCCAGTGGCTCTCGGCGAACAGGCCCGGCAGCGCCGACCCGAGCGGGGTGAGCTTGTTGAAGAACCCGACGCCGCCGACGCACACCGTGTGGTAGCCGGCCCGCGCCAGACCCGTGGGCAGGTCGGGAGCGTCGAACACCCACGTCCCCGCCGCCGTGCTCTCGCTCCCGGGGAACGTGGCCGCGAACAACCGGGGATGCGGGCCGGGGGTGACCGGCGTGGGCAGGAAGCCGGCGAACATGGCGGCGTGGGCGGCGTACGTGAAGCTGCCCGGGCTGTGCCGCCGCTCCCAGCGCGCGCCGGGCGGCAGCAGGTTCGGCAGTAGCCCCGCCTCGGCCTGGGCGGCGGCCACGTCGTAGCGCAGCGTGTCGAGCGTGACCAGGAGGACGTCGTGGCTGCCGATGATCGCGTTCATGTCGAGCCCGTCACCAGCGGCCATCGATGACCGCCTCGACCTGCTCGGCATAGGTGTCCCGCCCATGTCCTGAAAAATCCCCCAGCCCCGGCAGCAGGTCCCCGAACGCGTTGACCTCCGCCACCGCCACCGACCGCCAGTCCGCCCCGACCATCACGTCCACGCCCGTGCTCAGGCTGCCCGGGAAACACGCGGCCGCCCGGGCACACACCTCCAGCACCCGCTCCCACAGCCCGGCCCGGCCGCGCACCGTCTCCAGGTCGCCGCGCGAGCCGCCGAGGTGCAGGTTCGTCATGGGGCTGCGGCTCGTACGTACGACGGCGTGCGTCGGAGCCCCGGCCACGGTCACCACCCGCAGGTCGAACACCCGCCCGCCGCTCGACGCCTTCGGGAACCACCGCTCCACGTGCAACCCGTCGGCCGCCAGGAAGTCCACCAGCCGCCGCGCCTCCGCCTCCTCCGTCACGGTCCTGACCCGCAGCGAGTTGCACAGCACCCCGCCGATCCAGGTGGCCGAGGTGACCGCCCGCACGCGGCCGGCGTGGGCCTGGAAGGCGATCACGCCGGAGGCCGAGGAGCCGTGGGCGGGTTTCACGAACACCCTGGCCCAGCCGCGCCGCGCCATCTCCTCGCGCAACTCCTCGTACGACCCGGCCTCGAACGCGCCCGGCACCGGCACCCCGGCCCCCGCCAGCACCGCATGGCAGCGCCGCTTGTCGAACATCACCCCGATCTCGCCCACGTCCCCCAGCAGCCGCACGCCGGGGATCGCCGCGACCCGCTCCAGCCCGGCGGTGAACGCCTTGTGCCAGGCGGCGCCCCCGCCCACCCGCGCCGGATCGCCCGGCCCGCGCAGCAGCTCGTCGGCCCGAGCGTCCTCCCCGGGGGAGTCGACGCGCAGCAGCGACCCCTCGGGCGCGCCGACCTCGCGCCCGGCCAGCACGTCCGGCCACGAGATCACGTACGGCTCCGCGAGCCCCCGCCCGACCACGGCGTCCCGGAACATGGTGACCCGCCGATCCCCGGGCGTTCCGACCACGCCGAACCGCACCGGCGTCCCCGACGTCGTCACCCGCCCACCGTCACCTTCGGGGCCGTCACTCGGCCACCGCCACGTACATCCAGTCGTCGACCTCGGGAACCCGTCTCTCGTGGAGGTCGACGATGCCGGGCAGCGCCGCCCGCATCCGGGAGATCATGGCGTCGCGGAGGAAGTGGTGCCGCAGGTCCAGGACGCGCAGGTGGGTCAGGGGCTGCCCGCTGAGCAGCGCCTCCGCGCCCCGGTCCGTGAGCAGCCCCATGCCCAGGCTGAGCTCCTCCAGCCGGGCCACCACGGGCGCGGCGGCCACGGCGGCGGCCACCTCGTCCTGCCGCTCGCTGTCGCGCAGCCCGAGCCGCCTGAGCGCGGGCAGCCGCACGCCCGACAGGACGCCCTCCAGGTCGGCGATCGTCGCGTCGCCGCCGTAGTCCTCGACGCCGAGCCACAGCTCCAGGTGCTCCAGCGCCGGGAACGTGCTCGCACTGACCGCCCGGACCACCTCGCCCGGCAGCCCGCCGCACTCGAACCGCAGCACCCTGAGGTGCTCGTGCTCGACCGGCCGCAGCACGAGCCCCTCAGACCCGCGCACCTCCAGCCGCTCCAACTCCGGGTACGCCGCCAGCAGCGGCGTGATGTCGCCCTGCCGGATCCAGGAGATCTCCCACGTCTCGGTCTCGGTGAACCCGAGGAACACCGAGCGCAGCGCGGGCAGCCGGTCGGCGTACGCCGCGAGCACCCCGGGCGCGTTGGTCGAGCCGTAGCCGGTGACCGCGAGGGCCTCCACCCGGCCGGGGTCCACGCTCGCCAGCAGGCCGTCGAGCTCGTCGGCCAGGCTCGTCTCGTTCCTGTCCGCGTCGTGGTGGCCCTCGTCGTACACGAGCCAGGCGACCCGCTCGGACGGGTCCGCGCCCTGGCCCGGAGCCCTGACCGGCAGACCGGCGAAGTGCTCGCGGCTCAGGCCGAAGGAGTGGTCGTGGTGGGCCGGGTCGCCGGGCCGGAACGTGTCGCCGGGATCGGCGAACGCCACCTCGTACCGGTCCATGTCACTCGCTCACCTGGACGTAGCGCCAGTCCTCGTCGCGGCTTCGCGGCTCGGACAGCCGTACCTCGACCCCGGGCAGCGCCTCGGTGAGGCGGGCCATCATCGCCCTGCTCATGTAGTGGTGTTCGAGGTCGAAGCGGCGCAGGTGGGTGAGCGGCTGGCCGCTGAGCAGCGCCGCCGCGCCCTCGTCGCCGAGCGAGCCCATCGACAGGCTCAACGACTCCAGCCGGGCCACGACGGGCGCGGCCGCCAGCCCGGCGGCCAGCTCGTCCGCGAACGGGCAGTTCTGCAGGCCCAGGTGGCGCAGCGCGGGCAGCCGCTCGCCGCTCAGGATCCCCGCCACGTCGGCCGCCGTCGCGTCGCCGCCGTACTCATCGACGCCGAACCACAACTCCAGGTGCTCCAGCGCCGGCAGGTCGCTGCCGCCGACCCCGCGCACGACCTGCGCGGGCAGGCCGCCGGTCTCGAACCTGAGCACCCGCAGCGCCTCGTGCCGCACCGGCGCCAGCGCGAGCCCCGTCCCGCCCCGCACCTCCAGCCGCTCCAGCTTCGGGTACGCCTCCAGCAGCGGCGTGATGTCCGACTGCTGGATCCAGGAGATCTCGGCCTGCTCCGGCGAGATCGCGCCCAGGAACAGGGAACGCAGCTCGGGCAGGCGGCCGGCGTTCTCGGCGAGGCGGGCGATGACGGGCGCGTTGTCGGTGTCGTAGCACTCCTCCCACTCCCCGATCACGATGGCCTGGACCTTCGCGGTGTCGGCATTTTCGAGAAACCAGTCGAAACTTTCGGAGATCTGGTCGGGGGCGTCGTCGTCCCACTCGCTCGCCTCGATCCGCCAGGCGACGGCGGACAGGTCCGGTCCCGGCTCCCCGTCCTCCGGGGCGGCCGCATAGGCCAGGGGGTACCCGGCGTAGGCGTCGAGGTAGCGCTCGTAGTGGGTCGGCTGGTCATCGGTCACGGGGCGGTCCTAGGTCATGGGGGGATACGGCTGTCCTGTCCTACCAGACCAACCTGACATTTCCGCCAACCTTTCGTGCCCTGGAAGCACAGCTCCCGCGGCTGCGACTCCCGGCCGCCCGGGGACTCAGGTTTCGAAGAGGGTGCGGCCCCAGTAGTCCCCGGCGTCCCGGACGCCCGGTGGGCAGGCGAAGAGGGCGCTGGAGACGTGCTTGATGTACTCGTTGAGCGGATCGGTGCGCGCCAGGCTCATCTGCACCGGTACGAACTGCTTGCGGGGATCCCGCTGGTAGGCGATGAAGAACAGCCCCGCGTCCAGGCGGCCGAGCCCGTCCGAGCCGTCCACGAAGTTGTAGCCCCGCCGCAGCAGGTGCGCGTTGCCGTGCGAGCTCGGGTGTGCCAGCCGTACGTGGGCGTCCGCCTTGATGTACGGCTGCCCGTCCGGCCCCTTGGCCGCGAAGTCCAGCGGGTCGAACTCGGCCTTCTTGCCCAGCGGCGCACCCTCGCCCTTGTCCCGGCCGAAGATCTGCTCCTGTTCGGCCAGCGACGTGCGGTCCCAGGTCTCGATGGTCATGCGGATCTTGCGGGTGACCAGGTAGCTGCCGCCCGCCATCCAGGCGCTGCCGTCCTCGGCGGAGGCCCAGAGCTGGTCGCGCAGCAGGTCGGAGTCCTCCAGCTTGAGGTTGTTCGTGCCGTCCTTGAAGCCCATGAGGTTGCGCGGGGTGGTCTGGGAGCGGGAGGTGGACGACGTACGGCCGAAGCCGAGCTGCGACCAGCGTACGGAGACCTTGCCGAAGCCGATCCTGGCCAGGTTGCGGATGGCGTGCACGGCGACCTGGGGGTCGTGGGCGCACGCCTGCACGCAGAGGTCACCTCCGGAAATTTCCGGAATGAGCTGCTCTCCCGGAAATTTCGGCAAGTCGGCGAGAGCGGCCGGACGCTTCCCCGCCAGCCCGAACCGCTCGTCGAACAACGACGCCCCGAACCCGACCGTCAGCGTCAGCCCCGACGCCGGCAGCCCGAGCGCCTCACCCGTGTCGTCGGGCGCGGCCTCGGGAGCGCCGCCCACCGCGCCGAACGAGCCCGCCTCCTTGCCCTGGGTCAGCCGCGCCGCCGCGGCCGTCCACTCCTGCAGCAGCTCCATAAGCTCGGCCCGCTTGTCCGTCGTGACGTCGAAGGACACGAAGTGCAGCCGGTCCTGCGCGGGCGTGACGATCCCGGCCTGGTGCTCGCCGTAGAAGGGGAACGGGTCGGAGGTGGAGGAGGCGTGCGCCCGGGGCGGCTCGTCCAGCAGCGACCGCGCCGCCACCGCCCCGGTGCCCAGCACGGCGGCCCCCGCCGCGCCGAGACCGAACAGCTTCCTCCTGCTCACCCGAGCCTCCCGCCCCTTAGCGGGCGACCCCGTGGTGTCGGGCCCGGTGGCGGGCCCATCGGCGGGGGCGTCCGCGGCGCCCTGCCCGCCGGCCGGGACGGGCGTACGCTCCCGGTCGTCCGCGGCGCCCTGTCCGTTGGTCGCCATCGTGCCCACCTCCCGCTACTTCGCCACGATCGGGGCGATCTTGCTGATCGGCTCGCCCAGGGCGTTGATCGAGTCGGACAGCGCCTTCAGCTCGGCCTTCGACAGCTCGTTGTGCAGCTGCCAGCCGTCGCCCTTCTGGTGCACGGCGAGCGCCGCCTCGGCCGCCGCGAACTTCTCGTCCAGCGTCTTGACCAGGTCGGGAGCCCGCTCCTCCAGCACCGGCCGGAGCGCCTGCACGGCCGCCTTGGAGCCTTCGAGGTTGGCGTCGAAGTCCCAGAGGTCGGTGTGCGACCAGATGTCCTCCTCGCCGGTGATCTTCCCGGTGGCCACCTCGTCGAGCAGTTCCTTGGCGCCGTTGGCCAGGTTCAGCGGAGTCAGCTCGGTGGCGTTGGCCTTGGCCACGATGGTCTTGATGTCGGCGATCAGCTTGTCGGCCATGGGGCCGCTCTTGCTGATGTCCTTGTGGATCCACAGATCCTTCTCGATCTTGTGGAAGCCGGTCCACTCCTCGCCCTCGGCCAGGTCGGCCTCGCGGCCGTCGATCGCGGGGTCGAGGTCGCCGAAGATCTCCGCGACCGGCTCGATGCGCTCCCAGTACGTACGCGCCACCGGGAACAGCTCCTTGCCCTTCTCGATGTCGCCCGCCTTGACCGCGTCCACGAACTCCTGGGTCTTGACCAGCAGCGTGTCGGTCTGCGACTTGACGTAGCGCTGGTAGCTCCTGGTGGCCTCGGCCAGCTTGGCGTCGGCGTTGAGCGGTTTGTGCTGGCCGGTCACCTTGAGCGCGTTGCGGATGCCCTTGCCGACCATGCCGGGCTTGCAGGCGGTCTCGTACGCTCCGGCCGGCAGCTCGGCGATGAGTTCCCTGGTCAGGCCGGGCACGATGTTCTCCACCTCGGCCATGACCCGGTCGCCCGGCGCGTACACGTAGAACTCGGTGACCTTGGTGCCGCCGTTCGTGATCGCGAACGTGGTGGTGCCCGCCGCGACCTCGGTGGCGGCGACCTTGCACTCGGTGTCGTTCGCGGCCACGGCGACCTTGCCGGGTCCGGCGGAGCCGGAGGGGGCGGGGGTGCCCCCCGAGCCGCAGGCGGCCAGCGCCGCCAGGGCGAGCGCGCCGGCGGACATGCTGATGGCGGTACGCATGATGCTCCTGTTCACGCGGCCGAGGGCGCGGTGGACTTGGCCTGCTGCGGGCGCAGGAAGAGGAAGAGGGTGGGAACGAGGTACGCGGCCCAGGCCACGACCTCCAGAACGCTGGGCTGCGGGGTGATGTTCAGCATCCCCGCCAGCACGGCGCCGTGCGGGGAGTCGGCGGGCAGGACGGCGCTGATGTCGAAGGCCTGGGTGTTCAGGCCGGGAAGCACGCCGGCCTCCTGGAAGTCGTGCACGGCGTACTTGAGGATGCCGGCGGCCACCAGGATCAGCAGCCCGCCGGTCCAGGCGAAGAACTTCGTCAGGTTGATCGTCAGGGCGCTGCGGTAGATGCCCCAGCCGATCAGTACCGCCGTGAGCAGCCCCAGGCAGATGCCGATCAACGGTTCTGCCGAAGCGATGGCGCCCTGCACGGAGGCGAAGAACAGCAGCGCCGTCTCCAGCCCCTCGCGCGCGACGGCCAGGAACGCCATCACGACCACCGCGATCGACCCCAGCTCCAGCGCCTCGGAGAGCTTGCCGCGCAGCTCCTTGGAGAGCGCGCGGGCCGCCCGGCGCATCCAGAAGATCATCCAGGTCACGAACACGACGGCGAGCAGCGAGGTGATCGCCTCGAACAGCTCCTGCCCGGTGTAGCTGAGGCGGGCGGCGGTGAAGGTCAGCAGCGCCCCGAACGCCACCGACAGCACGACGGCCGCGCCGACCCCGCTCCAGACCTGAGGGAGCTTGTCCTTGCGGTCACTCTTGACCAGGAAGGCGATGAGGACCGAGACGACGAGCGCCGCCTCGAGTCCTTCACGCAATCCGATGAGGTAACTGGCGAACACGATTGCCTACCGCCACTCGCTGAGGGAAGCCTTGCCTAAATTAGGGCAGGCGAAGCATACCTACGCAAGCATCCGGAACGACAGGGACCCCCCACTCACCTCTTGAGGTTGTCGGCCAGCAGATCGAGCAGGGGTTCGCGGCGTACGCACCGCTCCAGGCGGAACGAGTCCGCCAGCGCGACCAGGTCGTCGTCGCCGAGCCCGCGGAACAGCTCCGCGTACTCGGGGAGCAGTGCCTGGGCCAGCAGGATGTGCCTGATCAGGTCGTCGGCCTGGTAGCGGGCGCCCCACGGGTACGGGTCCCAGCCGGGGAACTCGGTCTCGACCAGCGCGTGCAGCGGGGCCAGCACGTCCGTCGACTCCTCCATCGTCGAGCCCCAGCGATCGGCGCCGAGCCGCCGCTTCTTGGCGATGAAGTCGCCGAACCGGTCGAGGTAGGCCCCCGAGGCGTGCACCAGCCCCTGCAACCCCACGTCCTTGTACGTCCACAGCGACCAGCCCGCGCCGTGCTCGTCGTAGATCGCGAGCTGGTCGCGCAGGATCTGGTAGCGCTGCCCGTCCACGACGGGGTCCCCGGTGTAGACGGGCCCGAACTCGCCCACCCACAGCGGCGTGCCCGTCTCGCGCTGGAAGCGGGAGCGCTTGTCGAACGTCCGCTCCAGCTGGTTGCGGTCGCACCACTCGCCGCGGGTGTACCCGGGGTACGGGCCGCCGTGGGCGAAACCGGCCAGCGCGTAGTCGTGAAGGACGAAGACCGTGTTCTCATACACCTCCCGAAATATCGAGAAATCGGTGGAGTAGGTGTTGCCGTCGAGGAACAGGACGTGGCGCGGGTCGGCGGCCCTGATCGCCTTCACCAGGCGGTCGTAGAACGGGCCGATCACCTTGCCCGACACGTCGCCCGGCTCGTTGACCGGGTTGTATCCGGCCACCCAGGGATTGTCGCGGTAGTGGTCCGCGATGACCTCCCACAGGTGCACCGCCCGGTCCTGGAAGTGCCGGTGCTGCCAGAACGCGGCCACGTGGGTGGGATTGTCGGAGTGCCAGTGCTGGTTCTGCGAGCCGGGCAGCGCGTGCAGGTCGATCACGCTGTGGATGCCGTGCGCGCCCAGCAGGCCGATCACCCGGTCCAGGTGGCGGAAGCCGCGCTGGTCGATCTCCAGGGGGCGCTCGTCGGACTCCCAGTGGCGGTAGTTGACCGGGATGCGGACGCAGTTCATGCCCAGCCCGGCCAGCAGGGCCGCGTCCTGTTCGGTGAAGAACGAGGTCAGCAGCCGGTCGAAGAACAGCTCCGCCCGGTCGTCGCCCAGCACGGTGCGTACGGCGTGCCGCATGGAGGACTCGTTCGCCGGGTAGCCGGTGATGAAGTTCTCCATGTTCATCCAGCCCCCGAGACCCACCCCCCGCAGGCGTACCGGCGTGTCGTCGTCCGTGAGGAGATGGGTTCCGGACACGTGCAGCATGAAGTCACCCCTTCGTGGCACCCGCGGTGAGGCCACCGACCAGGTGTCGTTCCGCTATGGCGTAGAACCCGAGCGCGGGCACCATGGCCAGGATCAGATAGGCCAGGATGCGGGCGGTGTCGGAGGCGTACTGGCCCTGGAACTGCTGGATGCCGAGCGGCAGCGTCCAGCTCACCTCCTCGCTGAACACCACCAGCGGCAGCATGAAGTTGTTCCAGCTCCCGACGATGGCCAGGACCGAGACGGTGGCGATCGCGGGCCGGGCCATCGGCAGCAGGATCCGCCAGAAGAACCCGAACGGCGTGCACCCGTCGATGGTGGCCGCCTCCTCGATCTCGCCCGGGATGCTGCGGAAGAAGCCGCGCAGGATGATGATCGTCAGCGGCAGCCCGAAGGCGGCCTGCGTCAGGATCACGCCGAGCGGGTTGTCCAGCAGCCCGAACGTGCGCAGCAGCACGAAGATGGGCAGGATGGCCACCGCGAACGGGAACATCAGCCCGGCGGTGAACATCGTGAAGAACAGCTCCCTGCCGCGGAAGGCGAACCTGGCGAAGACGAACCCCGCCAGCGCCGACAGCGCGACGGTCAGCACGGTCGTGGCCACGGCGATGAACATGCTGTTCCACATCTGCCGCCAGAACGACCCGGAGCCCAGCACGTCGGTGTAGTTGGCCGTCACCCACGTCTCGGGCAGGCCGAAGGGGTTGGCGGACAGCTCGCTGTTCTCCTTGAAACCGCCGATCAGCGCGTAGACCACCGGGATGACCATGAACGCGCCCACGATCAACGCGATCACGTGCAGGGGCAGCGTCTTGCGCCGCCGCCTGGCCGGCTTGATCTTCCCGTGGTTCATCTGCGGCCTCCCAGGGAGGTCGTCGCGCCCTCCAGGTCACGGCGCATGACGAAACGCTGGTAGATGAGGGCGAAGACGAGGCTGAGCGCGAACATCACGACGCTGATCGCGCTGGCGTAGCCGACCTGGGAGCGCTTGAACCCCCAGTCCATCATGGTGACCGCCATCGTCTCCGAGGAGTGCGAGGGCCCGCCGCCGGTGAGGATCCAGACCAGGTCGAAGAGCTGGATCGTGTAGATCACGGACAGGAAGATGCTGATCCGGATCGTCGGGCCGAGCAGCGGCAGCGTGACGTACCTGAACGTCTTCCACCCCGTGGCCCCGTCGATCTGGGCGGCCTCGATGAGCTCGTTCGGGATGTTCTGCCGCCCGGCGAGATAGATCATCATGTGGAAGCCGAAGTACTTCCAGGTCATGACCAGGAAGAGCGACGGCATCACGGTGTCGGGATTGGCCAGCCACTCCGACTCGAACCCGACGATCGACAGGAGCTGGTTCGCCATGCCCGCGTCAGGGGCGAGGATCAGCGAGAACAGCACGCCCGTGATGACCTCGGACAGCACGTACGGGGCGAAGAACAGCACCCGGTACAACGCCCGCCCGCGCATGCGCTGGTTCAGCAGCATGGCGATGGCCAGCGAGAACGGCAGCTGCACGAAGATCGACAGCAGGACGAGGACCAGCAGGTGCCACAGGTCCTGCGCGAAGATCTCGCTGCTGAACAGCCGGGTGAAGTTGTCCATCCCGATGAAGTTGGTCGGCAGGCCGCCGAAGCCGTTCCACCTGAACACGCTCGAATAGAGGGCCACCAGCATGGGGGCCACGACCAGCATCAGGAAGAGCACCATGGCGGGCAGCAGGAACAGGGCGATGGTCACCCAGCGACCGCGACGCCTGCCGACAGGGGTGGGGGCCGGAAGCTGGACCGCCTCCGGCCCTCTCGTGAGTGTCGTCATCCCTCGCTCTTGGCCACTTCTGTGATGTCCGCGCCGACCTCTTCCGGTGTCTTCGTACCGGCGATCAGCTCGGCCACGCTGTCGTTGACCTGCTGGCCGACGGCCGGCGGGTAGGCCTGGTCCAGGTAGAGCTGGTAGCCGCTGGCACCGGCCAGCAGCGTCGCCACCTGCTTGAGGTTGGGGTCCTTGACCGCGCTCTCCTCGCCCTTGAGCACCGGCAGCACGCCACCGGACTCGACGGCCTTGGAGTGGTTGCCCATCTCGGTCATGAACTTGACGAAGTCCAGGGCCTCCTTCGGCGCGTCCGCGCCCACGGCCAGCCCGCCGCCGCCGCCGAAGGCGTCACCGGCCGAGCCCTTGCCGCCCTCGACGGCCGGGAAGGGGAAGAACCCGAGATCGTCGCCGAGACCCTTGCCCGAGTCGGCCTGCACGCTCGGCGCCCACTGGCCCATCAGCTCCATGGCCGCCTTGCCGTTGCTCACGGTGGCGGACTGGCCGTCAGGGGTGGAGTACGCCGCGCCCAGGAAGCCCTTCTGGAACGGCTGGAGGTCCGCCAGCGCCTTCACCTGCTGGCCGGCCGCCACGAAGTCGGGCTTGGTGAAGTCGTGGTCGGTGGCCGCCTGCTTGAGCGCGTCCAGGCCGGCGATGCGCAGGGCGAGGTAGGCCCAGTAGTAGTGGCCGGGCCACTTCTCCTTGCCGGCCAGGGCGATCGGGGTGACCCCCGCGGCCTTGAGCTTCTTGACGTCCTCGAGGAACGCCGACCAGGTGGCCGGCGGCTCGGTGATGCCTGCCTTTTCGAAAAGTTTCTTGTTGTACCAGAAACCCACCAAGCCGATGTCGGTCGGCAGACCGTACGTCTTGCCGTCGATCTGGTACGCGCTGAGCGCCGCCGGCGTGAAGGTGGGCAGCACGTCCGCGACGTCGCCGGAGATGTCCTTGACCAGTCCCGCGTCGATCTGCTGCTTGAGCACGCCGCCGCCCCACGAGGCGAACACGTCCGGCGCGTTGCCCGACTGCGTGATCGTGGTGAGCTTGGCCTTGTACGCGTCGTTCTCCAGAACCGTCGCCTTGATCGTGACGTGCGGGTTCTTCGCCTCGAACTCCTTGGCGCGCTGTGCCCAGAGGGACTTGAGCGGCTCGGCGGTCGACAGGTGCCACCACTCCAGCGTGACCTTGGCGGGGGAGCCGCCGCCGCTCTGCTGTGGGGCCGTCTCCCCGCCGCCGCCACCTCCGCAACCGGCCACGAGCACGGCGATGGCGACTAACACCAGACTGCGTTTCATAGGGGTCCCTTCCTCAGCGATTGACGAAAGTTTCGTGAACCCCCCGATAATTTCTTTGCCGTGATCGTAGGTAAACGCCATGTAAAGCGTCAACACCTCCAGGGCGAGCGATCCCAAACCGAAACTTTCGGATACACTCCCGATTTGTGTCAGCGAAGAGGCGGGTCACGATCGCACTGATCGCGGAGGAGGCCGGGGTCTCCATCCCGACGGTCTCGAAGGTCATCAACGGGCGTCCGGAGGTCGCGCCGGCGACCCGCCACAGGGTGGAGCGGCTCCTGCAGGAGCACGGCTACCAGCGGCGCATCAGCCAGGACGACACGCCGGCCGGCCTGGTGGACCTCGTCTTCGCGGAGATCGAGTCGCCCTGGGCCATGGAGATCGTCCGCGGTGCGGAGAGCGCCGCCCACGATGCCGGGGCCAGCGTCGTCATCTCGGTCCTGCACACGCACGCGGGCCCCGGCCGTGACTGGCTGGAGCGCCTGGCGGCCAGGCGGACGGACGGCGTCGTGATAGTGGCCTCGCGGCTCTCGACCGGCATCCAGGCCCAGCTCAGCGCCCGCTCCCTGCCGTTCGCGGTGGTGGACCCGGAGGGCGAGCCCGCGCCTGGGGTCGTCTCGGTCGGGGCGACCAACTGGAACGGCGGCCTGGCGGCGACCCGGCACCTCCTGGAGCTCGGGCACCGGCGGATCGGCATGATCAGCGGCCCGGCGGACATGTTGTGCAGCCAGGCCCGGATAGACGGTTACCGGGCGGCGCTGGAGACGGCTGGGGTGCCCGTGGTGCCCGACCTGATCAGGCGCGGCACGTTCCTCGTCGACTCGGGCCACGACCAGGGCCACGCCCTGCTCTCCCTCGCCGACCCGCCCACGGCCATCTTCGCCGGGAGCGACCTGATGGCGTTCGGCGTGTTCGAGGCGGCCCGGCAGCGCGGGCTCCGGGTCCCGGAGGACCTGAGCGTGGTGGGCTTCGACGACCTGCCGCTGGCGAAGTCGGCCTGGCCCCCGCTGACGACGGTACGCCAGCCGCTCCAGGAGATGGCGGCGCTGGCCACCCGTACGGTGCTGGCGATGGGCCACGGCGACGTCCCGGAGACCAAGCGCGTGGAACTGTCGACGGAGCTGATCGTCCGGGAGAGCACCGCCCGCCACGTGTAGGCCGCGCCCAGCCGGTCAGTGGAAGAAGGACCTGCGGGGTTCCTGGCCGTTCAGGCCGGCGACGCAGCGGTAGAAGCGCACCCCGTCCTCGAACTGGGCCTGGGACGGCGGCATGACATCGGCCCGCCACCGGGTCGCGCCGATGGTCCTGGCCGTGCCGGTCCGGGTGGCCAGCAGGACCGAGCGGCTGCAGACGCGCTTCACCGTCGGGTGCTTGGCGAGGTCCTGCTGGACGTACGTCTCGGCGTCCTGCGGGATCGGGGCGACCGCGAACGTCTCCCACGCATGCGTCTCCTCGCACCCGAGCCGCCTGGCCTTCGTGTCGCCCGTGATGATGACCAGGCCACTCCAGCACTCCGACTCCCGCACGCAGGCCGCCCCGCCGCCGCGTACCTTGGCCGCCGGGCAGTTCTCGGTGTAGGTGTCGAGCCCTTGGAAAGCGCCGGCCTCCTTGGGCTTCGTGGTGCCGGTGTCCGGTGCGGCCTGCCTGGTCTCCGGGGTCCGGGTGACCTGGCCGTGGATGAACACCCCGGCGCCGGTCGCGATCACCAGGGTCAGGGCGGCGATGATCGCGAGCAGGGCCTTGTTGACCCCGCGCGGCGCGGGCGGCCTGGTGTCCGTCGGGGTGCCGGGCGGCGGGTTCGTGGCCTGCGGGGGGAAGGCGGGCCGCTGAGGGCTCACGTGGGAAGGGACGGGCGCGGCCACGTGGCTTCCGGAGGGCTGCTCGGGGGAGCGCGCCAGGGGGACGGCGGCGAGGGCGTCGCGGAGGGCGGCCGCGCTCGGGGTGCGCTCCCGGAGGTCGGTGGCCAGGGCCCGCCGGAGCACGGCGGTCAGGTCCGGTGGCACGCCGGGGATGTCCGGGACGGGGAGGCGGTGCAGGGCGAGGATCATCGCCACGTTGGGCACGCCGCTCTCCGGGAAGCGGGGCGGGCGGCCGGACAGCAGCGCGTAGACGGTGGCCGCCAGCGCGTACACGTCCGCGGCCGGCGACGGCTCGGCCAGTTCGAACGCCTCGGGCGGGGCGTAGGAGGGGGTGAGCGACTCGCGGGTCACCGAGGCGTCGGGGCCGGAGGCCGGCATGGTGGCCAGCCCGAAGTCGGACAGCGCCACCTGGCCGTACCGGTTGAGCAGGATGTTGCCCGGCTTCACGTCGCGGTGCAGCACCCCCTGAGCGTGCGCGGCCGCGAGCGCGTCGGCGATGCGCACGCCCACGTCGCGCGCCTCGGCCGGGGAGAGGCGCCGCCCGGCCAGCGAGCCCCCGGGGCACAGCTCCAGCACCATGTACGGCCGCCCGTCCGGCAGCAGCCCGGCGTCATAGACGGGCACCACGTGCGGATGGCCGGACAGCGCGCCCGCCGCCGTGACCTCGCGCATGAACCGGCGCCGGTCGCGGTCGGACAGCAGCACCCGGTTGTCGACCTTGAGCGCGACCTCGCGGCCGACGGCCGACTGCAGGGCGAGGTAGACCACACCGAAGCCGCCCTGACCGAGCACGCCCTTGATCTCGTAACCGGGCACGGATAAGTCGGACACGCGTCGGAAGCGTACACGGTGGGTGCGCCTAGGCGGCGGACTGGACGACCTCGCGCAGGCGGGCGGCGTACGCGCGCGGATGGCTGAGGTTGCCGTTGTGCCCGCCGGGGAACTCGGCGACCTCGGTGCCCAGCAGCCGCGCCAGCTCGACCGCGCACCGGTGGTCGAAGACGGTGCGCGGCGTGGCCCGGCCGGCCGCCGGCACGATGCGAACCTGGCGGCCCGGCAGGTCGAGGTCGTCCTCCATGACCGCGCGGAAGTCGTGGCGGATGAAGAAGTCGAAGCCGGCCCGCCGCTGGGGCGTCATGGGCTGCGGGGTCAGGCCGGGCTCGGCGTCGTCGCCGGTGATGCCGAGGACCCGCGCGATCTCCGCGAGCGCGGCCGGGAGACCGGCTGCGAGGTAGAGGTCGCGGAGCTCGGCCAGCTCCGCCACGTGCCGCGCCCGCTCGGCGGCCGGGAGCAGCCAGGGCGAGACGGGCTCGTGGGCGACGAGCAGGCTGAGCTGCTCGGGGTGGCGGGCGGCCAGGTGGAGGCCGATCGAGGCGCCCATGCTCTGGCCGAGCATGATGACGGGCCGGTCGGTGAGGTGGGCCAGCAGCCGGTGCACGTCGTCGGCGTGCTGCCGCACGCTCACGCCCGGGTGGGGGGCGTCGATCGTGCTGCGGTTAAGCCCGCGCCGGTCGTAGGTGATGACGGTGTGGTCGTCCGCGAGCCGGTCCACCAGATCCACGCTCCGGCCGGCGTCGCCCTCGCCGCTCTGCGAGATGAGCAGGTACGGCCCGGTGCCGCGCGTCTCGTAGTAGAGGCTGGCTCCGGGCACGCGCAAGATGTCGGCGTTCATGCCGACAATCTAATCCATCATTTTCGATGTATCAAGTTTGATGGATTAGTCCCGTAGCTTCGGGATGAGCTGATCCGCCAGCTCCTCCAGCGCCGCCACGGCCCGGCCCACCCGCTCCGGGTCGTCCGTGCCCAGCGCGGCGGCCAGCGCGGCGTCGATCGGGGTGTCGCGGACCCGGGTCACCCGCTCCGACACGGCGGGCGCCTCGCGGATGATCGTGCGCCGGCGGTCCCGGGGGTCGGTCTCGGCCGTCACGGCGCCCGCCGTGCGCAGCCGCGCGATGGCGGCGGACACGGCGCTCTGCGGCAGGCCCGTACGGGCGGCGATCTCGCCCACCGTGGTGTCGGGGTGCCCGCGCAGGTCGCTCACCACGATCAGGACCGTACGCACGCTCGCCGAGTGCTCGCCGATGCCCTCGGTCGGCATCGCCTCCTCGCCGATCTTCATCAGCGTCCGGCCCAGCAGGAACAGTTCGACCCCATTCACGAGCAGCAACATACAGGCGCGGGTCGGTAGGGTCCTGTGGCGTGACGACGGAGTTGGAGTGCCTTGCCGAGCGGCTGCGCGAGTTCGCGCGGGTCAGGGAGTGGGAGCGGTTCCACACGCCGAAGAACCTGGCGATGGCGCTGGCCGGGGAGGTCGGGGAGCTGGTGGCGGAGTTCCAGTGGCTCACGGCCGAGGAGTCCGCGGACCCCGATCCGGAGACGCTGGCCAGGATGCGTACGGAGCTGGGCGACGTGACCCTCTACCTGGTGCGGCTGGCCGACGTCCTGGGGGTGGACCTGGTGGCGGCGGCGCGGGCCAAGCTCGACGACAACGACCGCCGCTACGACGCCGAGCGCTACCGCGGGTCGGCCAGGAAGGCGCCGCCGTCCCCGTGACCCAGGTGCAGGAAGGCGCCACCGTCCACCTGACGCAGGTGCAGGAAGGCGCCGCCGTCCACCTGACGCAGGTGCAGGAAGGCGCCGCCGTCCCCTGACTCAGGCGGCGGTGTCGTGTCGCCGGAGGATCACGAAGGCGGCGGCGGCCAGGACGAGGAAGGTGAGCGCGCTGATCGCGGCCACCGTGTTCAGGCCGGTCGTGAAGGCGGCACGGGCCACTTCGAGCAGGCCGGGCAGGTCCTCGGCGGCACTCACCGCGGCCGTGATGCTCTCGCGGGCCGCCTCCACCGGCAGGTGCTCGGGCAGCTCGCCCCGGTAGACGGCGGTGCCCAGGCTGCCCATCGCGGCCACGCCCACCGCCACGCCGAACTCGCCGCTCGTCTCCGTCACCGACGCCGCCGACCCGGCCTTCTCCGGCGGCGCGGCCATCATGATGATGCCGTTGCCCACGCCCATCGGCAGCGCGATGCCCGCCGAGGCCAGGACCAGCCCCGCCACCACCAGGCCGGTGCCGCCGACGCTCGGGACCTGGGTGTGCAGGAACAGCCCCGCCGCGCCCAGCGTCAGGCCGGCGGCCATCACGTACGCGGCGCCGACCCGGCGGGCGATCGCCGGGGCCAGGGCCAGGGCGGCGATCATGGCCAGGTTCTGCGGGACCAGCCACAGCCCGGTCGCCAGCGGTGACAGCGCCTCGACGGTCTGCAGGTACTGGGTGGTCATCAGCGTCGTACCGGACATGACGACCCCGCCCAGCAGCATGATCCCCAGCGTGGCGGAGAAGGCCCGGTGGGCGAACAGGCTCAGGTCCAGCAGCGGGTCGGCGAGGCGGCGCTGGCGCCGGACGAACAGCGCGCCGAACGCCAGCCCGGCCACGATCGCCGCGACCGGCACCGGGTCCCAGCCGCCCCTGGCGACCTCCTTGAGGCCGTAGATGACCGGCAGGATGGTGGCGAGGGACAGCGCGACGCTGGCCGGGTCGAGCCGGCCGGTGGCGGGCTCGCGGTGCTCCGGCAGCAGCGTACGCGCCGCGACCAGCACCACCACCATGACCGGCACGCTCAGCAGGAACACCGACCCCCACCAGAAGTGCTCCAGCAGCACCCCGCCCACCAGCGGGCCGACCGTCATGCCGAGCATGAAGCAGCCGTACCAGAGCCCGATCGCCGTGCCCGCCTGCCCGGCGTCCCGGAACATGTTCCTGATCAGCGCCAGCGACGACGGCAGCAGCGTGGCCCCGGCGATCCCCAGCAGCGCCCGCGTGGCGATCAGCATCTCGGCGCTCACCGAGTACGCGGCCAGCACGGACGCCACCCCGAACGCCACGGCGCCGATCATCAGGAGCCGCCGCCGGCCGATCCGGTCGCCCAGCGTGCCCATGGTCACCAGGAATCCGGCCAGCATGAACGAGTAGATGTCCACGATCCAGAGCTGCTGCGGCCCGCTCGCCCCGAGCTCGGCGCTGAGGTGCGGGAGCGCCAGGTAGAGGACGCTGCCGTCGATGGAGAGCAGCAGGGCCACGGCGGCCAGGACCGCCAGCCCGATCCATTCGCGCCGCCCGGCAGCCGGTTCGGCAGCCGGCCCAGCGGTGGTTGCGGTGTTCATGTCGTGCCCCTTTCGGTTCCGGTGGCTCCACGGTGCGGGAAGGGGCTTCAGGAGCGCTTCTCGCGGGCTTACGACCGCGCATAAGGTGACGAGCATGCGATTTGGGGTGCTTGGGCCGCTGGCCGTCTGGACGGACGCCGGGGAGGCCGTCACGATTCCGGGTCTCAAGGTCCGGGCGCTGCTCGTGGACCTGCTCGTCCACGAGGGCCATCCGGTGTCCGTGGACCGGCTGGTCGACGACCTGTGGGGGGAGGACCCGCCGGCCAACCCGGCGGGCGCGCTGCAGGTGCGCGTCTCGCAGCTGCGCAAGGCGTTCGAGGACGCCGAGTCCGGCGGGAAGAACCTCGTCGTCTCCAGGGCCCCTGGCTACCTGCTGCGTACCGACGACGGCGCGGTGGACGCCATGCGCTTCGCGGAGCTGCTGGCCCGGGCCGAGGCCGCCGACAGCCCCAGGACCAGGGCGGGGCTGCTGGCCCGGGCCGAGGCCGCCGACAGCCCCAGGACCAGGGCGGGGCTGCTGTCGGACGCGCTGGCGCTGTGGCGTGGCCCCGCGTACGCGGACTTCGCCGACGAGGAGTACACCCGGTCGGCCGTCCACCGCCTGGAGGAGCAGCGGCTCTCGGCGCTGGAGCAGCACGCCGAGACCCGGCTGGAGCTCGGCGAGCACGGGCTGCTGGTGGGCGAGCTGGGCGACCTGGTGGCCCGGCATCCGCTCAGGGAGCGGCTGCGCGCCGTCCACATGCGGGTCCTGTACCGGGCGGGGCGGCAGAGCGAGGCGCTGGCCAGCTACGGCGAGCTGCGCGAGCGGCTGGCCGACGAGCTCGGTCTCGACCCCGGGCCGGAGCTGGTCGCGCTCCACCAGGCGATCCTCGGCCAGGACCCGGCGCTGAGCGTGCCCGCCGAGCGGCCCGTGACGAACCTGCCCGCCTCCGTCAGCAAGCTGATCGGCCGGGACGAGGCCCTGGCCGAGATCCGCGGGCTGGTCGAGGAGGAGCGGCTGGTGACGCTCACCGGCAGCGGCGGTGTCGGCAAGACCAGGCTGGCGGTGGAGGTCGCGAACCGGCTGGTGGACGGGTTCGCGGACGGGGCCTGGCTGGTCGCGCTGGACCAGGCGTCCCGCTCGCCCGCCGAGGCGATCCTGGCGGCCCTGGACATCAGGGAGGACGCCGCCCCGAAGGGGCCCGCCGACGGCGATCCGGCCGCGCAGCTGGCGGTCGTGCTCAAGCCCAGGCGGATGCTGCTCGTGCTGGACAACTGCGAGCACGTGGTCGAGCAGGTCGCCGAGCTGGCCGAGGTGCTCCTGCGGGCCTGTCCGGGCCTGCGCGTCCTGGCCACGAGCCGGGAGCCGCTGGCCGTGGCCGGCGAGGTGTTGTGGAGCGTCCCGCCGCTCGACGTGCCCGCGAGCGCCGACCTGGCCGCCATGGCGCGCTCCGACGCCGTACGGCTGTTCGTGACCAGGGCCGCCGCCTCCGCCCGCGGGTTCGCGCTCGAGGCGGGCAACGCGCAGGCCGTCGCCCAGCTCTGCCGCCGGCTCGACGGCATCCCATTGGCGCTGGAGCTGGCCGCCACGCGGGTGCGGGCGCTCGGCGTGCAGGGCGTGGTGGCCCGGCTGGACGACAGGTTCCGGCTGCTGGCCTCCGGCCAGCGTGGCGCGCCCGCCCGCCAGCAGACGCTCACCGCGGTGATCGACTGGAGCTGGGACCTGCTGTCCGAGGACGAGCGCGTGGTGCTGCGCCGCCTGGCCGTGCACGCCGACGGGTGCACGCTGGAGGCCGCCGAGTCCGTCTGCGCGGCGGACGACGACCTCGCGCTCGACGTGCTCGACCTGCTGGCCCGCCTGGTCGACCGCTCGCTGGTGGTGGTCGTGGACACCCCCGCCGGGGTCCGCTACCGGCTGCTGGAGTCGGTGTCCGAATACTGCGCGGCCAGGATGGCCGACGCCGGCGAGCTCGACCGCGTACGCCTCGCGCACCTGCGCCACTACCTGGCGCTGGCCGTACGCGCGGAGCCGGAGCTGTACGGGCACCAGCAGCGCGACTGGCTGCTGCGCCTGGACGCGGAGGCCGCCAACATGCGGGCGGCGCTCGACACGGCGGCGGCGCACGAGGACGCGAACAGCGCGGCCCGGCTGGTGAACGCGCTGGCCTGGCACTGGTTCCTGCGCGGCCGGCTGGCCGAGGGCCGCCGGGCTCTGGCGGCGGCGCTGGCGATCCCGGGGCCGCGGGACGGCGTACGCGCCAGGGCGGCGGCCTGGGCGGCCGGGTTCGCCCTCACCCTGGGCGAGCAGACCGACTGGAGACCCGTCCTGGAGGCGGTCGAGGACCCGGGGGAGCGCGCCAGGGCCGCGCTGTTCATCGCGCTGCACGTCGAGGACATGCAGACCGGGCAGGAGCTGAACGAGCGGGCGCTGGTCACGTTCAGGGAGCTCGGCGACCGGTGGGGCATCGCCACCGCGCTCAGCAGGCAGGCCATGGACGCCTTCACCCTGCGCGACATCGAGGCGCTGGAGCGGATCGGCGGGGAGAGCGCCCGGCTGTTCACCGAGCTGGGCGACCGGTGGGGGCTGCTGCGGGCGACCGAGTGGCTGGCGTCGGTGGCCGAGATGGCGCACGACTTCGACCGGGCCAACCGGCTGTTCGGCGAGGGCCTGCGGATGGCGGAGGACCTGGGGCTGTGGTCCGAGGTCGCCACGCACATCGCCTGGCTGGGCTGGGTCGCGATGCAGAGCGGCGACTACGACCGCGCCGTCGAGCTGTCCGGGCGGTCGCTGAAGATGGCGATCGCCCAGGGTTACATGCTGGCCTCGACCATGGCCGAGATGGGCCTGGCCTACGCCGCGCGCCGGTCGGGGGACCTGGAGCTGGCCGAGAAGCACCTGAACCACCTGCTCGAAGGGCTGTCCCGCGACCCCGACGCCGAGCCGGCCATGCACCTGCCGGACACGCTCATCGAGCTCGGCCACCTCATGGAGGCGCGGGGCGACCTGGCCACGGCCATGGAGCTGCACGCCGAGGCACTGGCCGCCATCCGGAAGATCGGCGATCCCCGGTCGGCGGTGGCCGCGGTGGAGGGCGCCGCCGCCGCGGCCGGTCCCACCGACCGGTCGGCCAGGCTGCTGGGCCTGGCGGCCGCGGCCAGGCAGCAGCACCAGCTGCCGGCCGGGCCGTCCGAGGCCGACCACGTCGAGCGGGTCACCGCGCGGACCCGCGACGGGATCGGGGAGGAGGCGTTCGCGGCCGCGTACGCGGAGGGGGCGACGTACAAGCTCGACGACGCCGAGCAGCTGTTCTGACCCCTGCTCCGGATCCGTGCCGCGTCACGCCAGGCGGGCGGGCGCCACGTGCTCGGCCAGGCGGTCGAAGAACTCGAGCCAGCCCGCCTTGGCCTGCTCGGCGTGCTCCTGGTCGGTGTTGACACCGTACTGGTGGAAGCACATCTCGGTCCTGCCGTCCACCTCCGTCAGGCGGATCGTCACGACGGACGCGGGCCCGTCACCGGGGGCGTCGGGGTCGCCCGTCGTGAACACCAGCCGCTCCGGCGCCACCACCTCCCGGTACGTGCCGTCCATCGTCACCTCGAACCCCTCGTCGCCCACCAGCGTCGTCCGCCAGATCCCGCCCGGCCGCGCGTCCAGGGTGATCCGGCCCACCGGCGTGGCCAGCGACGCGGGCCCGAACCAGCGGGAGAACCGCTCGGGCTCGGTCCAGGCGGCCCACACCAGCTCGCGGGGGGCGTCGAAGAGGCGGATGAGGTCGTACTCGGCGGTCTGGATCATCGTCCCGGTCCTTCCTGTTGGGCTCTGCGATGTCCTCAAAGGTGCCGCGCCCGGCTTACGATCCCCTTCTCGCGGCCTTTAGGCGCGTGGCAGGGTGGAGCACATGAGGATCATTCGCGCGGCCAAGGTGCTCACCGGGCGTCCCGGAGAAGTGATCCCGGACGGCGAGGTGCTCGTCGACGGGCCGCGGATCGTCTCCGTGGGGCCGCGCGGCAGCGCCGGCGAGGCGGACGAGGTCCTCGACCTGCCCGGCCACACGGTGCTGCCCGGGCTGGTCGACGCGCACGTGCACCTGGGGTTCGACGACAAGGTCGACCCGGTGACCCGGCGCAGCCCCGAGAGCGACCACCACCTGCTCCTGCGCATGGCCGAGAACGCCCGCAAGCTCGTCTCCGCCGGCGTCACCACCGCCCGCGACCTCGGCGCGCGCGGCTTCCTCGACCTGGCGTTACGCGACGCCATCGAGGAGGGCCTGACCGTCGGCCCGCACCTGGTGGCCGCCACCAGGCCGATCACCATCACCGGCGGCCACTGCTGGTACATGGGCGGCGAGGCCGACGACGAGCCCGCCATCCGCCGCGTGGCCAGGGAGAACCTGCGCGCGGGTGCCGACTGCCTGAAGGTGATGGCCTCCGGCGGCCAGATGACGCCGGGCGCGCCGCCGAGCTGGGTGCCGCAGTACGGCACCGAGCAGCTCCGCGTCGTCGTCGAGGAGGCCGCCACGCGCGGCAAGGGCGTCGCGGCCCACGCCCACGCCCACGCGGCGATCCGCAGCTCCGTCGAGGCCGGCGTCACCACCATCGAGCACTGCACGTTCTTCACCCCGTCGGGCCACCGCTACGACGCCAAGCTCGCCGACCTGGTCGCGGCCAGCGGCACGTACGTCTGCCCCACGGTGCACGGCGCGTTCTGGCGGATCCGCGAAGTGCACGGGGAGGAGATGCTGGACACCTGGCTGGCCGGGATCTCCGCGATGCGGGAGGCGGGCGTGCGGCAGATCGCGGGCACCGACTCCGGATTCGCGGTGGGCGGCATCGAGAACCGGACCGATGGGTACGTCGGGGGTCTGGAGGTCTTCGCGATGGCCGGCTACGGCAACGCGGAGATCATCGAGCTGGCCACCATGCTGGCCGCCGACGCCTGCGGGGTGGGGGAGGTGGCCGGCAGCCTCGATCCCGGCAAGCGCGCCGACCTCATCGCGGTCGCGGGCGACCCGCTCGAACGCATCTCCGACCTGCACAACCTGTCACTCGTGCTGGTCTCCGGCCGGTCCGTCGGCCAGGCGGACGTCGACACGGTGACCACGTCGGTCGGCTGACCCGTCCCCAGAAGGAGATCCCATGCTGCCCTGGTCCGCCGAGCTGGCCGGCCGCCTCGACCACCACGTCGTCGACAGCGCCCTGCTGCGCGGCAACCCGCTGGGCGACCCGCACGAGAGGCCGCTGGTGGTGTACGTCCCGCCGGGCTACGACGACGAGCCCGGCCGCCGCTACCCGTCCATCTACGTGCTGCTCGGCTACACCGGGCACGTCGCCATGTGGTTCAACCGGGCGCCGTTCCGGCAGCCGTACCCGGAGCTGGCCGACGCGATGTTCGCCGCCGGCGACGTGCCGCCCGCCATCGTCGTGTACGTGGACGCGTGGACCTCGCTCGGCGGCAGCCAGTATCTCGACTCGCCCGGCACCGGCCGCTACCACTCCTACCTGCGCGACGAGATCGTGCCGTACGTGGACGCGCGCTACCGCACGATCGCCGACCGCGACCACCGGGCCGTCACCGGCAAGTCGAGCGGCGGCTATGGCGCCATGGTGACCGCGATGCTGGCGCCCGACGTGTTCGGCGCGCTGGCCACGCACGCCGGGGACGCGCTGTTCGAGGTCTGCGCGCGGCGGTCGTTCCCCGAGCTGGCCCGCAGGCTGCGCGACATGTACGGCGGCTCGTACGACAAGTTCCTCGCCGACTTCCGCGGCCGGCTGGCCGGCACCAAGGAGGGCGACCTGGAGCTGCTGGAGATGTACGCCTACGCGGCCGCCTACTCCGCCGACGAGGACGGGACCGTGCGCATGCCGTTCGACGACACGGGCGCCGTCGTGCCGGAGGTGTGGCAGCGCTGGCTGGCCCGGGACCCGGTGGTGATGGCCGGGGAGCCGCGGCACGCCGAGGCGCTGCGGTCGATGCGCGCGATCTGGGTGGACGCCGGCAACCGGGACGAGTACTTCCTCGACTTCGGCGCCGTGGCGTTCCACCGGGCGGTGCGGGCGGCGGGCGTGCCGGGCGAGCGGGTCCACTTCGAGCTCTTCGACGCCGGTCACGGCGGCATCGAATACCGCTACCCGCTGGCCCTGGCCTGGCTCGCCCGCCGCCTCACGTAGCCCGCCGGGCGGCCCGCGATACTGCGGCAATACCTCCACATTTATCGGGCTGCCTCTGCACATGTGGTTCCTAGGCTGGGTTGCCGTGAGATGGCGGATCATCTGCGGGTTCCTGCTGCTGGGGATGGGTGTGCTGGGTCTGGCGCTCGTCGGCCTGGTCCTGCACTCCGGCTGGCTGCACACCGAGCTGTGGATCCTGGCGCCGTTCGTGCTGGTGGCCGCGATGTCCGCGTTCGTGGTGCTGACCGCCCCCGCGGTGGCCTTCGTGGCCGTTCGGGGACGGTCCGGTGTGATCAGCGCGACCTGCCTGCTCCTGGTCGCGGGCGTGGTGGCGCCCGCCGTCCTGGCGGTCTCTCCGGACCTGCGCGCCCGGGCGCGGTTCTACCTGGAACGGCCCGCGTTCGGCCGCGTGGTGGAGCTGGCCCGCGCGGGCCGGCTGGCCTCCGGGTCGTACCACGGGGCGCGGCTGCCCGGCGAGCTCTGCTTCGTCTCCGCGACCTGCGGCGTGGTGACCTGGCGGGCCGAGGACGGGGGACGGGTGCTGTTCGTGCCCGACCGGGTCGGCATCCCGGACGACGCCGTCGGGTACGCCCACTTCACCGGAGCGCCGCGCGGCGCCTACGACGGCTTCGGCGTGCGCGTCTGCCCGAGCTTCGAGCTCGCGGACGGCTGGTGGTGGCTCGATGCGTGTGGCGGGTGAGGCTAGGCTGCCCCAATGGAACTGATGGACCAGGTACGCGAGCTGCGCCGCCAGGGCAAGTCGCCCAAGGAGATCGCCCGCGCGCTCAAGGTCTCGCCGTCGGTCGTGGCGCCGCTGGTGCGGGCCGTGGCCGCCGAGACCACGGGCGCCGAAGAGGCCGAGGTGGCCGGCTGCTGGATCAACGTCGGCTGGAGCGAGGGGCTCGGCGTCGATCCCGCCCGCGGATGGGTGGACCAGGCCCCCGCCAGCGGGGTGGGCGGCATGGTCAGCGTGCTCGTCGCCCGGCGGCACACCTGGGACCGGCTGTCGGTCTGCGGCTACCTGGCCGACGTCTACTGCCTGGGCGTGAAGAACGCCATCGGCCCCGACGTGCTCGACGACCGCGACCTGGCGCGCTTCCGCGAATACTTCTTCGGCGAGTACGCGGGCTGGCAGGAGGCGCCGATCGAGCTGGCCAGGCACCTGCTGTTCGGCTCGATCGACTACGCGCGCACGTTCGGGTTCGAGCCGCACGACGACTTCGGGCCCGGCGCCGACCTGCTGGGCAAGTGGGAGGGCGGCTCGGCGATCACGTTCGGCCGCGACGGCCGGCCCTTCTACGTCGAAGGGCCCGGCGACGACCCGGCCAAGGTGCTGCGCACGCTGCGGCGCACGCTCTCCGACGACGAGTTCGACTACGTCACCGTAGGCCGGTGACGCGCATCGTGAGGTTGAGGCGGCCGGAGGCCAGCCCGGTGGCGGGATCGCCGGTGCCCGGGTAGACCTTCGGCACGCCGTGGTAGGCGAAGCGGGACGGCCCGCCGAACACGAACAGGTCGCCCGAGGCGAGCCGGACGTCGGTGTACGGCCGCCCGCGCGTCTCGGTGTTGCCGAAGCGGAACACGCAGGCGTCACCGATGCTCAGCGACACCACCGGGGCGTCGGACTTCTCGTCCTTGTCCTGGTGCATCCCCATCTTCGCCTGGCCGTCGTAGAAGTTGATCAGCGCGGTGTCGGGCTCGTACGCCTCGGCGGGGTGCTCCTGGCCGTAGGCGTCGGCCAGGGCGCGGCGGCCCAGCTCGCCCAGCCACGCCGGGAACTCCGCCACCTGGCGCCCGTTCACGTCGTGGGCGAGCCGGGTGTACCTGTACGGCTGCCAGTGCCACCCCAGGCAGACGGTCTGCACCGACATGACCCCGCCCCTGGGCAGCACGGTGTGCCGGATCGGCACGGGCCCGGTCGCCCACTCGCGGCACGCCTGGACGAGGTGCCGCTGCTCGTCGAGCGTCAACCACCCGGGGACGTGGACGGCCCCTGGCGCGACCTCCCTCATCGGCAGTGGAATCACGATCTTTCCCATGAAGTCACTTGGCGTCGTGGAAGACCAGCCCCAGCGTATGCCGCAGCCCCGACCGTACGGTGCTCACCCCGTGCCGCACGGGCGAGGCCGACCACCCCCGCGAGGAGCGCACGGGCCGGTCCCGGGTGGTGAAGATCAGCCCGTGCCCCTGCGGCAACAGCGTCACCGTGCCCCGCGACTGGGCCCGGGGCCGCTGCTCCACCAGCAGGAACTCGCCCCCGGTGTAGTCCTCGCCGGGCCGGTCCAGCCCGATCACGACCTGCAGCGGGAACACCAGGTCCCCGTACAGGTCTCGGTGCAGGGCGTTCCAGTCGTTCTCCCGGTAGCGCAGCAGGATGGGCGTCGGCCTGGTCTGCCCGGCCCGGTGGCACATGTCCAGCCACTCGCCGAAGTCGTCCGGCCAGGGCGCGGGCTGCCCCAGCCGGGCCGCCCAGTCGCGGGCGATCGGCAGCAGCCGGGGATAGAACGCCGCCCGCAGCCGCTCGACCAGCGGCGGGAGCGGGTGGCCGAAATACCGGTACTGTCCGGCGCCGAACCGGTAGCGCTCCATGTCGATGGTGGCCCGGAAGAACCCGGTCTCGTCGTACAGGCCGGCGATCTCCGCGCACTCCTCGGCGGTGAGCACCGGGGGCGTCAGCGCGCACCCGTACGCGTCGAGCTCGCCCGCCAGCTTCCCCCAGTCTGCCGCGTCGACCCGCTCGGCCTCCATGAGCCTCATGAGAGCACGCTCCAGAGCTGCGGCTGCAGGGCGCCTTCGAGCGTGAGCAGCGCGTGCTTGCGTTCGAGGCCGCCCGCGTACCCGGTCAGCGCGCCGTTCGCGGCGACCACGCGGTGGCAGGGCAGGACGACGAGCAGCGGGTTCGCGCCGACGGCCGCGCCGACCGCCCGGATCCGGTCCGCGGGCGCGCCGACGCGGGCGGCCAGCGCGCCGTAGGTGGTCGTGGTGCCGTACGGGATCGTCGCCACCTCCGCCCACACCCGCTCCTGGAACGCGGTCCCGCGCGGGCCGAGGGGCAGGTCGAAGGAGGTGCGCTCGCCCGCGAAATACTCGCCGAGCTGCCGCTCCGCCGCCGCGAACGCGAGCGGCTCGCGCCGCCACCCCGCCCGCACCGCGGACAGGTCGAACGAGACGCGGGTCAGCGCCGTGCCGTCCCCGGCGAGCAGGATCTCGCCCACCGGGCTGTCGATCGTGGTGTAGATGTCCATACCATCTTCAACACCGCCGCCCCCTCGGAAGTCAGCGGTTTTCGGACATCGCGGCCACCCTTTCCGCGCCCGGTTGGACGATGCCCGGCCGGCGGCGTACGCTCACCGCAATTTCGAGGCGGGAGCGAACATGGCGCGATCACGTGAGCACACCTTCACCGGCACCAGGGGCCTCAACAAGGTCCGCGAATGGCCCCATGACCAGCCCCGATACCTCGCCCTGCTGGTCCACGGCTACGGCGAGCACATCGGCCGCTACGAGTACGTGGCCGACCGGCTCGTCCGTCACGGCGCCGCCGTCCTCGGCCTCGACCACATGGGCCACGGCAGGTCGGAGGGCGACCGGGTGCTCGTCGAGGACTTCGAGGACGTGGTCACCGACGTGCACTCGGTCGAGGAACGCGCCAGGGCCGAGCACCCGGGCGTCCCGGTCGTGCTGATCGGCCACTCGATGGGCGGCATGATCGCGGCCCGCTACGCCCAGCGGTACGGCGCGGGCCTGACCGCCCTCGTCCTGTCCGGGCCGGTGATCGGCGAGTGGGCGGTCGTGCCCCAGCTGCTGGCGTACGAGGAGCCGCCGGACGTTCCCATCGACCCGGCGACGCTCTCCCGCGACCCGTCGGTGGGCACCGCGTACGCCGCCGACCCGATGGTGTGGCACGGGCCGTTCAAGCGCGCCACGCTGGAGGCGTTCGCGGCGATGCTGGCCACGATCGCCAAGGGCGGCACCTTCGGCGCGCTCCCCACGCTGTGGGTGCACGGGGAGGACGACCAGCTGGTGCCGCTCCCCGGCAGCCGCATCGGCGTGGCGGCCGTCAAGGGCACCGACCTGACGGAGCGGATCTACCCGGGGGCCCGGCACGAGGTCTTCAACGAGACGAACAAGGACGAGGTCCTGGACGACGTGACCGCCTTCATCGACCGCACCCTGCCCCGGGGATGACCTGGGGATGACTTCATTTCACCGACAACCAGACGTGCCCTGACCCCCGGGTGCGGGTGAGCTCGACCTTCCAGCAGCCGCGCTTCGGGAACACGAACCCGGTGCCCCACTCCTGCCCGGGCCGCCGCCAGTTCGACCCGCCGTGCTCCTTGGGTCCCCAGGCCGGCTTGGCGGCGGTCCCGTCCGCGAGCGTGGCCCGGACGCGCAGCGGCCCTTCACCGGTCATCCGCCACACGATCTTGACCTCCTCTCTCCGGGGGAGCGGCGGCGGCGCCCGCAGGAACAGCAATCCCCACAGCTCCGCGTCCCGAGCCTCCCCCTTCACCTCCGGAAACCCGCTCCCCCGGAGAACCTGCGTGCCGTTACAACCCGCACCGGTGACCACGGGCGCCGCCGTCGGCGTCACCGGCGCCGGAACGGATCCACCCGTCGGCACGGATCCACCCGTCGGCGCGGATCCACCCGTCGCAGCGGGTCCACCCGCCGGAACCGCGGCCCCGCACCCAGCGGCGAGCGCCATGACCACCACCGGCCCGAAAATCTTCAGACCGTCCGAAAACAACATCGTCGAGAACCTCCTCGCCCTCATTACCCGCATCCCGGGCAGGAGGTTCCAGACGTCAGGGGCCTACACCGGCGGCCGCCGCCCCTCGAACACGGGCAGGGTCAGCGACGTGGGGTGCTCCGTGTCGTGGAAGACCTCGAACCGGGTGGGCCGCGTCCGCACGGCCTGCCCCACCGGCTCGCCGGTCCCGTGGTTGCGCGCGTACCGGGGGAACGCCCCGCCCGCCACCTGCACCCGCAGCCGGTGCCCGCGCCGGAACCGGTACGCGGTCGGGTGCAGCTCGACCTCGGCCCTGACCACGCCCTCGCTCCCGGCGGGCAACCGCAGAATGCCGTCCGTGACGTTGCGCGAGACCCCGGCGGTGTCGACGTCGCACAGCCGTACGAACACGTCGCCGTGCCCGGTGTCGGTCCGCACGTGCACGGTGGCCGAGACGGGCCCGATCAGGTCGAGGGGGCGGGGGAGCGGCGTCCCGGTGTGGACGAGCACGTCGGGGCGGGCCTCGACGTCCCGGTTGTCGCGCTGCTTCGACTCGCGCATGTCGAGCAGCGCCCCGCCGCACGACCGCGTGGGATGGGCGGGATCGTACGTGAACGTGTCCGTGCCGCCCTCGTCCGGCGGGTCCCAGCCGAGCCCGCGATGCGCCAGCAGGTACAGCGGCGTGGGCACGGACTGCGGCGGCGGCCACTCGTCGAAGTCCAGCCACCGGTCGGCCCGCTGCAGGTAGAGCCGCACCGGTGCGCGCTGGAGCTGGGCGGTGTCGCCGAGCAGGTGCGCCGACAGCCACGACACCTCGTCCGACAGCAGCGCCCGCATCGCGCCCAGGTCGTGCCCCCAGGGGCCGATCACGATCCGGCTGCGCCGCCCGGCCTCCCGCAGCGCGGTGAAGTCACGGAGCTGGGCCGGCAGCAGCAGGTCCCACCAGCCCGTGACCATGCTGGTGGGCGTCGTCATCTTGACCGCGGCGGCGCTGTTGTCGGTCTCCACCCAGAAGGCGTCACCCGCCTCGGAGTGTGCCGCCGCCTCCCGCAGGAACGGCACCCGCGTACGGATGGCGGCCACGTCGGACGTGCCGATCGGGACGTGGGCCATGGCCCGGCGTACCCGGCTGTCGAACCGCGGATTCGGCAGCAGGCCGCCCAGCGGCGCCGTCTCCTGCGTACCGATGAGCGACGCCCAGGTCAGCAGGTTGTTCAGGGCGAACACCCCGCCGGGATAGAACGTGCTCCGGAACTCGCTGGCCGTCACCCCCAGGCACATGGCCTCCAGCGGCGGGTCGAGGTAGGGGCCGACCGCCCACTGCGTGTATCCCAGGTAGCTCGCCCCGGCCATCGCCAGCCGGCCGTCGCACCACGGCTGCTCCCGCAGCCAGGCGGCCGTGGCCAGGCCGTCCGCCTTCTCCTGGTGGAAGGCCGTGAACTCGCCGCCCGAGCCGAACGTACCCCTGGCGTTCTGCACGACGACCTGCATGCCGCGCCTGGCCAGCACGCGGGCGGTGCCCTTGGCGTCGAACTTGTGCTTGCCGTACGGGGTGCGCATCAACACCACCGGCATCGCCCCCGACCCGCGCGGCCGGTAGCGGTCGGCGAGCAGCACGACCCCGTCGGGCATCGGAACCCGCAGGTCACGGGCCACGTCGATGTCTGGGGTGGTGGCTTCGGGCAGGCCGAGGAATCGGTCGAACAGTCTGCTGAGCATGCCCATGGCAGATCCTTTCGCTCCGCCCTCAGCGTACGGCGCACCCACCGTACGAACGGGGACGGATGCCACCCCTTCGGAGAAAAGCCCTATACGAGGCGATGATTTTTCACCTGCCGGTGGGTCTCCATCCATGAGGAGGCGATATGAGCGAGCATGATCGGGCGCTGGCGGCGGGCGTGGCGCTGCTGGAGCGGGCCATCGACTACACACTCGGCAGCCTGCGCGTCGTGACCCCGGCCGCCCTCTGCCGCGCGACGCCCTGCACCGGCTGGAACCTCCAGCGCCTGCTGGCGCACATGGACGACTCCCTGCGCACCCTGCACGAAGCCGCCGCCGGTCACATCCCACCCACCCCCACCCACCCCCTTCGTGCCCGGACCGGCGACCCATCGGCGGATCCGTGGCAGGCCACACCGGGCGAGGCCGGCGGTCCCCCCGCGGGTGCGCGGCGCATCACCCCCGACCCGCCGGGCAGCCCGCCGATGGCCCCATGGCAAGCCGCCGCGGGCCCATGGCAGGGCATCGCGGGAGGACGACACGGCACTACGGGAGGACGACACGGCACTACGGGAGGACGACACGGCACTACGGGAGGACGACACGGCACTACGGGAGGACGACACGGCACTACGGGAGGACGGCAGGGCTTCACGGGCGGAGAGCCGGGCGCTGCGGGACCACGGCAGGGCTTCACGGGCGGAGAGCCGGGCGCTGCGGGACCACGGCAGGGCTTCACGGGCGGAGAGCCGGGCGCTGCGGGACCACGGCAGGGCTCCGTCGGCCGCCTCGGTGGTGCCGCGGCTTCCGGGGTGGGTGCGGGGCCGGGGCGGGCCGCGGGACGGCCGCCGCGTCCACCGGCGTGGGCGCAACCCTCCACCGCACGGGGCTGCAACCCGGCCCTCCTGGTCAGGGACGGCGCCACGGAGGTGCTCGGCCGGTGGACCGCCATGATCACCGACAATCTGGTCTTCATCGACGACCGCCACCTGACCGGCCCCATGGTCGCGGCGGTGGGCGCCATCGAGATCGCCGTACACGGCTGGGACGTGGCCAGGGCCTGCGGCGAGCACCGCCCGATCCCGCCGCTCCTGGCCGAGGAACTGCTCGACCTGGCCCACCTGTTCGTCACCCCCCACGACCGCCCCACCAGGTTCGCCCCACCGGTGCCGGTCGCCCCCCACGCACCCGCCCAGGACCACCTTCTCGCCTATCTCGGCCGCCACCCGGACTGGTATCTCGACAACTGAGGGTCCACCCACCCGTCATCCAGCGCCCACACGTCGTACGATCACTCTGTACGACCAAAGTCAGACCACCGATCCCGGCACGCCTCCCCAGCGAACCCACGACGCCCCAGCCGATACGGTGAGAAGATCGGTAACGGGAACCCGACCACAGCCGGGATGACCACGCAGACGACACCGTTCCAGGGGGGGACGGAACCCGTCCGGCCGGATCCGCGAGGCAGCGCGCCCGCCCACCGCGGACAGGCCGACCAACGTGGTGGCGACGACCGTTCTTCGTGCGGCCGTCGCCACCACCACGCCTTCAACGGCGCTCGAACCGGCTCCCGCTGCCCCGGTGACCAGCCGCAAGGGTCGGGTGCCCACGGTTCAGGGCGTTGCGATGTCCTGGTGGAGGGTTTCCAGCACCTGCTCCCCGTATTTCGCCAGCTTGTTCTCCCCCACCCCGTTGACCGTGCCCAGCTCGGCCAGCGTCGACGGCGCCCGGGTGGCGATCTCGCGCAGGGTCGCGTCGTGGAAGATGACGTAGGCGGGCACGCCCTGCTCCTTGGCGGTGGCCGCGCGCCACGCGCGCAGGCGCTCGAAGACCTCGGCGGCCTCCGCGGGCAGCTCCACCACGGCCTTGGCGGCGGAGGTGGCGGCGACCTTGGCGCGGGCCGGGCGCAGCGTGTCGCGGCGCAGCAGCACCTCCCGCTCCCCCCGCAGCACCGCCGCGCTCTCGTCGGTCAGCACCAGCGCCCCGTAGTCGGACTCCACCGCCAGCAGCCCCTGGGCCAGCAGCTGCCGCACGACCCCGTGCCACTCCGCGTTGCCCAGGTCGTCGCCCACCCCGAACACCTTCAGCGTCTCGTGCCCGTGCTGCAGCACCTTCGCGGTCTTCTTGCCGAGCAGGATGTCGACCACCTGCCCCACCCCGAACTTCTGCCGCCGCTCCCGCGCCAGCCGCAGCACCGTGGAGAGCACCTTCTGGGCGGGGACCGTGCCGTCCCACGACTCGGGAGCCGTATGGCAGGTGTCGCAGTTGCCGCACGGCTGCGAGCCCTTCTGCCCGAAGTAGTCGAGCAGCATCATCCGGCGGCAGCCCACGGCCTCGCACAGCGCCAGCATCGCGTCCAGGTGCAGCACCTGCCGCCGGCGGTGCGCGTCGTCGCCCTCCATGGCCATGCGCCGGTGCTGCACCACGTCGTTGAGCCCGTAGGCCATCCACGCGGTGGCGGGCAGCCCGTCGCGCCCCGCCCGCCCGGTCTCCTGGTAGTAGCCCTCCAGCGACTTGGGCAGGTCGAGATGGGCCACGAAGCGCACGTCAGGCTTGTCGATGCCCATGCCGAACGCGATCGTGGCCACCACGATCAGCCCGTCCTCCCGCAGGAAGCGGGACTGGTGCAGGGCGCGGGTGCGGGCGTCGAGCCCCGCGTGGTAGGGCACCGCCGCGATCCCGTTGTCCACCAGGAACTCCGCGATCTTCTCGACCGAGGAGCGCGACAGGCAGTAGACGATGCCGGAGTCGCCGGGGTGCTCGGTGCGCAGGAACTCCAGGAGCTGCCGCTTGGGCTCGCTCTTCGGCGCGATGCGGTAGTGGATGTTGGGCCGGTCGAAGCTGGCCACGAAGTGGCGGGCCTGCTCGAGGCCGAGCCTGGAGGAGATCTCGGTGTGCGTGGCGGGCGTGGCGGTGGCGGTGAGCGCGATGCGCGGCACCTCGGGCCACAGCTCGCGCAGCCGGGACAGCTCCAGGTAGTCGGGGCGGAAGTCGTGACCCCACTGCGCCACGCAGTGGGCCTCGTCGATCGCGAACACCGAGATCTCGCCCTTGGCCAGCAGCCGCAGCGTGGCGTCGACGCGCAGCCGCTCGGGGGCGAGGTAGAGCAGGTCGAGCTCGCCGGCCAGGAACTCCGACTCCACGAGCTGCCGCTCGTCGAAGTCCTGCGTCGAGTTGAGGAACCCCGCCCGCACGCCGAGCGCCCGCAGCGCGTCGACCTGGTCCTGCATCAGCGCGATCAGGGGCGAGATGACCACCCCCACGCCGCGGCGCACCAGGGCGGGGATCTGGTAGCACAGCGACTTGCCGCCGCCGGTGGGCATCAGCACGAGCGCGTCACCACCGGCCACGACGTGATCGATGATCTCCTGCTGGCCCTCCCGGAACGAGTCGTAGCCGAACACGCGGTGCAGGACGTCGGTGGGGGTATCCATGCGGCTACCTTACGTGTTCGCGGGTGAACGGATCGTCAGTTCCGCCGATGGCGGATCGGGCCGGGGCGGGCAGCGGCGGGCAGCGCCGTGCTCGTCCCGAAGGCCGCCCCGAAAGGCCGGTACGCCTACGGTACTAAGGCCGGGCGACTGTTCGTACGGCCAAGGCCGCGCGGCTGTCCATGCAACGCGGGGTCACTCCCCGCACGGTCAAGCAGCGGCCTCCGACGTGCCGCGGGCGCCGCGTTCGTAGGCCACCAGTGACAGCGCGCCGAGCACGCACGCCCCCGCCACCGCCCCCATCACCGCCGGATACCCGGCGACCTGCGCGATCCCGGCGGCCAGCAGCGGCGCCACGGCCTTGGCCACGGTGATCGGCAGCGCGAGCGCCCCGCTCAGCGACGCGTACGCGGCCGTGCCGTACCGGTCGGCCAGCAGCGCGGGACGCGCGATCGTGGCCACCCCGAACCCCAGCCCGAACAGCACCACCGCCACGACCGCCCCCACCCCGCCCCGCCCGACCAGCGGCAGGAGCACGGCCGCCAGGCCCTGCAGCACGAACATGACCGCCGTGATCAGCGCCACCGGCCACCGCGCCTGCAACCCGGTGGTGACCAGCCGCCCGGTCACGGACAGCACGCCGAGCAGCCCGGCCACGCCGGCGGCGAACACCGGCGAATGCCCGAGCGTGATCAGGTACGTCACCAGCAGCACCCCCATGACCGCCACCGCGCCGGTCTGGGTCAGGAAGGCCGCGGCCAGCAGCCAGAACGGCCGCCCCCGCACCGCCGCCCGGACGATCTCCCGCCGGCCGGCCTGGGGCGGCGCCCGCCGGCTCCGCACGGCCAGCCCGTGCAGCGGCACGGCGGTCAGCGCGTAGCCGACGGCCAGGACGACCAGCGCCTGCCGCCACCCGTACAGCTCCACGAGTAACCCGGTCAGCGGCAGGAAGATGCTGGAGGCGAACCCCGCCACCACCGTCACCGCCAGCAGCGCCCGCGCCCGCCGGCGCGCGTCGAACCAGGCCACGATCACCGCGAACGCCGCCTCGTACAGCACCATGGCCGACGCCATGCCCAGCACCCCGCACACGAGGTAGAGCTGCACCACCGACCGCACCTGCGACCAGGCCAGCACCGCCAGCGCGCCCAGCGCGGAGCCCACGGTCATCAGCCCGCGCCCGCCGTGCCGGTCCAGCCAGCGCCCGATGAGCGGCGCCACGAGGCCGGACACCAGCACGGCCAGCGTGATCGCCCCGGTCAGCTGGGCGACCCCGGCGTCCAGGTCGCGCGACATCGGCGGGATGAACACGGAGAACGCGTAGTAGAGGATGCCGTATCCGGCGGTCTGGGTGATCGCGAGTGCGCCGATCATGCGCGCGGGGGACTTCAGTTCGGCGCCGGCGATCACGCCTGTTTCTTTCCCGTTCACCTCCCGGAAATACGGTGATATAGGTCACTGGGGACATAGCGTCGGGACATGACTCTTTCCTATGTGGTGACCGGCGGCGGGCGTGGCATCGGAAGAGCCGTGGTGGAGCGGCTCCTCCTCGGTGAGAAGGACACCGTGGTGGCCGTCGAGCGCGACCCCGGCGCCCTGGACTGGGCCGGCCCCCGGGTCATCCCCCTGATCGGCGACGCGGCCGACGAGGAGGTCGCCGCGTGGGCCGCCGACCTGGCCCAGGAGGCGGGCACGCTGGCGGGCTGGGTGAACAATGCCGCCGTGTTCCGGGACGCCTCCGTGCACTCGTCGCCGATCGCCGAGGTCAGGGCGCTGATCGCGGCCAACCTGGACCTCGCCGTGGTCGGCTGCGCCACGGCCGTACGCCACTTCCTGGCGTCCGGCACGCCCGGCGCCATCGTGAACGTCACCTCCCACCAGGCCACCAGGGCGGTGCCCGGCAGCCTGCCCTACTCGACGGCCAAGGCCGCCACGGAGGGGCTGACGAGGGCGCTGGCCGTGGAGTACGGCAGGTACGGCATCCGGGTCAACGCCGTGGCCCCCGGCTCGGTGGCGACGGAACGGTACGAGGAGTTCCTGGCCGGGCAGGCCCCGGAGGACGCGGCGGCGGTGGTGGCGGAGCTGGCCAGGCTGCACCCCCTGGGCCGCGTCGCCGCCCCGTCCGAGGTGGCCTCCGTCGTGGCGCACCTTCTCTCCCCGGACGCGGCCTTCGTCAACGGCGCCACGATCCCGGTGGACGGCGGTCGTACGGTGCTCGGTCTGGATCCCGAATCCAGGGAATGAAAACCGTTGTCTCCTGGTTGCAAGGGCCATGAGAAAGAACCTGCACCCCGACTACCGTCCGGTCGTCTTCCGCGACCCGAGCGTCGGCTTCGCCTTCCTCACCCGCTCGACCCTGACCAGCGACAGGACCGTCGAGTGGGAGGACGGCAGGACCTACCCGGTCGTCGACGTGGACGTGTCGTCCGCCAGCCACCCCTTCTACACGGGCCGTGGCCGCGTCCTCGACACCGCCGGCCGTGTCGAGCGCTTCAAGCAGCGATACGGTGGCAAGATCTGATGCATGTTCGATTCGCCCCTGTCCGCCCGGCTTGATCGTTCGAGCCGCATCCTCGTCGCCGGCGCGGGCGGGGGATCGGACGTGTACGCCGGGTTACCCCTTGCCCTGACCCTCCGGGAAGCAGGCAAGGAGGTGCACCTGGCGAACTTGTCGTTCAGCCACCTCGACGCCCTCGACCTCGACGTCTGGCTGCACGAGGACGTCGCCGAGATCCACCCCGACACGCCCTCCCGCGACTGGTACTTCCCCGAGGGCTGCCTGTCGCGCTGGCTGGCGGCGCACGGCCAGCCGTCCACCGTGTACGCCTTCCCCAAGGTCGGCGTGCGACCGCTGCGCGCGGCGTACGCCAAGCTCGCCGAGCACCTCGGCCTCGACGCGATCGTCCTGGTGGACGGCGGCACCGACATCCTGATGCGCGGCGACGAGGCCGGGCTCGGCACCCCGGCCGACGACATGACGAGCCTGGCCGCCGTGCACGCCCTCGACGTCCCCGAGAAGATCGTGGCCTGCCTGGGCTTCGGCGTGGACGCCTATCACGGCGTCAACCACGTACAGGTGCTGGAGAACCTGGCCGCCCTGGAGCGCGACGGCGCCTACCTGGGCGCGTTCTCGGTCTCCAGGGCCACGAAGGCGGGCGCCCTCTACCTCGACGCGGTCGCGCACGCGCAGGCGGAGCTGCCCGCCTACCCGAGCATCGTCAACGGCTCGATCGCCGCGGCCGTGCGCGGCGAGTTCGGGGACGTGCGCTTCACCGACAGGACGCGCGGCAGCGAGCTGTTCGTCAACCCGCTCATGGCCCTCTATTTCGCCGTGGACCTCGACGCGCTGGCCAGGCGCTCGCTCTATCTCGACCGCCTGGCGGACACCGTGCTGATGCGGCAGGTGGTCTCCGTCATCGAGGCGTTCCGTGACGAGATCACGCCACGCCCGCCCAAGGCGTTTCCGCACTAGAGACCGGGCTAGAGGCCCATGGTGTCGGCCAGCGAGTCCATCTCGGCCGTCAGCAGCGTGGCGGCGCGGTGTCCCATCCCGGTGAACTGCCCCTGGACCTCCAGGCTCAGGATGCCCTGGAGGCGGGTCCACACCATGACGGTCCCGGTCAGCGCCGTGCCTGGATCGCCGTCCGGCGCGTACGCGCGCACCCATTCGGCCACGTCGGGCGTCTCCTCCACCCAGCGGAGCAGCTCCTCCCGCAGCGGCGCGGCGGCCGGCCCGCACCGCCCCCGACCGAACACCGGCAGGAACGGCCCCAGCACCTCCCTGGCCTGCCGGACGCTCTCCGGCGGCGCCCGGTATCCGGGCGACGGTGTCCCGGCCAGCAGGTGGAACAGGTGCGGGTGGGCCACGACCCAGGAGAAGAACGCCCGCGCCAGAGCGTGCAGGCGCTCGCGCGGCTCGCCCCCTGAGCCCTCCGCCGGGACCTCCGCGCGGACGGCCGCCGCCACCTCACCGAACCCGTCGAGGATCAGCTCGGTGAGCAGGCTGTCGCGGCTCTCGAAATACTTGTAGATGGCCGGTCCGGTCATCCCCAGGTGCCTGGCCACCGCGTTCAGGCTGAGGGCCGCTGCCCCGCCGGCGCCGATCTGAGCGAGCGCGGCCTGCTTGATCTCGCTCCGGACCTGCTCGCGGTAGCGCTGTCGCGGTGTGGACATCCCTTCATTATCCTGAGTTCCGATCCCAGCACACGGTGTCATCACGTGACGGTCGCCTTCGTCAACGGCCGGGCATGCCCCGGCTACCGGTGGGTAAAAGGTGGGCACCGGCGTGGGAGCGATGGTGGTGCGATGGGTCTCTCCGGAAGGGAACGCCGCATTCTCGCCGAGATCGAGCGCGCCCTCGAGCGGGAGGACCCCGAGCTGGCCAGGCGGGTCGCGGCGATCAACCGGATCGAGTCGGGTGGAGACGCCTTCCCTCAGGGCCACGGCGACCGGCTGCGCATGTGGGCCCTGGCCCACGTGTGGGCGATCTTCTGGCTGGGCGCGGTGGTGATCCTGCTACTGCTGGTGGCGGTCCTCACCACGTGAGCGCCGGTGCCGCAGCACCAGCAGGTCGATGGCGGCGATGACGGCCACGGCGGCGGCGATGGCGGCCTCCCAGCGCCACACCTCCTCGCCCGTGTTCATGGCCTGCACGGCGAAGAAGACCGCCGCTATGACACCGAGCACCAGGGCGACGAGGGACAGGACGCGGCGGGCGCGCAACGGGCTGCGCGCGGTCAGCGGCTCGGTGCCCTCGCGGTTACGCAGCCACATGACGGTTCCCCTCTCAGGCGAGGCACCTCAGGGTCGAGACGACGCGCGGATCGACCTCGTGGGAGGCGGGCAGGCGGCCCACCGTGGCCTCGACGAACTCCGGATACGACAGGGCGGCGGTGACCCCGTCCACGGCCGTCCACATCTCGTCGGCCGTCTGCTCCACCTGCACCTTGGCGTCCTGCTCGGCCAGCACGAACCGGCCCACCGCCACCCGCCACAACGTCCTGTCGTCGATCTCGTGGTCGGAGACGGGCGCGCCGACGTCGTCGGCGTGGGTGGCGTACTCGGAGTCGTAGTGGAATGTCTGCAGGCCCACCGGGTAGGGGCCGGCCATCGTGTCCAGCAGGGCGTCGCGGCCGAGTGCCCGCATGCGCTCGCGCGTCTCGCCGTTCTTGGTCCGCCACTCCGCCAGGACGTCCTCGACGGGCAGGTCGCGGCGCTCGCGTACGCACCACTCGTTGAAGTCGTTGAACCCGGTCACGCCCACGTCGGCGACCTGGGCCATCAGGTCATGGACGGTCCCGTCGAGGCAGGCGTGGTTGTACAGCTCCTCGCCCGCCAGGTGCGCCAGCACGTCGCGCACCGACCAGCCCTCGCACCGGGACGGCCGCCGCCAACCGGCCTCGTCGAGACCCGAGAAGTACCGGTCGAGCCGGGCGGCCTCGGCGTCGAAGATGTCGAACGGGTTGAAGTCTTTGAGCAGGTCCTCGGCCATACTTCGGACGCTACCCCTCACGTGCCGACTTTCACGACCTTGTCCCCGATGGTGGACTTGACCCTGCCGTACTCGGCGGCGCAGGCAGGTGCGCGCTCGGCCGGAACCCAGCCGCCCTTGGCGATGCGGGCGTGCTCGGCCGGGTCGGAGCCGTAGAGCAGGCAGGCGAACGTGGCGGACTCCTCCAGGCCGGACAGGTGGTCGATGCCGGCGTGGCCGGCGAGCAGGTGGCGGGCCTCGGCGGCGGCCGCCGCGCGCTTGGGCCGGTCGGCCGCGAGCGTCAGCGCCGCGAACTGGTCGGCCTGCGCGTCGCTGTCCTGCATGCCGTTGAGCGTGGTCAGGGCGTGGCCGAGCTGGTGGTGGAAGAGCACGGACAGCGCGCCGTCCAGGCGGGCCCGCGCGGCGTCCGGGCTGGTCTCCTCGGTCTGGGAGATGCCCTTGATCGTGCCGCGTACCTTGTCGACCAGCGAGTAGCAGAGGGTGATCTCGCGTCGCTCGTGGTCCCAGGTGGCCGTGGGGGAGTCGCAGTCGCGGGCGACGACCTTGACCGGCTCGGGCAGCCGGATCCCGGTCCGCAGCGCGCCGCTGTCCTTCAGCACCTGCCTGGCCTGCTCGGCGCGCGACGAGTCGGGGCGTTCGTAGCGTACGGACAGTTCCGGCGCGGGCGCCGCCCCCAGTGTGCTCGTCATGCTCAGGACGAGGGCGATCACGGGGTGCGGCATACCGGGGGCTCCTTCGGGGGTCGATCAGCGCAATGGGACTGTCCATGCGGCGATCGAGTGATCGATAAACCTCCGAGAGGTAAAAGATTCCGGAAAACCGGAGGCCCGGTCCCCAAAGGGAGACCGGGCCTCAGGCGAATGGATCAACGACGCCACCAGGAGCCGTAGACCCGCACGTAGTCCGTGCGGCTCTTGGCGCCCTCGAGCTCGTCGTCACCGGCGTACACGGCCCTGAAGGTGCCGCTCTTGTAGGCGCGGGTCTTGGCGTAGAACTTGCCGCCGCGGTCGGTCCAGTCGGAGGCGACCCACTTCCAGGCGCTCGAGCCGTTCGCACGGTAGTAGATGCTCACGCGCTCGCCGCGGACACCCTCCCAACCGTGGTCATCGACCAGGAGACGGCCGGAGAAGTAGATCGACTTGCCCTTGCGGACCTTGTAGGGGTCGGCGCTGAAGCGGGAGATCCGCGTGTCGGCCTTGCCCTTGACGATCTCGACCGAGAAGAACGCCTCGTCCTTCGCGATCTCCTTGCCGCCCTTGTCGAAGGCGACGGCGGTGGCCCGCCACTTGCCGGCGGGGTCGTTCTCGTTGAACCCGATGGCCCAACGCCAGCCCTCGAGGTCCTTGGCGTCCTTGCCGCGCATCGTGCGGAAGTTCGCGTCCGCGGGCGCGACGCTGAGCTCGACCTTCTCGACGTCGGAGCTGGCCCCGACATCGAAGTACGCGGTCGTCTCGGCACCGGCCTTGACCACCACGGGGTTCGGGCTGATGTCACGGATCTTGAGCTGGGTGTCCGTCTTGGTGGCGGCCGTGGCGGCTCCCGCGCCAGACACCAGCATGGCCCCGCCCACAAGGGCGGAAAGGATACCTACTGCGATCTTTTTCATGAGGGTGCTGATTCCTCTCCCCGTATTGACTCAGAGCCGGCCCGGGGTGCCGGCTCCCTCTACTACTTTGAGCCACCAGATGGGGAAAAGGTTCGCTAAAGTTACAGAAAATATTTGATCACGGCTTTAACCAGGGCTTATGCAAAAAAATCACTTTTGCGGTGACTTGACCTACTACAGTCTGCCTCATGACGGACGTGTACACGCTGGGCGAGCCGCTGGGGGTGGTCTCCAGCGGCCGTGTTCGCCATGAGACCGAGGCCAGGCTGGACGTCTGCGGGCCGGAGTTCACGCTCGCCATCGGCCTGGCCCGGCTCGGGCACCGGTGTGCGTACCTGGGCAAGGTGGGCGACGACGAGCTGGGCGCCCGGGCGCTGACCGTGCTCAGGGGCGAGGGCGTGGACGTCGAGGACGTGCGCGTGGCCGGTGGCGTGCGTACGGGACTGGTCCTGCGGGAGTCCCGCGTCGCCCGCGAGCCCAAGGTGACGCACTACCGCGCCGGCTCGGCGGGCTCGCTGCTGGCGCCGGGCAACGTACCGATCGACCGGATCGCCGCCGCGAAGATGCTGCACGTGAGCGGCGTCACGGCGGGCCTGGGCAGGGACGCGCAGGACGCCGTGCTCGCCGCCGTGAGCGCGGCCAAGAACGCCGAGGTGATGATCTCCTTCTCCGTCGAGTACGTCCCCGAGCTGTGGCCGTCCGTGCGCGAGGCCGAGGAGGTGCTCAGCGAGCTGGCCTGCGACTCGCACCTGCTCTTCCTCCGCCAGGACGAGCTCGACCTGGTCAAACCGGCTCTCACGCCGGAGCGGGAGGTCGTGGTGGACCGCGGCGCGAAGGGCGCCAGCGTGCGGGCCGACCGGATGCGGTACGACGTGCAGGGCTGGCAGGTACCCGTGGTGGACCCGGCAGGGTCGGGGGAGGCGTTCGCGGCCGGTTACATCAGCGCTGCGCTCGACGGCCTCATCCCCCAGGAGCGCCTGCACCGCGGGGCGCTGTTGAGCGCCGCCGCGGTGACCAGCGTGAGCGACTGGCAGGGGTTGCCCACCAGGGACGAGGTCTAGTTCACGGTCAGGGTGAAGGTCGAGGTCGTGTTCTTGATGTTCTGATGGTTGTTGCTGAACCTGACGTTGTTGATCGTGGCCGACCCGACCGCCGGGCCCTGGCCGGGCTCGGGCATCTCGTTCACCCAGATGCCGAACCCGGACTTGGCGTCGAAGGCGTCACCGCTCTTCTGCGCCCCGCTGATCGACACGTTCGTGAGGATCGTGTCCTTGACCGGGTTCAGCGGGGTCGAGGGGCTGGAGTAGCCGGTCTGGAACATGATCCCGCTGTACGTCGGGTCCACGATGTCCAGGTTGCTGACGCGGATGCCCTGGAACACCTTGGAGGAGGAGAACAGCCACATCGCCGGGAACGTCTGCTGGCCCCAGAAGTGGCCGCCGGCCCTGACCAGCGAGATGTTGTCGAACGTGGTGGGCGGGCTGGCGCCGAAGCCGTGCATCGGGATCCCGAAGTCCAGCGAGCTGATCGTGACGCCCGAGTACACCAGCGTGTCGGCCACGTAGATGTTCCGGAAGGTGTTGTCGTAGCCGCCGTACACCGCCAGGCCCGCCGCCCGCCACGTCAGCAGCGAGGTCAGGTTCTCGTAGACGTTGCCGAACTGCTCGCCCGAGTTGTTGTCGATGGCCGAGAACAGCGCGAAGCTGTCGTCGCCCGTGGACCTGGTCTCGATGTTGGTGACGTGGTTGCCGGTGCTGCCGTTGGTCATGTTCAGGCCGTCGGCGAACACGTTCCTGATCCGCGAGTTCTTGATCGTCAGGTTGTCCGTGTTCGTGCCCCACAACATACATATCTGGTGCTCGACCCAGATGTTGTCGATCGTCATGTTCGCCACGTTCGTGAAGTCGAACACCTTGCCCGGCCCGTCGATGCGCTCGACGTAGTTGCCGAAGTAGGCGAAGTTCGCGAACGTCGAGCCGTTGGCCGTCGCGTCCGCCCGGAAGCCGACGTCGGTGTTCTGCTGGCCGGCGGGCGCGTGGAACCGGGTGAACCAGGGGCCGGCGCCGACGACCCTGATCGCCTTGCCGTACACCTGGAACTTGCTGGAGGTCTGGTAGTCGCCCGGCGGCAGGTAGACGCCGGTCAGGTTGGCGTCCATGCGGGCCTTGTCCAGCGCGTTCTGCACGTCCTGGTGCGAGAATCCGGCCGGTACGGCGTACTTCGCCGGGTCCGGGTTCCCGAGCTGCGCGACCTGCTCGAAGTCGACGAAGTCGATGGCGTAGTTGTGGGCGTTGGCCGCGTCCTTCTGCAGCCTGATCCTGCTGCCCTCCGGGAGGTCCTGCCGAGCAGCAGGTTCGCCTCGTCGTAGATGTGCCTGGGCGGGCCGGAGCCGGGGTTGTTGTTCGGGCTCGCCTCGGGGCCGTACAGCCAGGCGTAGCGGGAGGTCAGGTTGATGGTCTTGAGGAAGGTGCCGTCGACGTAGACGTTCAGGGTGGAGTCGATCCCGCCGCCGCCCGGCGCGTCCGGCATCGAGAAGCGGGTGACCAGGGTGTTCGTCGGGGCCCTGGTGGTGAACTCGACGTAGGCGCCGGTCTGGTTCAGCGTCACCGCGCGCCGCCCGGACGCCTCGCCGGCGACCGTGCCGATCTCCCTGCTGGGGCCGACGCGGGTCGCGCCGCCGCCGACCGCGGCGTCCTCGGCCTCGTACGTGTCGTACGGCATGTTCGCGCCGCGCCCGACGAACAGCGGCAGCGTGCTGGTGTTGTTGGCGCGCTTGACCGGCAGCTCGTTGGCGTCGTCGGCGAGCACGGTCCGGACCGTGTACCTGCCGTTGGCCGCCGTCCACGTGCCCAGGCTCACCGGGCCGGTCGTGGCGCCGGGGGCGATGGCGCCGCTGGTGGAGCCGGTGAGCGTCCTGACGACGGTGCCGGCGTCGTTGAGGACGGTGAGCGTGATGCCGTGCGCGCCGCCGCCGGACGCCACGGTGCCCTGGTTCCTGATCGCGACCGAGAACGTCACCGTGCTGCCCGCGGCCGGGTTGCCCGGCGTCCAGGCGACGGGGGAGGCGATCAGGTCGGCCGTGTCGACCGGCCGCACGGTGAGCGTGCCGGTGGCGGTGTTGTTGGCCTCGTTCTGCTCGACGACCTTGCCGTCCTCGTCCACCTTGGCCGAGAGCTGGTACGTCCCCGCGTCCCTGGCGCCGATGTTCGCCGAGACGGTGGTGGAGGCGCCGGCGGCCAGGGCGCCCACGGCGGCGGTGCCGACCTTGGTGGTGCCGGCGTAGAAGGTGACCGAGGTCGCGGCGGAGCCCGCCGTCCCCGCGTTCCGGACCGTGGCCGACAGCGTGATCGCGTCGGTCTCCACCGGACTGGCCGGGGCGGAGGTCAGGTTCGTGACGGTGAGGTCGGGGTTGGCGGCCGGGGTGCCGAAGATCTGGAACTCGGCGATCTGGCCGCCGGGGGCGCCGGAGTTGGCGGTGATCTGCAGCCGGAGGTCGGCGGCCTTGGCGGTCACCG
>NZ_JBQQCB010000041.1:0-84931 GCF_052246675.1 Nonomuraea sp. KM90 | reverse complement strand
CTGACACGACACGCCGTAGCGCGGCAGTCACATTCCGGTACGTCCCGTTACATGGTGATATGCCACAACATCGGGCGCGATCTGGACGCACCTGCACCGATGCCCGGACCTGCTTAAATCGCAAGCTTAGCTGGGGGATGGTTGGGCCGATGTCGAGCCGGCGGTTGGGCGAGTGTCGGCTCTCAAGTTGGTTGGTGCGTGGGCAGGCGTTGGGCAGCGGGTATCGGGTCGAGGTCGGGCGAGTGTGGGGTTGAGGTTGGAGCGGTATCGGTCCGGGGTTGGGCGGGTGCCGGGTCGAGGTTGGAGCGGGTCGTCAGGCCGGGGTTGCATGGGTGTTGGGTCAAGGTTGGGTGGGGCGTTGTGTGGTGGTAGGGGGTTGGCAGGCGGCTTGGCGTGGGGGGCAGGTCAGGTGGGGGTTTCCGCGTGGAGGAGCAGCCGTTTGAGGAGGCTGTCCAGGAGGGCCTGGTCTTCGGGGGGCAGGGCGTTGACGACGGAGGCCTCCGCCTCGGCGCGGATCGTCATCGCGTCCGTCCAAAGGTCGTGACCCTTCGGGGTGAGTTCGATGTCAACCCGGCGCCGGTCTTCCGTGCTGCGCACCCGCCGCACCAGTTCTGACCGCTCCAGCGTGTCCAGCCGGCCCGTCATCCCGGCCGGCGAGAGCAGCAGGTCCGCAGCGAGTTCGGACGGTGTGGCGGATCCGCCGCGCGCCACCAGGCGGTGCAGCGTCTCGAACTCGAAGTCCTGCATCCCCACCTCCGCCAGCGCTGCCTCCTTGGTGTGGGCCACGTGCTTCACCAGGAACTGCAGGCGGGTCACGATCGCCTCCACCCGCTCGTCGAAGGGCGCCTTGCCGCGCCAGCGGGCCAGGTGGCGATCGACGGAGTCGTCCATGGCCGGGATCATATGCCAGCGAGTATTTCGTTGACGAAACATTAGCTGGCGAAATATTGTCTCGAGGCATGACGTACCGGCTTCTGATTGGACGATGCCTGTCGGCTCTGGCCACGGCGCTCATCCCGACGACCCTGACCCTGGCGGTGTTACGGGCCACCGGCGACGGTGGGGCGGTCGGGATCGTGCTGGCGAGTGAGCTGGTTCCGATGCTGCTGCTCCTGCCTGTCGGTGGTGTGCTGGCCGATCGGTTCAGGCCCGAGCGGGTCGTGCTGCTCGCGGACCTGACCCGGTGCGTGTCGCAGGCCGCCATCGCCGTTGAACTGCTCCTGGGGCTGAATCGCCTGCTCGACCTGGCGTTGTTGTCGGCTCTGGCGGGGGTGGCCATCGCGTTCGGGAGCCCGGCCGTTCCGCGGCTGGTGGTGGCGGTGGTGCCCGGTCCGGACAGGTTGCGGATGAACGCGCGCATCGGCGTGGTGACGAGCCTGTCGTCCGTGGCCGCCCCCGCGATCGCCGGTACGATCACCGTCACCGCCGGGCCCGGCTGGGCGGCGGGGGTGACGGCGGTGCTGTTCGCGTGCTCGGCGGTGACCCTTGGAGGGATCCGTACGGCAGGAGCGGCCCGCGCGGAGCGGGCTGCGGGCCATCGCCAGGCGCGAGGGGGTAAGCCTGTCGCGGGTCTGCGAGGGCCTGTCAGGGGGCGGGCGGTTTCGGCGTTCGGGCGGGACCTCGCCGACGGGTGGCGGGAGGTCAGGGTACGGCCCTGGTTCCTGGCCTGTGTGCTCGGGCACGGGGTGTGGCACTTCATGGCCGGGTTGTTCCTGACGCTTGGGCCGGTGACCGCCGTGCAGGGGCTGGGGGGCGAGGCGAGCTGGATGGCGATCGTGCAGAGCGGGACCGTGGGGATGGTTCTGGGGGTGTTCGCCGCTCCCCGGTTGCCGATCCGGCGGCCGCTGGTCGTGGTGCAGGTCGGTGCCGCGTGCTATCTGCTGCCCATGATGGCTCTGGCCGGGCCGTCGCCTGTCGTGGTGCTGGCCGGAGCGTATTTCGTGGCGATGTTCGGGCTGGGGGTGCTCAGCCCGCTGTGGGAGACGGTGGTGGCCGAGGAGATCCCGGAAGGTGCTCTGGGGCGGGTGCGGTCGTTCGATCAGCTCATCTCGTTCGCGGCGCGGCCGCTCGGGCTGGCGGTGGCGGCGCCGCTGGCCGGGGTGACCGGGGTGGCGGCGATGGCGCTGGTGGGTGGGGTGCTGGTCGCGGCCGCCAACCTGGCCGCGATCGCCTGGTCGAGGCCGCCGGCGACGGCCGGACCGCGATCGCCGGTTCCGAGCCTGAGGGATTGACGACGCGCCTTGGGAGTGGGAGACAGGGGGCCGGGTGGACATTGCGGGAGCGGGAGGGGTTGGGGCGCGGGTCGCTGTGTCGTAGGGGTAGGGGTAGGGGTAGGGGTTGGGGTGCGGGTCGCCGTGCCGTAGTGGGGAGGGGTAAGGGCTCGGGGTGCCGTAGTGGGGGAGATGGAGGCGCCGGGCCCGGGTGGGGTGCGGGGGGAGTAGGAATGCGGGCCCAACGAGTGCGGGCGGGTCAGGTGCGGGCGGCCTCGCGTACCACGCCGTCGCTGATCTCCAGCACCCGATCCGCCAGCGTCATCAGGCTCGGGTCGTGCGTCGCCACCAGCGCCGTGACCCCCTCACTCCGTACGAGCGCCCGCAGCAACTCCATGATCTGCCGCCCCGTCTGCGAATCCAGCTGCCCCGTGGGCTCGTCCGCCACCAGCAACCGGGGCCGGTTGGCCAGGGACCGGGCGATGGCCACCCGCTGCCGCTGCCCCCCGGACAGCTCGTACGGCCGCTGGTTGACGTGCTGTTCCAGCCCCACGAGGGCCAGCAGCATCCGTACGCGGGCCTCCCGCTCCTCCACCGGCATCCGCAGCAGCCGCATCGGCACCCCCACGTTCTCCGCCGCCGACAGCACGGGGATCAGCCCGAACGACTGGAACACGAACCCCACCACGTCCCGGCGCAGCGCCAGCAGCTCGTCCTCGGACATGGCCGTGACCTCGTGCCCGTCCACCACGACCCGCCCGGCGTCCGATTTGTCCAGGCCGCCGATCTGGTTGAGCAGGGTCGTCTTCCCCGACCCCGACCGACCCCGGACCGCCACCAGTTCCCCGGGGAACACCGAGAACGACACGTCCCGCAGCGCCACGACCTCCTTGGGCCCGGTCCGGTAGACCTTGCGCAGCCCTTCCACCACGACCAGGGGCGAATCAGTCACTTGAGGGCTCCTCTCGGGCGGGCCACACGCCGATGTGGTCGGATTCGAGCTCGAGGCGCACCCGGCGCTCCATCTCGAGGGCGTTCATGAAGTCGCGGGGCAGCTGCAGCCGCCCCACCCGGTCGAGCACGGCGTACTCCTCGGCGATGATCTGCCCCTCCGCGTCCTCGCGCCGCAGCGTCTCGCTGCTGGTACGCCCGTCGCGGATGCCCACCGTTCGGTCCACCTGCTCCGAGACCAGCGGGTCGTGCGTCACGATGACCACGGTCACCCCCAGCTCCCTGTTGGCCTTGCGCAGCGCGTCGAACACCTGCTCCGACGTCTCGCTGTCCAGCTCGCCGGTCGGCTCGTCGGCCAGGATGAGCTGCGGCGAGTTGGCGAGGGCGACGGCGATGGCCACGCGCTGCTGCTCGCCGCCGGACATCTCGGGAGGCTTGCGGCCGGCGCAGGAGGCGACGCCGAGCAGCTCCAGCAGCTGGTCGGCCCGTTCCCGTCGCTGCCTCGCGGTGCCGGTCCCGGACGAACGACCGCCGCCCGCCAGCTTCATCGGCAGCTCGACGTTCTCCCGGCCCGTCAGGTACGGCAGCAGGTTCCTGGCCGTCTGCTGCCAGACGAAGCCCACCACCGACCGCCGGTACCGCAGCCGGTCGCGCGCGCTCATCGACAGCAGGTCCATGCCCGCCACCCGGGCCACGCCCGCAGTCGGAACGTCCAGCCCGGACAGCACGTTGAGCAGCGTCGACTTGCCCGACCCCGACGCCCCGACGATGGCCACCAGCTCGCCCTCGTCGATCACCAGGTCCAGCCCCTGCAGGGCGACGACCTCGACGCCTTCGGTCTTGTAGATGCGTACGAGGTTGTCGCACACGATGTGCGCGTCACCGCCGAACGCGGCCTTCTTCCGCGTGGCCTTGGCTTCCAGCTCTGACAGGGTCGGGTTCATGTGAGGTCCCCCACTCGAAGGACGGCGCCGAGGCTGCTGCGGCGGCTGATGGCGGTGTGCGCGTACGCACCGAGCACGGCCACGGCGGCCAGCCCGGCCGCCAGCGCGCTCGGCAGGAACAGGTCGAGCGAGTAGTCGCCGACCGGCAGGTCACCGGCGTACGACGACAGGTCCACGCCGGGCCCGAGCGCGGCCGGCAGGCCGAGGCCCAGGCCGAGCCCGACCAGCGCGGTGACGAGGATCATGGGCAGGATCTCCAGCACGGTCAGCCGTTGCGCCTGCCGCTCCGACAGGCCCAGCGTACGCAGGAACGACACCGCCCTGGCCCGCTCGGCGGCCCCGATGACCAGCGACAGCACAACGGCGATCAGCGCGTACGCCGCCAGCGCCCCCGTCACCACGGCCAGCGTCCACCGGACCGTGCTGGTCAGCGGATCGTCCTGGATGGCCCGCAGGGCCGCCTCCTGGGAGGTGACGGTGGCCGACGGGACCAGCCGCTCCAGCGCGGCGAGCGAGGCGTCCCCCTCGATCAGCAGGGTGTTCGGGGCGAGACGGAGTTGCACGCTCGGGGGCACGACCATGAACTTGCCCTTGGCGTAGAAGCCGGGCACCGACTCGATCAGCCCGCGCGTGGCCAGCTTGAGCCGGGACTGCCAGCCGATCTCCAGCGTGCCCCGCCCCCGCAGCTCGGGCGAGACGAGCGCGCCGCCGTCGGACAGCGCGGGCAGGCCGACGGGGGCGTCACCCAGGATCCGGCGCCACTGGGCCACGTCCACGGCGATGGCCTCCGCCCGCTCCGCGCCGTACCCGATTTGCACCCGGCCCGTCTGCGCGAGCACCACCTGCTGCACCCCGGCGAGCCCGCGGATCCGCTCGATCGCGGCGGGCGGGATCTCGACCTCCGAGGTGATCCTGATCGGCGCCCCCACCTGCTGCCAGGACGCCAGCCGCTGCGTGCCCGCGATCCCGTCGGACACGACCGCCGCGAACACCGACACGCCCAGCGCGGGCAGCAGGATCAGCACCGGCAGCACGCTGGCGGAGCGCGCCCTGGCCGCCCTGGTCAGCCCCAGGAACGGCACGGCCGCCCGGCCGCGCGAGGTCAGCCGGACGAGCAGCCGCAGCGGGTACGGGTAGCAGCGCAACGTGATCAGCGCCGCCGCGACCGTCAAGGCGATCGGCACCACCAGCAGGAACGGATCCTGCCCCGCCGAGGTGCTCAGCCCCCGGGCCCGCAGCAGGTACGCCCCCGCCAGCGCGAGCACCACGACCAGCACCTCCAGCGTGACCCGCCGGGCGGAGGGCCGGGCGGCGGCCACGTCGTCGCGCCGCTCGTGCAGCGGCCGGCGGTGGACGAGGGCCGGCCGCACGGCGGCGAACCCGACGGCGACGACCACCACGATCACCGGCCCGGCGTGCACGATCGGCAGCACGGGCCCGGGCACGAGGTACGACAGCGCGTACCCGGCCAGCGCCCCCGGCGCCACGGCCAGCCCGGTCAGCGCCGCCGCCGTGCCCGCCACCTGCCGCAGCGACCCGCCGCGCGCCCGCGTCAGCGACAGCGTGTGGTCCAGCTTGTCGGCCAGGAGCTGCACGGCCAGCACGATCACGCCGAGCGCCACCGCCAGCAGCCCGCCGAGCACCAGGTACATCACGGTCTGGGCGGTGAACAGCTCGGCGAGGAAGTCGTGGAGCAGCTCCGGCAGCCCGGTCTCGACGTGGTACCGGCTGGCGGAGCCCGCGGACTGCAGCGCCACGACCCGGTCGAACTCGGTCACCGCCGCCTGGAGGGCGGGCGCGGCCAGCGCGCCGGCCGCCTTCCCGTCGAGGGGCAGGACCCAGCGATAGGTCAGGTGGCGGCCCTCGCCGCTGAGCTCGGTCAGCCCGGCGTCGGACATCAGCGTGGTGATGTGCTTCACATGGTCCTGGCCGCCGGGTGGCTGCTGCTCGATGACGTGCAGGACGTCGGCGTTGTGAGACCAGTAGCGGTCGCCGGGGTCCTTGGCCCGGAAGACCCCGACGATCTTCACCGCGGCGTAGTCGTTCTCGCCGACGATCGTCGTCTGGCCCAGCCGCAGGTCCATCTCGCCCACGGCCTCCTCGACGATCCCGACCTCGAAGACGGGTATCGTCTCGCCCTCGTGGCGCATCGTGGCGGGCGCGCCGGGCGCCTGTCCCCGGACCCAGTCCACGCGCCGGTCGGCGTCGGAGAGCCAGCCCAGGTTGATGAAGGCCCCGCCGCTGGTGCCGGCGATCGGCGTGAGCGTGGTCTTGGCGCTCATGTGGCCGGTGGCCCGTGTCAGCGGGCGCAGGTCCGGGGGCAGGATCTCGCGCCAGAGGCGCTCGCGGGAGTCGAACTGGCCGCGTTCGCGCAGGTCCTCCTCGCGCGAGCCGGACGCCACGGCCACGGTCAGGTCGGCCTGCATGGCGGGGGCGGCGGTCAGCGAGCGGCGCAGCGCCTCGTCGTACGACGCCTGCGTGGCCCTGGGCAGGCCCGCGACCAGCAGGCAGGCGCTCAACGTCAGCACGAAGAGCACGGCCACCGTGCCCAGGTGCACCCGGGCGAGCAGCCAGGTCCTCACTGTTCCTCCCGAAGGCCGAGCCCTTGCCTGCGCAGGTTGCGTGCCAGCCCGGCGACGATCGCGAACAGCACCCCGGCCACCAGCGCCAGCATCGCGCCGGTGACCGCCCACGGAATGTCCAGCACCACGTCCGGCGTGACGGCGGCGGCCTGGCCGGTCAGCACGATGTGCGGCACCACCAGCACGCCGACGACCACGGCCAGCCCGGTGCCCGCCGCCAGCGACAGCCCGATGACGAACGCCTGCTCCATGGCCAGCATCCCGAACACCTGCCTGGAGCTGACCCCGAGCGCCCGCAGGATCGCGAACTCGGCCATCCGCTCCCGCGCCGCGACGGCCGCGTTGACCAGGAATCCGAGCACCGCGAACACCAGCGCCGCCAGGAACCCCAGCATCAGCGCTCCCTGCAGCCCGCTGGCCAGCGGGTCGTCCCGCAGCGTGGCGGCCAGCTGCTGCTGGTCGAGCGCGGTGACGTCCCATTCGGGGTGGTCCTTGAGTGCCGCGGCGGCGGTCGAGGCGTTCCCTGCCGCCAGCCACCACTCCGTGGCCGGCCTGGGCGGTTGCGCGGCGGCCAACTCGTACGCCTGCATCGTCCCCCAGTCGGCGAGCACGGCCTTCTGGCCGGCCGCGGTGGTCGGCATCGTGTCCACCACCCCGACCACCTTGACCGGGAGCACCCTGCGGTCGATGCTGGCCCGCCCGACCTGCCCGACGCCCAGCTTGAGCGAGGCGGCCAGGTCGGCGGTCAGCACCACGGGCATCGGCCCCGGCTCGGGGCCCCGGACGAAGGGGGCCGCCGTCGAGCGGGTCACGCTCATCGTGAGGGCGGGCACCGCCACGTCCTGGCCGTCGGCGCTCAGACCGGTCACCTCCAGGTTCGCGGTGCCCTCCGGCGCGCCCGCGACCAGGCCGCGCAGCGATAGCGGGTACGTGATCGTGCCGCTCCGCCCGGCCAGCGCGCGCAGGTCCACCTCGACCCGGTTCTCGCCCGGCTTGAGCACGCCGAGCGACACGTCGCGCCAGACACCGAGCGCGTCGGACACCACCAGCCGCAGCGACATCTCCGCGCTCGCCTCGGCGCGCAGGGTCAGCGTGGCCGGCCGTCCCGGCAGGTCCAGCCTGCCCGCCTGGTCGCCTGCCAGCGCTCTGGCCAGCTCCCCGACCGGCTGCGCCGACAGGTCGGGACGCAGGTGGAACAGCTCCCCCAGCTTGGCCGCGTCGAGCGCGAGCAGCAGCGCGCTCTCGCCGCTGACCTCGGTCTGCCCGCGGAATCCGGGGGAGGCGGCGGTGACGCCGGGCAGGGCGGTGAACGCCGTGCCGCGCCCGAGCGCCCCCAGCTCCGGCCCGTCCGGCGGCCCCGACAGCCGCAGGTCGGCGCCGGCCTGGTGGCGGGCCTGGTCGAGCTGGGAGGAACGCCAGGTGGCCGCGGTGGCCAGGGACACGATGCCGATCGCGATCGCCATGGTGAGCAGCAGCGCCGGCCCGGCGTACTTGAGCGGCCGCCGGCTCACCTGCCACGCCCCGAGCGCGGGCGCGAGCGTGGGCCGGCCGGAGGTCAGCCGCTCGGCCAGCCTCGAGATGCGCGGCACCAGCCGCAGCCCCAGCATGCCGCCGGTGAGCAGGGCCAAAGCGGGCCCGGAGATGATGAGCGGGTCGATGCCCAGCCCGCCCGCCGCCGTCGCGGTCACGGGCGCGCCGTAGCGCTGGAGCTGCCAGATGGCCAGCCCGGCCACGACCAGCAGCGCCAGGTCGGCGCCCGCCCGCTCGATCAGCCCCCGGCCGCCGCCGCGCCCACGCGCAGACTGCTCCTCCACGTACGTACGCCGCGCGCCCGCCAGCGCCGGCAGCACCAGCAGCACGGCGGCGGCCAGCGCCACCCCGAACGACACGAGGTAGGTGCCCACGTCCGCCTCGGGCGCCAGCCGCACCCCGGAGGACCTGATCCACGGCAGCAGGTTGACCAGCGCGAGCAGCGGCGGCCCCAGGAACGGCGCCACGATCGCGCACGGGAGCGCCACGAGCAGCGCCTCCCCGCCCGCCAGCGCCGCCAGCCGCACCGTGCCCGCGCCACGGGAGCGCAGCAGCGCCACCTCCATCCGCCGGTGGTCGGCCAGCAGCCGCGCGGTGAGCATCAGCGCGTACGCGGCCAGCAGCAGGAGCTGCAGCACCGGGATCAGCATGGTCGAGCGTGCCACCAGCGAGGCGGTGTCGAGCTGGGTGAGCATCTCGGGCAGGTGGCCGGCGGCCACGCAGCTCGGGCAGCCGCCCGCCTGCAACCGCTCCCCGATCCCGGCGATCGCCCCGGCCAGCGGCCGCAGCTGCTCGGGCGTGAGGGCGCGCAGGTCGGGCACGGCGGTCCAGGTCGCGTTGACGCTGGTCGCGAAGCGCGCGACGAACGTCTCGCGCGCCACCATGAGCGGCCCGTACGTGGTGAACTCGCCGCGCTCGACCCCCCGGCTGAGCAGCTGCTCGCCGGCCCAGCGCTCGCCGAACGGGTCGTTGAGCTGGAAGACGCCGACCACGCGGACCCTGACCGGGCGGGGGTCGAGCCGGCCCCGCGTGGTGAACTCCTGCCCCACCTCGAACCCGGTCGCCGAGGCCGCCGACAGCGAGATCGCCGCCTCGACCGGCTCCTCACCCGGCTCCTCACCCGGCTTCGGCCAGGCGCCGGCGACCAGCCGGGCATGCCGGTCGAGCCCGTCGTAGCTGCCGAACCTGAGCAGTTCGGGCAGCTCGCGGCTCTCCTGGCCGGGCATGGTGTAGGAGTCGGAGCGGAAGCTGGTCGTGACGGCGGGCGGCTCGGTGTAGGCCCGGCCGAGCTCGGCGCGTACGGCCTGGTCGAACTTCGGGAAGGTCTCCGCCGTCACGGGCGCGCTGATGGTAGCCGCGGTCTGCCGGTACGAGGCCGTCTCCATCGTCCTGCGCACACCGGCGTCGGCGATCGAGGAGGCATACATGGTCAGCGCCACCAGCGTGGTGGTGGCCAGCAGGATCGAGCCGAACGCGGCCAGGAGGAGCAGCGGTTCGCTGAACGCCCTCTTGACGACCAACGGCCCCCGCATGTGTCCCCCTTCGCCCGTTTAGTGCACCTTCGAGCACATCTTGGGCGAGGGGCAAGGCGATCTTTGTAACGGTGACGCACCCGATACGGCGGTGTGATATCGAAACCGTGACAAAAGAGCCGCAAAACCCAAAAACGCCGCACCCCCGTGGGAGTGCGGCGTTATCTGTCGCCGGGTTGCTGGGCTCGGCCTACTTGGCGGCCAGCGCCGCGGCCTGCTTGGCGATCGCGGACTTGCGGTTGGCGGCCTGGTTCTTGTGGATGACGCCCTTGCTCACGGCCTTGTCGAGCTGACGGGCGGCAACCCGCTGCAGCGCCACGGCCTGCTCGGCGTTGCCCTGCTCGGCGGCCTCGCGGAACTTCCGGACGGCCGTCTTCAGAGAGGACTTGACCGCCTTGTTGCGCAGGCGAGCCTTCTCGTTCTGCTTGTTGCGCTTGATCTGGGACTTGATGTTCGCCACGAAGAAGCCTCGGTGAAAGTCTGGTGATGGATGGGGCGCGCGGGCTCGAGAGAGGGCGCGCCACACGCAGTTACCCAGGGTACCAATAACTCAGGCGGCTGCTCAAATCAACGCCATAGTGTCATGTACTCGTGCCAATCCTCTTCCGTGGCCGCGAAGTCCACGTAGAGGGCGAGGCCGAAGAGCTCGCGCCGGCTGCCGTGGCCGGTCAGGGCCAGCCGGGCGCCCTCCGCCGCCATCGCCACGCTCTCGGCGTTGTCGAGCCAGGGTACGCCGTGGTCGTGGTAGGCGGGTGCGCCGATGTACAGCGCCTTGGAGGCGGGGACCAGGTCGAGGGCGAGGCTCGCCTGGCGGGCCACGTAGCCGCCGTAGAGGGACTGCGTGGGGGTGTAGGAGTCGTACGTCATGATCGCGACCTGGTCCACGCGGTCCACGACCTGGCCGAAGTAGCCCTCGGACCAGTACTTGTCGTGGCCGAGGAGGGTCCGGGCGGTGAGGCGCATGCCGGCGTACGGCTCGATCTGCGGGACCGAGGTCGACAGGAGCTTCGTGTGCTGCCTGGTCCGGTCGAGGAGGTCGAGGAACTCGGTGTCGCCGTCGCCGATGGGCTCGAAGTTGTAGTGGATGCCGTCGTAGCCCTGCTTCATGATGGCGGCCACGCCGGCCAGGACGTTCTCGCGGGATCTGGGGTCATCCAGGTCGAGGCCGTTCTTGACGGCCTGGCCGAGCCAGGCGGAGACGCGGATGGCGGGGAGCTGCTTACGCATCCATTGGATGAAATTTCCGGCGTTGGGATATTTGGCGGGATCTAAGCGGCCGTCCCACTCAAAAGGGCCCGAATGGACGTACACATCCTTGACGCCCGTGGCGCGGAGGCGTACCGCCAGCTGCTCGACGTCGCGCTCCGTGCGGCGGCCGTCAACCCAGGCGTGGCCCAGCCAGAGGGCGTCGTTACCGGTGCTCTTCGCCCAGGCTGCCGGGGCACCGGTAAACTGGAGGCGGAGCGCCGCGGCGAGGAGGCCGACCAGCGCGACCACGATGACCAAGGCAAGCGCGAGCAGGCGCAGGCCGCGGCGAATGACGGTTCGGGCAATCACCCGGGCATGTCACCATGAAAGACTGCTTGACCTCAACCCTGTCGAAACGGACTTCGGTGCGCACTCAGCCTGGCCAGACCGACCCCGCGTTGATCCGCAACTTCTGCATCATCGCGCACATCGACCATGGCAAGTCGACCCTTGCCGACCGGATGCTGCAGATCACCGGCGTGGTCGACGACCGTTCCATGCGTGCCCAATATCTCGACAGGATGGACATCGAGCGCGAGCGGGGCATCACGATCAAGTCGCAGGCCGTGCGGCTGCCGTGGGACGGCCACGTGCTCAACATGATCGACACTCCCGGGCACGTCGACTTCACCTACGAGGTGTCCCGGTCGCTGCAGGCGTGCGAGGGCGCGATCCTGCTGGTCGACGCGGCCCAGGGCATCGAGGCGCAGACCCTGGCCAACCTCTACCTCGCCATGAACGCCGACCTGCACATCATCCCCGTCCTCAACAAGATCGACCTGCCGGCGGCGCAGCCGGAGAAGTTCGCCGAGGAGCTGGCGGGCCTGATCGGCTGCGACCCCTCCGACGTGCTCAAGGTGTCGGGCAAGACCGGCGAGGGCGTGCGCGAGCTGCTCGACCACGTGGTCGCGACCGTGCCCGCGCCGGTCGGGAACGCCGACAAGGCCGCCCGGGCGCTGATCTTCGACTCCGTCTACGACACCTACCGCGGCGTGGTGACGTACGTCCGGGTCATCGACGGCCACCTGGGCAAGCGCGAGCGCATCCTGATGATGTCCACCAACGCCACCCACGAGACGCTGGAGATCGGCGTCATCTCCCCGGAGCCCAAGCCGGCCGCGCTGGGCCTGGGCGTGGGCGAGGTGGGCTACCTGATCACCGGCGTGAAGGACGTGCGGCAGTCGCGGGTCGGTGACACCGTCACCTCGTCGGTCAAGCCCGCCACGGACATGCTGGCCGGCTACGAGCACCCGAAGCCGATGGTGTTCTCCGGCCTCTATCCGATCGACGGCGACGAATATCCCGAGCTGCGCGAGGCGCTCGACAAGCTCCAGCTCAACGACGCCGCGCTGGTCTACGAGCCGGAGACCTCGGCGGCGCTCGGGTTCGGGTTCCGGGTCGGCTTCCTCGGGCTGCTGCACATGGAGATCGTGCGCGAGCGGCTGGAGCGCGAGTTCGGGCTGTCGCTGATCTCCACGGCCCCCAACGTGGTCTACCGCGTGGTCATGGAGGACGGCAAGGAGCTCACGGTCACCAACCCGTCGGAGTTCCCCACGGGGGGCAAGATCGCGCAGGTCTTCGAGCCGGTCACCAAGTCCACGATCCTGGCGCCGGCCGAGTTCATCGGCGCGATCATGGAGATCTGCCAGGGGCGGCGCGGCCAGCTCCTCGGCATGGACTACCTGTCGGAGGACCGCGTCGAGATCCGCTACACGCTGCCGCTCGGCGAGATCATCTTCGACTTCTTCGACCAGCTCAAGTCGCGCACGCGGGGGTACGCCTCGCTCGACTACGAGCCGGCCGGCGAGCAGGAGGCCGAGCTGGTGAAGGTCGACATCCTGCTGCAGGGCGAGCCGGTCGACGCCTTCAGCGCCATCGTGCACAAGGACAAGGCCTACGGCTACGGCGTCGACATGGCGAAGAAGCTGCGCGAGCTGATCCCGAGGCAGCAGTTCGAGGTGCCGATCCAGGCCGCCATCGGCGCCCGGGTCATCGCCCGCGAGAACATCCGGGCCATCCGCAAGGACGTGCTGGCCAAGTGCTACGGCGGCGACATCTCCCGTAAGCGCAAGCTGCTGGAGAAGCAGAAGGAAGGCAAGAAGCGGATGAAGATGGTCGGCCGGGTCGAGGTGCCGCAGGAGGCCTTCGTCGCCGCGCTGTCCACCGACTCCGGCGCCGTCGACAAGGCCAAGAAGTAGCCGCCGCTACAGGTTGAGGACCGCCGGCGTCCGCGCGAGCGAGCGCCAGCGGCCCTTCGGGTCGTCGACCAGGCGGCGGGCGTCGAGGTCCATCAGGCCGCCGACGCCCGTCAGCTCGGCGGCCAGCTCGCCGTCCGGCCTCCTGAACTCCTGCCGGACCCGATACGTCTTCCCCTCGCCCCACTCGAACGCGCACGTCACCTCCACCTCGTCGCCGCCGCGCAGCTCGCGGTGGTAGCGGATGGTGTTCTCCAGGGTGACGGGGCCGAGGCCGGTGCCGCGCAGGTCGTCGACGTCGATGCCGGCCGCGCGCAGGCACTCCCAGCGGGCGTGGTCGCCGTACTGGTGGTAGACGGCGCTGTTGACGTGGCCCTGCGTGTCGAGCTCGTAGCCGCGTACGGCGATGCGTACCGAGAAGGTCATGTCCGTTCCTCCAGCCAGGTGTGCGATTTGGCGGTGAGGTAGCGCAGGCCGTCGTCGCCGATCTCCACCCACTCGCCGCGGGCCCATCCGCCCGTCGTCTGCGGGGCGAACCCGTGCCGCTGGAACAGCGCCGACGCCTCCTTCTGGGTGAGGCCGCGCCGCCCCCAGTCCTGGATGACCCGCGCCGTCCGCTCGTCCTCGCCCGCCTCCTGCTCGTCGCCCAGCGCGGCGGCCAGCTCTTCCAGCCCGCGCGCGATGAGGCGCAACGAGGACTGAATCTTCGGGACGTCCATCTCATCGCCCATCGATCGGTAGCGATTGCCTTCCGATCGTAGCGACTACCCTGAAAGCATGGAAGTGGTGCAGACGGCGCGAATGGTCCTATCTCGGGTCACGGCCGACGACTTGGACGCGGTGCACGAGATTCATTCCGACCCGCGCACGAGCGTGTACCATCCCAGCGGCCCCGTGACCGACCTGGAGTCGAGCCGCGCCATGCTCGAACTGTGGATCGACGACTGGACCGAGCGGGGGATCGGCTACTGGGCCGCGCGGCCTCTGGGGCAGCCGCGCGTGCTCGGCTTCGGCGGGCTGCGGCGCGCGATCGTGGACGGGGACGAGGTGCTGAACCTGTACTACCGATTCCGGCCCTCGGCATGGGGGCACGGGTACGCGGTGGAGCTGGTCCAGGCCGCCCTCCGGATCGGCAGGGAGCTGGGGACGGTCGTGGCGGTGATCCGGGACATCAACGAGCCGTCGCGGAGGGTGGCCGAGCGGGCCGGGATGCGGAGGGATCGTACGATCCCGTACGGCGGGGTGCCGAGCGACGTGTACGTGGCCTGAGCTCCCGTCACCCTCCCTCGCCTCCCTTACCTCGGCCTGCCCGCCTGCCACAGGTAACCCACCAGCACCACCGCGCTCACCGCTGCCTGCGCCGCCAGGAACGGCCCTGGGGAGGCGGGCTGGGAGGCCAGCGCCATGGCGGTCGGGAGGCATCCGAGCAGGGCCAGGTCCGGCCCGGTGGCCGCCCAGAAGACCGGCCCGGTCGGGATGGAGCCGCCCGGGGTGTCGATGACCGGCATCGAATGGTCGACCGGGGCACGCCTGGCCATCCGCAGGGCACCGGCAGCCAGCGCGGGCGCGGCCAGCGGCCCGAACAACCACCACGCCACGGGAAACCCGGCTGCCGCGTCGTCGGCCAGGGCCGTTCCTGACAGGTCGTGGACGACGGCCGGGATCTGGGCCAGGGCCGCTCCCAAGGACGGGTCGTGGGCCATGGCCAGGCCCGCCAGCGCCATGGCCGCCCACGTCCCGCTGAGCAGCGTCGGCAGCACCGCCCGGGCCGCCAGCGCCGGGCGGTGGCCCACCCCGATGAGCCGGGCCAGGGCCGGGTTGTCCGCGTCCCGGCGCGCCCCGGACGTGCTCGTCGTCGCCACGGCCAGCCCGCCCGCCAGCACGGCCACGCCGAGCACCGCCGGGGAGGCGCCCGCCTGGGCCAGGACCAAGGGCAGCGCGGCGGTCGCGGCGATGGCCGCCAGCCGGCCGGGCCTGCGGCCCAGGCGGCGCCAGTCGTGCCAGGCCAGCGCGAACGGCGCCGGCATCGGCGGCCAGCGCCGGGAGCCCAGCTTCCTGGCCCGCCAGTGGTTGTCCTCGGCGATCCAGGTCAGCGCGCCGGGATCGAGGGACACGGTCGCGCTCGCCACGTGTCCGGCCCGGGTCGAGGCGGTCACGAGGGTACGGGTGGGGATCCGGCCGAGCGAGGCCGACGCCTGCCGTACGAGCAGGCCGGCGGCCACGGCGGCAGCGGCCACGGCGGCGGCCAGGGCCGTCAGGGGCGCGCTCGCGGCGACCGCCAGCACCGTACGCAGCTGCCCGCTGACCGCCACCACGGCCAGCACCAGCAGTGCCGCCGTCGCACCGGTCAGCCAGAGCTGCCACGGCTGGGAGACCTGCCCGAGCACGGCCAGCGCCATCCCGCCCACGCTCGCGGACACGCCGAGGGCCAGCGCGCCCAGGACCCGCCACACCAGGTGGTCGGGCGCGCCCAGCACCGCCAGCATCCCCACCCCGAGCAGCACACCCACCGCCACGGCGACCGTGAACAACATCCGTGCCGGCCGGGCGAGCAGCAGCCGCCGATCCAGCGGGGACATCAGCAGCCAGGAAGCGTCGGGGGCGGGCAGCAGCACGGGCCCCGCCGAGCGGGCGACCGCCAGGAAACCGGCGACGGCCAGCGCCAGCAGCGCCACCCCCGCACCCATGCGGGCGGGATCGACCGTCCCGGCCAGCCCGGCGAACACCCCGGACAGGGGCCGGCCCCCCACGGCCACGAACATGGCCAGGCAGAACGCGGTGACGTAGCGGTCGAGCAGGCCGGCGGGGGCACGTCCCTTGGAACGCAGGTAAGCCCGCACGGCCCTTACGCTGCCGGCCGACTCGCTCATACGGCGGCCTCCCAGGCCGAGACGCGGCGGGGCACGCTCACCGGGCCGGAGATCCCACGGAACGCGTACCGGCTGGTCGCGCGGGCCCTTCCCGGCCCCGAGATCCCACGGAACCGGTCCCGGCCGGTCATGCGGGAACCTCTCGACCACGTGACCCGGCGGAACCGGCCGGGACCGGTCATGCGGGCACCCCGGACGGCGAGACCCGGCGGGCGCGGGTGGCCAGGCCCTCGTCGTGCGTGGCCATGACGACGGTGCCGCCCTCAGCGGCGTACTCGTCGAGCAGGTCGGCCAGGCGGGCGCGGAACCCGGCGTCCAGGCCGCGCTCCGGCTCGTCGAGGAGCAGCAGCGTGCTCGGCCTGAGCAGCGCGGAGGCCAGGGACAGGCGCTGGCGCTGGCCGGTGGACAGGTTCAGCGGCGGCGCGTCGGCCCGCTCCACCAGCGCGAACTCCTCCAGCGCCGCGTCCACCGTCATCCGGGCCCTGGTGTGTACGGCCCCCATCAGCTCCAGGTGCTCGCGCGCGGTGAGCCCCGGATACCAGGCCGGCTCGTCACCCAGCAGCGCGACCCGGCCCCAGAAGCCGGCGTCGTCGGCCGGCGACCGCCCGAACACGCGTACCTCGCCGGAGGTGGCGGGCTGGAGCCCGGCCAGGCAGCGCAGCAGCGTGGACTTGCCGGATCCGTTCGGGCCGACCACGGCCACGACCTCGCCCGGCGACACGGTCAGCTCCATGCCCTTGAGTACGGGATTGCCCCCGAGTTCGACCGTGAGGTCGTCAATGCGAATGATCGAGTCGTACACCGTTCGAGCGTATCCAGCCACAAGCTTGATCGCGTACGCGTCCGCGGCGGCGGGCTCAGGAAGCCGGGCTGCGCAAGGGATTCTGTCGGTGCCACCGTCTACCTTCTGTTCCGAACACCTGTGCGACTGGAGGGTGACGTGATTGCTTCTGAGCGATTCGAGCGTGCCGCGGTGCTGGGGGTGGCTGTGGCCGAGGAGACTCGGCGGCTGCTGAAACTCCACCTGGGGGAGGGTGAGGAGGGCGAGGACGGCACGGTCCTCGTCGACGTGCCCTATCCCGACGCGGTCGTGGTGACGGCGCTGCTCGACGTGGCGGCCGAGTGCTTCGGCGAGCGAGGAGGCTCGATCGAGGAGACCAGGCAGGCGGCGTTGGAGACGTTGTTACAGCTGGCCGGCTTCGACGAGGAGTCCCAGCTCAACCGGGGTTGACCAGGCCGTGCCGGTAGGCGTAGGTGACGGCCTGGGCCCGGTCGCGAAGGTGGGCCTTGGCGAAGAGGTTGTTGATGTGGGTCTTGACAGTGGCTTCGGTGATGTAGAGGCGGGAGGCGATCTCGGCGTTCGACAGGCCCTCGGCGATGAGAGCCAGCACCTCGCTCTCGCGCGGCGTAAGCCCGTCGGGCGCCCCACCACCCCACGCCGCCGCCCCCCGCCCACCACGCCTGCCTGCGACCCCGGACTCCCGCCCATCCGCGACCCCGGACCGACGTCCGTCCGCGCTCGTGGACTCCCGCTCGGCTGCGCTCCCTGATCCGCGCCCGTCCACGACCGTCGACCCCTGCCCGGCCCCGGCTCCGCCCCTGTACCCGCGTCCGCCCACAGCCCCGGACACCCGCCCGGCTGAGGGCCCGGACACCCGCCCGGCTGCAGGCCCGGATCCGCGTCCGGCTGTGGCCCCGGTCTCGCGTCCGGCCGCGGTGTCGGATCCGGCCGCGGTGTCGGATCCGCGTGCGGGCGCAGGCGCGGGGCTGCTCGCTGCCGTTCCGGACCCTGTCTCGATGGCTTCTGGGTCGCTTGCGGCGGGGACTGGCGATCGAGGGGCAGGCGCTTGGGGCGGGGTGGCCTGGGTCGGCGGGGGTGGCGTGGTCGGGGGTGGGGACATCGTGTCGAGGAGGCGGCGTTGCACCGTGGGGTCGAGCTGGGCGTCGCCGCGCATCACCGTGGACACGGCCGAGGCGATGTCGTCGGCCTCCGCGTCCTTGGTGAGGAAGCCCCGCGCGCCCGCCCGTAGCGCGGCGAAGACCGAATCGTCATCCGAATACGTGGTGAGCACGACGACCTGGGTCTCCGGGTACGCGGTGCGGATGCGGCCGGTGGCCTCCACGCCGTCCATGCGGGGCATGCGCAGGTCCATGAGCACCACGTCCGGCCGCTCCGCGCCGACCAGCCGCAGCGCCGCCTCGCCGTCGCCCGCCGACCCGACCACCTCGATCCCCGGCAGCAGGCCGAGCAGCAGCACCAGGCCCTCACGCACCACGGCCTGGTCATCGACCACGACCACCCTGGTCATACGGGCACCTCCTGAGGTTCGAGGGGAGCGGCCATCCGCCGGCTCCCGGGCTCGGCGGTGGGAGATGGCCGGCCGGTGGGTAGCCCGCCAGGCCGGCCGGTGGGCAGTCCATCAGGCCGGCCGGTGAGCAGCCCATTAGGACAGTCGGTGAGCACTCCGCCAGGCGGCTGGCCGGTGGGCAGGCTGCTGGGACAGCCGGTGGGCGGCTCCCCACGGTGGTGGGTGAGCCGTGGGTCGGGGCGGTGGGTGGGTTGTGGAGGCGGGGTCATGCTGGGACTCGCAGGTGGACCTGGAAGCCGCCGTCCCGCTCGCCCGCCGACAGCGTGCCGCCGAGGAGTTCGGCGCGTTCGCGCATGCCCACCAGGCCGTACCCACCGCCCGGTGAGCCCTTCTCGGCGGAGGCAGGGTTGGTGACGCGCAGGTCGCAGCCGGTCGGGTCGAAGTCGAGCTCGACCGTGGCCGGGCTGCCGGGCGCGTGGCGGCGGACGTTCGTGAGGGCCTCCTGGGCGGTGCGGAGCAGGGCGAGCTCCGTTTCCGGCTGGAGGCGCTGCTCGGGACCCGAGATGCGCAGCGTGCACGACTGGTGCGCCGTGTGCTCGAAGTCCTTCGCGAGGGTACGCAGCGCCACGGGCAGCGCGGGCGGGTCCTCGCGCAGCGCCGACACCGCCCGCCTGGCCTCCTCGAGGCCCGACTTGGCCAGGTCGCGGGCGTGGGTGACGCGGTCGAGGGCCTCGGCCGTCCGCTCCGCGCGGAGCAGCAGCTTGGCTCCCTCCAGGTGGACGAGCTGGGCGGAGAGCGAGTGGGCGAGGATGTCGTGGATCTCCCTGGCGATTCTGGCTCGCTCCGCGAGCACGGCCTCCCTCGCCTCGGCGGCCCTGGTGGCCTTGCGCTGCTTCGCCGCGTACGTGATCAGGAAGATCAGGCAGACGCTGAGGACGAGGGTGAGGTCGTTCGCCGGGGAGCCGGAGAGCTCGGCCGCCACGACGAGCCCTACGACGGCCAGCAGCCCGACGGTGAACGACTGGCGCAACGACAGGCGGCTCACCGCCAGGCTCACGCAGACGAGCAGGACGCCGATCGTCACCCCGCTGTGGGTGATCGAGTTGAGGGCGATGGAGAGGAGCACCGCCAGGCCGAGGGCGATCAGTGTGACGAGCTGTGAGGCTCTCCCCGACAGGCGGAACGCCTTCCATGGCGCGGCTCCTCGGTGCGGCTGTGCGGCGTCGGCCGCCGTTGCCCGGCGAGAGGTCTCGTGTGGCGAAGGCGACATGAGATGCGGCGGGCGCGACATGAGGTGCGGCGGGCGCGACATGAGGTGCGGCGAGGGCGACATGACGTGTGGCGGGCGCGGCAGGACATGGGGCGGGCGCGACAGGAGGAGGATCGCGAGCAGCGTGAGGGCGAGTGCCACGGTCAGGAGCGTGACGGCCAGGGCGACGCCGGTGAGGCCGGGTGCGGGGGTCGCCCGCACCTGGACCACGATCAGCAGCACGATCAACCCCAGCCGCAACGCGACGGGGACGACTCTGGACAATCCACGCATCACCTCATGAAAGTATCCGGTTGCCGGTGAGCGCACGTCCCCGGCGGGCGACGAGGTACGCCTGGGTGCCGATGGTCAGGCCGAGGAACACCAGGACACTCCCGGTGGAGACGGTCAGGCCGGCGGCCACCCCGGCGAAGTAGAGGGCGACGCGGGTGGCCATAGAGGCCAGCCAGGCCAGCAGGGTCCAGCCGGTGGCCTTCGACCAGGCGACACCGGAGTCGTCGACCCACATGCGTACGGTCCTCGCGCGCCACACACCGAGCGCCACGGCGGCGACCGCCTCCACGGCGAAGAGAGTGGCGCTGAGGGCGAGGTGCCCGGTGTCGACGAGCCCGCCCGAACCCCCGGAGTCGAGCAGGCCGCCCGAGACGAGGCCGAGGACGATCATGGCGGCGGCGGTGTAGAGGCTGCCCGTCGCGGCGGCGGGGCGGGTGCGCGTCTGGCGGTAGATGACGAACACGACGGCGAGGAGGACGAGGAGGGAGATTTGCACAGTTTCCACAGGCCACGACCGTAGGGAGGCGGCGGTCGTACCGGATCGGTCTGTGGGTTGAGTGCCCCGATCTCCACCCTGGGGTGGAGGCGGGTCGCTGGCGGTGCGGATCCTCGGTTACCGTCCCCCTATGCGCATTCTCTCGGTGAACGTGGGCACGCCGGTCGACGCCGATTGGGCGGGGAACCTGAAGCGTACGGCGATCGACAAGCGGGCGGTCCCGCACCGGGTCCAGGTGCTGGCCGACGGGCTGGTCGGGGACGAGCAGGCGGACAAGCAGCACCACGGCTCGCCCGATCAGGCCGTCTACGCCTACGCCGGTGAGGATTACGACTGGTGGGAGGGCGAGCTGGGCAGGGAGCTGCACCACGGGCAGTTCGGCGAGAACCTGACCACGTCCGGCCTCGACGTCAACGGCGCCCTGGTCGGCGAGCGGTGGCGGGTGGGCGGGGCCGTTCTGGAGGTGACCAAGCCGAGGACGCCGTGCGTGGTGTTCCGCAACTGGATGGACGAGTCCGGCTGGATCAAGCGGTTCACGGCGGCGGCGCGGCCCGGGGCGTACCTGAAGGTGGTCGAGCTCGGCGAGCTGGGGGCGGGGGACGAGGTGGAGATCGTCTCGCGGCCCGATACCGGGGTGAGCGTGGCCGACTGGTTCCGGGCCCGGCACGGTGACAGGGACGCGTTGCGCCGCATCCTGGCGGTTCCCGGACATGACGCCCGGTGGGACGAGATGGCCGAGCGCGTCCTCGCCTGAGAGGAGAGGCCGCGCCCGGCCGGGTCGTCAGCGCAGGACCGAGTAGAGCGCCGAGGTGAGCGAGGCGCGCGCGTCGTCCTGGTCGATCGACCACATCATCGACCCGCCGAGCCCCTTGAGCCGGATGTAGGCCGCCTTCTGCACCAGCATGGCCGGGTCGTCGTAGGACCAGAACTCGTTCCCGTCATAGAGCCACATGGCCCCGGTGCGCAGGTCGCGGTAGCGCTTGCCGGGCTTGCCGACCAGGTCCTTGTAGTCCTCCGTGCCGGGGGCCCACTTGCCGGGGGCCGGGCCGGTGGCGGGCGCGTACAGGCCGTCGCCGCCGCCGGTCACGCCCGTCCAGCCCTGGCCGTACGCGGGCACGCCGACCACGAGCTTGCGGGCGGGCGCGCCGCGCGAGAGGTAGTCGCGTACGGTCTGGTCCACGCTGTACTTCACCGGGTTCGGGTCCCGCCGGTCGGTGAACAGGTTCCCGTTGTGCCCGGTCTGCGGCTCCCACGTACCGTGCAGGTCGTACCCCTGCACGGTCGCGAAGTCGAGCTGCCTGAACACCCTGCGCACCTCGAACCCGGCGTCGATCTTGGCCGCCGCGGCCGGCAGGAACGCCGTGAGCTGCGCCCCGGACGAGAACGCCTTGAGCTGCCCTCGCAGCTCCTCCACGAACAGCGTGAAGTTCCGCTTGTCCTCGGGCCTGATGACGTTGCCCTCGGCCCCGGCCGAGCCCGGCCACTCCCAGTCCAGGTCGATCCCGTCGAACACGCCGGCGCCCGCGCCCGGCTCCAGCCCCGGCAGGTTGCCGCGCAGCCACAGGTCGATGCAGGAGCTGGCCAGCGCGGCCCGGGACTCGGGGGTGAGCACGGCGTCGGAGAAGTACTTCGAGCCGGTCCAGCCACCCAGGGAGATCATCGTCTTGAGCCCGGGGTGCTTGGCCTTGAGCTTGCGGAGCTGGTTGAGGTTGCCGTTGAGGGCCTGGCCGGGCGCGTCCGCGACCCCGTCCACGCTCTGCTCCGCCGGCACCGGCCGCTGCCAGTCGGCCCACGGGTCGGCCGAGTAGCAGCCGCCTTCGGCGTTCACGAAGCCGAACGCGTAGTTCAGGTGCGTGAGCTTGGCCGCGGCGCCCGAGACGTCCACGTCCTTGACGTGGTAGTTCCGGCCGTAGATGCCCCATTGGATGAAGTACGCGACCCGTTTGAACCCGGAGTGGGCCTCGGCGGGCACGGAGATCGCCGTGAGGCCGAGTAAGAGCGACAGTGCGAGCAGGATCTTCTTCTTCACGGAGCGGCTCCCGGGGACTGCGCCACTTATATAGGAAACTTTCCTATAAGTTAGACGCGATCGTAGAGCCGCCGCCCGTCACCGTCAACGATCCGCGCGACCTCCGCCGGATCCGACAGCAGCCCCCACGCGAACGCGGGGTCGGAGAACAGCGACACCACCAGGTCGGCGAGGTCCTGCCTGGTGGTCGCCGCCGACGGCAGGCTCACGCTCGGGCGGCGGCTGCAGGAAGGCGTTCGTCCAGTCGGTGACCGGAGCCCCCGCCTCCCACATCCGCTCCGCCGTGGTACGGGCGAATTCGATGTCCCCTTTGCCGGTATGGCGTCAGTGGACCCGCCACGGTTTGCAGGTGGATCGGAGCACCCTTGGGAGCCGGGCAAACTGGAGGCGTGCCATCGACCCTGCCTGACGGCGATCCCGCGCCCACCTCGGGCGAGCTGCCCGCCGGCGCCCTGAGCGGCCTCGGCGAGCGCCCGTTCGGCTTCTACGTGCACGTGCCGTTCTGCGTGACGCGTTGCGGCTACTGCGACTTCAACACCTACACCGCCGCCGAGCTGGGCCCAGGCGCCTCGCACCGAGACTACGCCGACACGGTGGTGGCGGAGATACGCCTCGCGCGCCGCGTCCTGGGCGGCGCCGACCTGCCGGTGGAGACGGTGTTCTTCGGCGGTGGCACCCCCACCCTGCTGCCCCCGGAAGACCTGGCCAGGATCCTGGCCGCGATCGACTCGGAGTTCGGGCTGAAGCCGGGGGCCGAGGTCACCACGGAGGCCAATCCCGAGTCCGTCGACCCCTCCTACCTGGAGAAGCTGCGCCACGGCGGGTTCAACCGGATCAGCTTCGGCATGCAGAGCGCCCGCGAGCACGTGCTCCAGGTCCTCGAGCGGCGGCACACGCCCGGCCGGGCGGCGGCGGCCGTGCGGGAGGCGCGGGCGGCCGGGTTCGAGCACGTCAACCTCGACCTGATCTACAGCACGCCGGGGGAGTCCGACGACGACTGGCGGGCCTCGCTGACGGCGGCGATCGAGGCCGGTCCCGACCACGTGTCGGCGTACTCGCTGATCGTCGAGGAGGGCACCCGGCTGGCGGCCCGGATCCGGCGCGGCGAGCTGCCGATGCCCGACGACGACGTGGCCGCCGACCGCTACCTGATCGCCGACGAGCTGCTGGCCGCGGCCGGGTTCAGCTGGTACGAGGTGTCCAACTGGGCCGTCTCCGACGAGGCGCGCTGCCGCCACAACCTGCTCTACTGGACCGGCGGCGACTGGTGGGCGGCCGGCCCCGGCGCGCACAGCCACGTCGGCGGCACCCGCTGGTGGAACGTCAAACACCCGGCCGCCTACGCGCAGCGGCTGGCCGCCGGCGCCTCGCCCGCCCACGCGCGCGAGGTGCTCGGCCAGGACGACCGCGACGCCGAGCGGCTGATGCTGGAGCTGCGGCTGGTCTCCGGCTACCCGCTGGCCGAGGTGGCGCCCGCGGCGCGCACGGCCGTGGCGAGCGCACTGGCGCGCGGGCTGCTGGAGCCCGAGCCGTTCAGGTCGGGGCTGATGGTGCTGACCCTCCAGGGGCGGCTGCTGGCCGACGCCCTCATCAGGGATCTCCTGGTCTAGGTGATCATCCGGATGGAGAACGGGTAGCGGTACGGCTGGCCCTTGTTCGTGGCCATCGCGGCCTGGATGTGGAAGATCAGCGACAGGATCCAGACGATCGGCAGCAGCAGGATGCCGATGAAGACGACCGTCAGGATGCCGGCGATCAGGTAGCCGATGAACATCGTGATCTGGAAGTTCAGCGCCTCCGCGGCCTGGTCCCTGACGTAGGGGGACTCGTCCTTCTTCATCAGGTAGATGATCAGCGGGCCGATCCACGAGACCAGCAGGCCGAGGAGGTGCGAGAGCATCGCCATGGTGGTGTCGTCGGTGCCGGGGCGCGGGCCGAACCTGCCGGGGATGTACGGCTCACCGGGGCCCTGGGGGTAGCCGTGTGCGCCGGGGCGGCCGTACGCGCCCGGCTGGCCGTAGCCGGGGGGCGGCGGCTGCCCGTAGTTGGGCTGGGAGCCGGACTGCTGGCCGTAAGGCGCCTGCTGGCCATAGGGGATCTGCTGCCCGTAGGCGCCCGGCTGCCCGTAGCCGGGCTGGGAGCCTGGCTGCTGGCCGTACCCGGGAGGCGGCGGCTGGCCGTAGCTGGGCTGCTGGCCGTAGCCGGGCTGGGAGCCGGGTTGCTGGCCGTAACCCGGCTGCGATCCGGGTTGCTGGCCGTACGGGTTCGGCTGGCCGTAGCCGGGCTGCTGGGGGCCGGAGGGCGGGGGGAGGTCCGCGGGGGTGACTCTGCGCGTGGCGTCGTCGTCGGGCGGTGGCTGGGGCGGGTCGTGGGTCATGGTGCCTCCGTAACGAAGTCGATCAGTTCCTCGACCCGGCCGAGCAGCTCCGGCTCCAGGTCCGTGTACTTCGAGACGGCGCCGAGAATGCGCCGCCATGCCTCCGCGGGCTCCATGCGCCAGCCGAGGGCGGCGATCACGCCCTCCTTCCACGGCACCCCGCGCGGCACGTCGGGCCAGGCGGGGATGCGCAGCACGGAGGGTTTGACCGCCTGCCAGATGTCGATGTAGGGGTGCCCCACCACCAGCACGTCCGGTGAGGTGATCTCGGCGGCGATCCTGCTCTCCTTGGAGCCGGGCACCAGGTGGTCCACCAGCACGCCCAGCCGGCGCCCCGGCTCGGGGCCGAACTCCGCCACGATGGCGGGCAGGTCGTCCACGCCTTCGAGATATTCGACCACGACCCCTTCGACCCGAAGGTCATGGCCCCAGATCTTCTCCACGAGGGCGGCGTCGTGCACGCCCTCCACGTAGATCCGGCTCTGCCTGGCCACCCTGGCCCGCAGCCCCTCCACGGCGATGGAGCCCGACGCGCTGCGCCTGGGGCCCGCGGGGGCCGCCGTGGGGCGGACCAGGGTCACGGCCTTGCCGTCCAGCAGGAAGGCGGCGGGTGCGAGGGGGAACAGGCGGCGCTTGCCGAACCGGTCTTCGAGCGTGACGGCCTCCTTGTCGCAGGCCACCACGGCGCCGCAGAAGCCGCTGTCCGCGTCCTCCACGACGAGGTCCGGCTCGGCGGGCACTTTCGGGATCTTGCCCTTGCCCGGCCGACGCCAATTTCCCGACAGAACATCGCCCTCGTACACACGGGGACCGTAGCAAATCACCCGCTGACCGCAAGGCGCTTACGCGCACCGCTGCGGCGTACGAGGACGGTGATGGTGCCGGCGATCGCGACGAGCAGACCCACGCCGGGGACGAGCACCAGCGCGGCCAGCCCGCCGGTGATCCCGCCCACGGCGGACAGGGCGTCGCGGCCCACGCCGTAGCGTACGGTGGCCTGCTCCTGGTTGGTGCAGGTGAGCTGGTAGTCGCCCTTGGCCGGGGCGTTGATCACGAGGAACTGCTCCCAGACGGCCCCGTTCACCGTGACCTTCTGGGTGCCCGCGGTCTTGGCCAGCCTGGCCTGCCCGGGCCCGCCGGTGATGGCGCAGTCGTAGGTGACCTGAGTGTCACTGGCGATGTACACGGCGGGCTTGTCGGCCGGGTCCACCGGGACGGTGACGCTTTCGCCCGACGCGAACGTCCGGGTCGGAGCCAGGTCCGCCACGCTGCTCACCACCCCGCCGGTGAACATGAGCACCCCCGCCACCGCGCACACCACGAACACGCCCCAGGCCGCCGCGAGCCACCACAGGCGGGGCTTTATCGCTTTGGAGTCGATTCGTGGCGGAAATTGGGGCTGTTGGCCGTATTGTCCGTACTGAGGTGGCGGGCCGAACTGGGTGGGCTGACCGTACTGCGGCAGCTGACCGTACTGCGGTGGCTGGCCGAAAGGCGGCTGTCCGTAGGGCGGCTGGCCCTGCGGCGGCTGGCCCTGTGGTGGCTGACCGTGCGGTGGCTGGCCCTGTGGTGGCTGGCCGGGGCCGGGCTGAGAGCCGGGCTGGGGGCCGTAACCGGGCTGGGAGCCCGGTTGCGGGCCGTAGCCGGGCTGGGAGCCGGGCTGCGGGCCGTACTGAGGAGGTCGCGGCTGACCGTGGTAAGGACCCTGCCCGGGCGGGGGGCCGTACGACGGGGGCTGGGATTCGTCGGTCATATGGGCAAGTGTGAGGCCTGTCGCTTCCAGGAAGCTAGCAGCAGGATGGGACGCGGTGTTATCGCACCTTGTGGGCGAGAGCCGTACACTTGGCACTCGGGAACACAGAGTGCTAGACACCGCGTTCCTGATAAGGACAGAGGCAGGAGGTGAGCACGTGCTCGACGATCGGAAACTGGCGGTGCTCCGCGCCATTGTCGAAGACTACGTGTCCACCAACGAACCGGTGGGCTCCAAGGCACTCGCCGAGCGCCACAACCTGAAGGTCTCCCCGGCGACGGTCAGGAACGACATGGCCGCGCTGGAGGAGGAAGGCTACATCACCCAGCCCCACACCAGCGCGGGCCGCGTGCCGACGGACAAGGGCTACCGCCTGTTCGTCGACCGGCTGTCGCAGGTCAAGCCGCTGTCGGGGGCCGAGCGCAGGGCGATCGAGACGTTCCTCGCCGGCGCCGTCGACCTCGACGACGTGGTCACCCGCACGGTCCGGCTGCTCGCGCAGCTGACCAGGCAGGTGGCGGTGGTGCAATACCCGACGCTGACGCGTTCGACGGTCAGGCACGTCGAGCTGGTCCCGCTGAACGACCGGCGGGTCATGCTCGTGCTGATCACCAACACCGGCCGGGTCGAGCAGCGCGTGGTCGAGCTGCCCGAAGTGGTGGAGGACACCCGCATCGCGCACCTGCGGGCCGTGCTCAACGCCTGCCTCGACGGCTGCGGCCTGAGCACCGTCCCGGAGCTGGTCGCCGACCTGCCCGAGCGGCTGCCCGTCGAAGACCGGCCCGCCGTGGCCACGATCCTGTCCGTGCTGCTCGAGACGCTGGTGGAGCGGCACGACGAGAAGATCGTGTTCGCCGGCGCGGCCAACCTCGCCGGCGCCGACTTCACCGTCGGCCTGCGCGACGTGCTGGAGGCGCTGGAGGAGCAGGTGGTCCTGATGCGGCTGCTCGGCGAGACTTCATCAGACACGCCGTCCGCTCTCACCGTGCGCATCGGCTCAGAAAACCCCTACCTGCGCGGCACATCCGTCGTCGCGACCGGATACGGTTCTGGCGACAACCAACTTGCCCGGCTCGGCGTGCTGGGGCCGACCAGGATGGACTATCCCGTGACGATGGGCGCCGTACGCGCGGTGGCACGCTACGTCAGCCAGATCCTGGCTGCATCATAAGAGGTCGATAAGTGGCAAACAGCGACTACTACGCCACCCTCGGGGTGCGCCGTGACGCAAGTCAGGACGAGATCAAGAAGGCCTACCGCCGACTCGCCCGTGAGCTGCACCCCGACGTGAACCCCGATCCTGAGACCCAGGAGCGGTTCAAGGAGATCACGCAGGCTTACGAGGTGCTGTCCGACCCGAACAAGCGCCAGATGTACGACCTGGGTGGCGACCCCTTCGGCGGCGCGGCGGCGGGCGCGGGCGCCGGAGGCTTCGGAGCGGGCTTCCCCTTCAGCGACATCATGGACGCCTTCTTCGGCACGGCGGGCGGCGCCCGGGGGCCCCGCTCGCGCGCCCGCAGGGGCCGCAACGCCACCATCCGGGTGGAGCTCGACCTGCGCGAGACGGCGTTCGGCACCACCCGCGAGCTGGTCGTCGACACGGCCGTGCTGTGCGAGGTGTGCCACGGCGCGGGAGCCGCGGCGGGCACCCACCCCGACACCTGTGACATGTGCAACGGGCGCGGCGAGATCTCCCAGGTCACCCGGTCCTTCCTGGGCCAGGTCATGACCTCGCGGCCGTGCCCGCAGTGCGGTGGCTTCGGCACGATCATCCGCCACCCCTGCCAGGAGTGCTCCGGCGACGGCCGGGTGCGCACCCGCCGTACGATCAAGGTCCGCATCCCCGCGGGCGTGGAGGACGGCACCCACATCCAGCTCGCCGGCGAGGGCGAGGTCGGCCCCGGCGGCGGACCACCCGGAGACCTGTTCCTGGAGATCGTCGAGCGGGCCCACGAGATCTTCGAGCGGCGCGGCGACGACCTGCACTGCACCGTGCAGATCCCGATGACCGCCGCCGCCCTCGGCACCATCCTGGCGGTGGAGACGCTCGACGGCTCCGAGGAGGTCGACGTCCGCCCCGGCACGCAGTCCGGCCAGGTCATCACCATGTACGGGCGCGGTGTGCAGCGGCTCAACGAGTCCGGCAGGGGCGACCTGCTGATCCACGTCAACGTGGAGACGCCGACCCGGCTCGACACGGCCCAGGAAGAGCTCCTGCGCGAACTGTCCAGGCAGCGGGGTGAGGAGCGCCCGCCTGGCAAGTTCGCACCGGGACAGCAGGGTTTTTTCTCCCGCCTGCGTGACGCCTTCAACGGCCGGTGACGTGACCGCACCCGTGTTCCTGGCCCACCGGCTGGACGGGCCGGAGCTGACGCTCGACGGCCCCGAGGGGCGGCACGCGGCCTCCGTGCGCCGCCTGCGGGCCGGTGAGCGGGTCGATCTGACCGACGGGGCCGGCGGGGTGGCCGAATGCGTCGTCCGCGAGACGCTGAAGGACGCGCTCAGGCTCGACGTGCTGCGCCGCTACGACGTCGAGGCGCCCCGGCCCCGGATCGTGGTCGTCCAGGGGCTGCCCAAGGGCGACCGGGGCGAGCTGGCGGTCGAGATGATGACCGAGGCGGGTGTGGACGTGATCGTGCCCTGGGCGGCCGCGCGCAGCATCACGCAGTGGAAGGGCGACAAGGTCGCCAAGGCGCTGGGCCGGTGGCGCTCCACGGCCCGCGAGGCGGGCAAGCAGGCCCGCCGGTTCCACCTGCCCGAGGTGGCGGACCTGGCCTCGACCGCGCAGGTCGAGCGGCTGCTGTCGGAGGCGGCGCTGGGGCTGGTGCTGCACGAGGAGGCGGCCGAGCCGCTGTCCGGGGTGGAGCTGCCGGCCGGGGGCGACATCGTGGTGGTCGTGGGGCCCGAAGGGGGCGTCTCGGAGGAGGAGCTGGCCGGGTTCCGGGCGGCCAAGGCGATGCCGGTGCTGCTGGGGCCGACGGTCCTGCGCACGTCCACGGCGGGGGTGGCGGCGGCGGCCGTGCTGCTCAGCCGCACGGGGCGCTGGTGAGCTCCTAGGGCGTGGTCTGGTCGGTCTCCAGCAGGGGACTGGCCACGGTGGTGGGAGTCTCCGTCACGTCGTCGGGCGGGCATTCCTCAGGTGGACACGACGTCGTGGGCTGCACTGTCGTCTGCTCCACGGTGGGCGTCGGCGAGATCACGGGGCAGTCGGCCGGCGGCTCGACCTGCTCGGCCTGGGTGGACGGGCAGTCGGTGGGGGTGGCGCTGGGCGACGGCGACGGCCTGCTGGTCGAGTCGGCCTTCTTGGTGGGCCGCGGCGACGCCGGCTGCGTGGTGTCCGGGATCACGACCTTGGGCTGGTCGGGACTCGGCTCCTGCGCCGGGGGCTGCTGCGAGCGGGTGGTGGAGGAGTTGGACGGGACTTCGGTGACCTCGTTGCCCAGCGGGGCGACGGGCTTCTGGTCGATGATCTGGGAACGCAGCTCGGGAACGGCCATCACGATCGTTCCGGCCACCAGGATGGCACTGGCGGCGGCCGCGCCCGCTCGCCACCAGAACAGGTTGCGTACGCCACGCCGCTCGATGCGGGCACGGATGATCTCCAGTCCTTCCGGCGAGGGCACGACCGCGTCCGCCTCCGCGCGGAGCGCACGGCGCAGCAGATCGCCGTACTCGTCGGGGGGCTGGGTCATGACATTTTCTCCAGGACCGATCGCAAGGCGGCCATGCCACGTGCCGTGTGGCTCTTGACCGCGCCCTTGCTGATGCCCATGGCGTGGGCGATCTCAGCTTCGGACAGATCACCGTAGTAGCGTAGGACCAGTGCTTCTCTCTGTCGGGTCGGCAGGGCACGTAACGCCTCGATGACGGCGGAGCGTTCCAGCTCGCCGATCGCGCCGTTCTCGGCGCTCGGGGCGTCGGGCAGGCCCTTGGGAGCATACTTCTCGACGACCGCGCGGTGACGCAGCACGGACCTGGACCGGTTGACGACAGATTGACGCAGGTAGGCGAGTGCTTTGTCGGGGTCGCGCAGCCTACGCCAGGCGCCATGGATGGCGACGAACGCATCCTGCACGACTTCCTCAGCTGTTGCTATGTCGCGCACCAGCAACACAGCGAGACGCACCAACGACCGAAAGTGCGCGCTGTACAGCGCGGTAACGGCCATGTCGGCATCCCACCCGACCGGCACCGCCCCCATCGACCTGTCGGCCAGAAGGGTTTCGGTGGTCACATCAGTGGGACGCGCGGCCTTCCCAGAGGGTTTACGCTCTTCCGGTTCTTGAGGTTTCCCCGGTTCCTTAGGGTGCATTACCCAGTCGTGTCCTCGCCAGGTGGCGCTCGCCCGACCCTGAATCGTCTGTTTTTACGCTGAAGTGTCGCACACTCACCCTAACCGCGTCGATCTTCGTACGCACGACACAGCCGATTACCGATTCGCAACGGACTCGCTGACGGCAGCCCTCTCTGTAGGGTGATCGGGTGAGCGATTGCCTCTTCTGCAAAATCGTCGCCAAGCAGATTCCCGCTGAGATCGTTTATGAAACCGGCCGGACCCTCGCGTTCCGCGACATCAACCCGCAGGCGCCCACCCACGCGCTGGTCATCCCGAAGGAGCACCACGCCGACGCGGCCGCGCTGGCGGCGGCCGACGACGGTCTCGCCGACGAGGTGCTGAAGTCCGCCCACGAGGTGGCCGTGCTGGACGGCGTGGCCGAGGGCGGTTACCGGATCGTGTTCAACACCGGGCCCGGCGCCGGGCAGACCGTCTTCCACGTGCACGCCCACATCCTGGGCGGGCGGGATCTGAGCTGGCCGCCCGGATAACCGGACGCGGTGATATTGACGCGAGCAATCCGCCTGCTCCCGGATACGATGGGCGGAGAAGCACACCGAAAGAGACCGGGAGGCATCAGGCCGCTGGCCTGCCCATGTCCGAACTACACGAATCCCGACGCACGGCACCTCCCTCGCGCACTCAAGCGAAGGTGCTGATACCGGACGAATATCCGATGGTCAGCCTCCTGGGCTCCCGTGACGAGCTGCTGCGCGTCATCGAGGGCGCCTTCCGGGCCGACATCCATGTGCGGGGCAACGAGATCACCGTGACCGGCAGCCCCGACGAGAGCGGCACCGTGGTGCGGCTCTTCGAGGAGCTGGTCGAAGTCCTGCGCAGCGGCGGAGAGCTCACCCCCGACGCGGTCGAGCGCAGCATCGCCATGCTGCGCATGACCTCCGACCGCCCCGCCGAGGTCCTCTCCCTCGACATCCTGTCCTCCCGTGGCCGGACGATCCGCCCGAAGACGGTCAACCAGAAGCGCTACGTCGACGCGATCGACAAGCACACGATCGTGTTCGGCATCGGCCCGGCCGGCACCGGCAAGACCTATCTCGCGATGGCCAAGGCCGTGCGCGCGCTGCAGGAGAAGCGGGTCAACCGCATCATCCTGACCCGCCCGGCGGTCGAGGCCGGCGAGCGGCTCGGCTTCCTGCCCGGCACGCTCTACGAGAAGATCGACCCCTACCTGCGGCCGCTCTACGACGCGCTGCACGACATGGTCGACCCCGACTCGATCCCCAAGCTGATGGCGGCGGGCACGATCGAGGTCGCACCGCTGGCATACATGCGCGGCCGGGCGCAGCCGCTCGGCACCGGCGTGCTGACTCCTGACGGATGGCGCTCCATCGGAGAGCTCGAGGTCGGTGACCTCGTCATCGGGTCGAACGGCGAGCCGACCCCTGTGCTGGGCGTCTACCCGCAGGGGGAGAAGAAGATCTATCGGCTGTACAGCCAGGACGGTGCTTCGGTGCTCGCCTCCGAAGACCACCTCTGGACTGTCCGCACCCGTGACGACGCCAGACGCGAGCAGCCGTGGCGGGTGTTGGAGACCAAGGAGCTGATCGGCGACCTGCGGTCCTCTCACTACCACAAGTGGGAGCTGCCGCTGCTGAGCGCGCCGGTCTGCTTTCCCGAGCGCGAGGTTCCCATGGATCCGTACGCGCTCGGCCTGCTCCTGGGAGACGGGTGTGTCACCGGGACGACCACCCCGAGTTTCGCGACGGAAGACCCGGAGCTGGTCATGGCGCTCGAGCATGCCCTTCCCGGCGTGCGGGCGCGGTGGAAGGGCGGGCCGGACTACGTGCTCAACCGGGTGAGGCAGCCCGGGGAAAGCATGACGATCGCCAATCCGATCACCGACGTCATGCGGCGCCTGCGCCTGTCGGGCTGCAAGTCGAACACGAAGTTCGTGCCCGAGGTCTATCTGCGCAACACGGCTGAGACGAGGATGGCGGTCCTGCAGGGACTGCTCGACGCTGACGGGGGGCCTGTCACCCAGCAGGGGCGCACGTGCCGGATCCAGTTCAGCACCGTCTCGCCGCGGCTTCGCGAGGACGTGGTCTTCCTCGTCCAGTCCCTCGGAGGCGTGGCCTACTGGCGCACGCGTCCGGCGAGAGGACGCACGCCCGGGTCGGCGCGGGGCAGGCAGATCCGCCACCGGCACGACGCGTACATCCTGGACATCCGGCTTCCGGAAGGCATCGAGCCTTTCCGGCTGTCGCGGAAGGCCGAGGCCTACAACGCGTCCGGAGGCGGTCGCCCGATGCGCTTCGTGGACCGCATCGAACCACGTGGTACCGCGGAGTGCGTGTGCATCCAGGTGGCGGCGGAGGACTCGCTGTACGTCACCGAGGACTTCCTCCTGACCCACAACACCCTCAACGACGCCTTCATCATCCTCGACGAGGCGCAAAACTCCTCGGCCGAGCAGATGAAGATGTTCCTGACCAGGCTAGGCTTCAACTCCAAGATCGTGGTGACCGGTGACGTGACGCAGGTCGACCTGCCCTCGGGCACGGTCAGCGGCCTGCGGGTGGTGCAGGACATCCTCGACGGCATCCCCGACATCCACTTCGCCCGCCTGTCCAGCGCCGACGTGGTCCGGCACAAGCTGGTCAGCGACATCGTCGACGCCTACGGCCGCTACGACGCCTCGCGGGAGGCCCAGGAGCCGAAGGCCATCCAGCAGCGGGGGAAGCGGCGACCGTGAGCATCGAGATCAACAACGAGTCCGGCGTCGGGGTCGACGAGGAGAGCATCACCGCCCTGGCCGCTCACGTGCTCCGCGAGATGGGCATCAACCCGCTCGCCGAGCTGTCCATCGTGGTGGTCGACGAGGACGCCATGGCCGAGCTGCACGAGAAGTGGATGGGCGAGCCCGGTCCGACGGACGTGCTGGCGTTCCCGATGGACGAGCTGCGTCCCGGCGGCGGCGCGCGGGGGGAGTCCGACGGCCCCGCCGACCCGGCGCTGCTGGGTGACGTCGTGCTCTGCCCGCAGGTGGCCGCCAGGCAGGCCGAGGAGGCCGGCCACAGCACCGCCGACGAGCTCGAGCTGCTGTGCACCCACGGCATCCTCCACCTGCTCGGCTACGACCACGCCGAGCCGGAGGAGCACAAGGAGATGTTCGGACTGCAGTCCCGGCTCCTCGAGTCGTGGCAGGAGGTGCGCAACCCGCGGTGAACGCCTGGTTGCTGTCCGTCGTCGCCCTGGTGATCATCGGTGGCCTGATCGCCAGCGCGGAGACGGCGCTGACGCGCATCTCCAGGGTGCGTGCCGAGGAATACACGCGTGAGGCCAGGCGGGGGGCGGCGCGGCTGCAGGCGATCGTGACCGACCCGCCGCGCTATCTCAACCTGCTCCTGCTGCTGCGGCTGAGTTGCGAGCTGGTCGCCACGGTGATCGCGACCCTGCTGTTCATCGACCTCCTGCACGACCAGGGCTGGGCCTACGTCTGGGCCGCGGTCGTGATGATCCTGATCAGCTACGTGGTGGTCGGGGTCATGCCGCGCACGCTGGGCCGCCAGCACGCCGAGCCGGTCGCGCTGGCCAGCGCCCCCATCGTGTACGGCCTGACCCGCATCTTCGGCCCCCTGCCCAAGCTCCTCATCCTGCTCGGCAACGCGCTGACGCCGGGCAAGGGTTTCCGCGACGGCCCGTTCACCTCGGAGGCCGAGCTGCGCGACCTGGTGGACCTGGCCGAGGAGCGCCGGGTGATCGAGCCCGACGAGCGCGAGATGATCCACTCGGTCTTCGAGCTGGGCGACACGCTGGTGCGCGAGGTCATGGTGCCGCGCACCGACATGGTCTACATCGAGCGCACGAAGACGATCAGTCAGGCCCTGTCGCTGGCGCTGCGCAGCGGGTTCTCCCGCATCCCGGTCGTGGGCGAGAACGAGGACGACGTCGTCGGCATCGCCTACCTCAAGGACATCGCCCGCAAGATCCACGAGTCCGGCGAGGGCGGGGGCAAGGAGCCGGTCGACACGATCATGCGTTCGGCCGCCTACGTGCCGGAGAGCAAGCCCATCGACCAGCTCATGCGGGAGATGCAGGCCAGGCAGATCCACATCGCCATCGTGATCGACGAATACGGCGGCACGGCCGGCCTGGTGACGATCGAGGACGTCCTGGAGGAGATCGTCGGGGAGATCACCGACGAGTACGACCAGGAGGCGCCCCGCGTGGAGCCCGTGCCGGGCGCCGGGCTGCGGGTGACGGCCCGCATGCCGGTGGACGAGCTCGGCGAGCTGTTCGACACGGAGATCGAGGTCGAGGACGTGGAGACGGTGGGCGGGCTGCTGGCCCACGCGCTCGGGCGGGTGCCGATAGCCGGGTCGCACGCGGAGGTGGCCGGGCTATCGCTGACGGCGGAGAGCCTGGCCGGCCGCCGCAACCGCATCAGCACGGTCGTGGTGCGGCGGGTCACGCCGCCGGAGGACGAGGTCGTCCCGGCCGCCGCCGAACGCGACTAGTCCCCCGCAAGTCCCGGATGTGGATAAAGGCGGACGGAAGCCGCAAGCGTTCTACAAGTCTTCTGCAAGCCGGGTCCGGCACTCTCTAACCACGACATCCAGTGCGGTGGGTGTCACGAGAGAAGCATCCGAACGCCGGGTGGGGTTCGCGGCCGGAGGATGTTTCTGGGGGGACGACAGCGTCTCGGCTGCTAGCCGGCTGTGACGCTGCTCGGCGTAAAGGGTGTTCTCGTCCGGAAACCGGGCGGGAGCACCCTTTTTGCGTATTGGTGGACACTCCGGTGGATTGCCGCATTCGTCTGTGGGGCAGGCTGCGATCACAGGGGGGATCATGAAACGCAAACCGGGGATCATAGCCTGCGCGTTGCTGGCCGGCGTCCTGGCGGGATGCGGCGGCGGGGGAGCGGAGAGCTTCCTCGACGCGCAGGCCATGGCACAGTTGCGCGAGGTGCTCAGCAAGGATCCGCGCCTGCCGGACGGCTTCACGGCCAGGCCGGAGCAGGCGTGGCGGATGCCGTTCGGGCAGGCGGACCGGAACTGCCGGGCGCTGCTGGAGCCGGCCGGAGGGCGGGCGCCGGGGCAGGCGCTGACCGCGCAGGCGGCCGTCAGCTACCACGGCGACGGGCTGGGGGAGCAGGCCGGGGTGGGACTGGCCCGGTACGCGAACGAGCAGGCCGCGGGGCACCTCGACGACCTGGCCAGGGCGATGGGGTCGTGCCGCGTCGTACGCACCTCCAGCGGCACCTACCTGCGGCTGCAGGAGCTCCAGGTGCGGAACGCGGGGGACGAGTCCGTGGGCGCGCGGCTGCGCGGGCGGCTGCACGGTTACCCGTACGCGATGGACGTCGTGCTGTCGCGCGTGGGGGACACGCTGGTGTCCGTCGTGCACACGGGCATGAACGACGTGGACGCCGCTCGTACCGACGAGGTGGTCGAGGCGGCCATTTCCATGGTCAGCGCCTAACCTAGAGCTCGTGACTCTCGATCCTGAAGACAGCAAGATCATCACGCTGGCCCGGGCCGCCCGGGCGCGCAACGGCTCGGCGGAAGGCGCGGCCGTGCGGGATGAGACCGGCCGCACCTACTCGGCGACGAACGTGGCGCTGAGCGCGCTCACCCTGTCGGCGGTGCAGGTGGCGGTGGCCATGGCGATCTCCAGCGGCGCGCGGTCCCTGGAGGCCGTGGCGCTGGTGAGCGAGGGGGCGCCGAGCTCCGCCGACGAGGCGGTGGCCGCCGAGCTGGGCGTCAAGTCGCTGCTCGTGGCCGGTCCCGACGGAACGCTGCGGGGCTGACGTGCCGATGTCGCCGTTCCTGGCGAGACTGCGGGAGATCGTCGGGTCCGAGCTGCTCATGCTGCCGTCGGTGTCCGGGTTCGTGTTCGACGAGGCCGGCCGGCTGCTGCTGGCCCGGCACGGTGACGTCGGGCTCTGGGCGGCGCCCGGCGGCGGCGTGGACCCGGACGAGCGGCCCGAGGCGGCGGTGGTCAGGGAGCTGCGCGAGGAGCTCGGCATCGAGGTCGAGGTACGGGGCCTGATCGGGGTCTACGGCGGCCCCGAGTTCCGCACCGTCTACCCCAACGGTCACCAGGTCGGCTACGTGATCGCGGCCTACGCCTGCGCGCTGGCCCCCGGCTCGGCCGGGCCCGAGCCCGACGGCGTGGAGATCAACGACTTCCGGTGGTTGTCGGAGCAGGAGCTGTCCGGCTACGACACGACCCCGTGGACGCCCGGCGTGGCGCCCCAGGCGTTCGCCTGGTGGCGTGAACACGCCCGCTGATGGGACAGAATGCAGTACGTGACTTCGCCAGACAACCATCGCGCCGGATTCGCCTGCTTCGTGGGGAGGCCGAACGTCGGCAAGTCCACGCTGATGAACGCCCTGGTCGGCACGAAAGTGGCGATCACCTCGTCCAAGCCGCAGACGACCAGGCGTGTCATCAGGGGCATCGTGCACCGTCCCGACGCCCAGCTCATCATCGTCGACACGCCGGGCCTGCACCGTCCGCGCACGCTGCTCGGCGAGCGGCTCGACAGCCTGGTGCTGTCCACGCTGACCGAGGTGGACGCGATCGGCTTCTGCGTGCCGGCCAACGAGCCCATCGGCAAGGGTGACCGGTTCATCGCCGACAAGCTGTCGGCGGTGAAGAAGACGCCCGTGATCGCGGTGGTGACCAAGACCGACCTGGCGAGCCGGGATCAGATCGCCGAGCAGCTGGTGGCGGTGTCGCAGGTGGCGGAGTTCGCCGCGATCGTGCCGGTGTCGGCGCAGTCGGGCGAGCAGCTCGACGTGCTGGCGGACGTGCTGATCGAGCACCTGCCGGAGTCGCCGCCTCTCTACGAGGGCGGCCGGCTCACCGACGAGCCCGAGCAGGTGCTGGTGGGTGAGCTGATCAGGGAGGCGGCGCTGGAGGGCGTACGCGACGAGCTGCCCCACTCGATCGCCGTGGTCGTCGACGAGATGGTGCCCCGCGAGGGGCGCGACGACCTGCTGGACATCTACGCCCACCTGTTCGTGGAGCGGCCCTCGCAGAAGGCCATCGTCATCGGGCACAAGGGCGAGCGGCTGCGCGACGTGGGCACCAAGGCCCGCAAGCAGATCGAGGCGCTGATGGGCACGCGGGTCTATCTTGACCTGCGCATCAGCGTGGCCAAGGACTGGCAGCGCGATCCCAAGCAGCTGCGCCGGCTGGGCTTCTACGACTGATCCGCGTCACGGGCGGCGGAAGAGCGCCAGGAGCGACAGCAGGACCACCGCCACCGCGCAGCCCAGCGCGCCGAACCAGCCGAACCTGATCACCGGCTCGATCGACAGCAGCTCGCCGAGGTCGATGGAGATCCGGTCCTGCAGGCCGCTGCCGTCGGTCACGAACAGCACCAGCACCAGCAGGGCCACGCCGCCGGGCACGACGGCCAGCGCGGCGAGCCTCGGGTGGGCGAGCGTGCCCACCAGGCCGCAGCCCAGCGCCACCAGCCCGGCCAGCAGGGTGTAGACGCCGAAGGTGTCGTCGATGCCGCGCACGTCGCTGGCCACCCCGCCGCCGATGAGGCTGCTCGTGGCCTGCAGGCCGGCCCAGGGCAGGACCGCGCAGAACACCAGGAGCGCTCCGGCGGCCATCACGGCCAGCGGGTAACCGCGGCGGACTCTCGGGCGGGCGGGCGTGGGCTTGAGGTCGTCGGCCACACGATCACTGTAAGCCCGGCTCGCGCCGCTCACCACCGTACGCAACGGAGTCGTCACCAGGGCGCGGCCGGGTCCGGCGGCTCGTCCGCCACAGCCGTGCGCTCGCCCCACTCCAGCCTGGAGCGCAACCGCACCGCGTCGTCCGCCAGGGCGGACACCAGCGTGCCGGGGCCGGCCAGCGGGAGCACCGCGACGCCCTCGGCCACGGCCGCCTCCTTCGCGGCGGCCGTCAGGAACGTGGTTCCGACGCAGCGGGCGGAGCCGTACACGGCGGGGGAGGGGTCGAGGTCCGGGTCGCCGACCGTGAACTCCTGCCTGAGCAGCGGCAGGCCGTCGCGGGTGGCGTCGAAGCGGGCGTGACAGCGGCCCGGCGCCTCGCCGTGGCGGCCGAAGACGATCTCCTCGCGCCAGAGCACGCTCGCGTCCGCTTCCAGCGCGAGGCGTACCAGGAGGCGGTGCCGGCTGCCGGCGGCGAGCACCGTCGGCTCCGGGGCGAAGCGCAGCGTGGCGCCCGCGCCCACGCGGGCGGTGACCAGCAGCTCGGACTCGCCCTCGCCGGGCAGGACCAGCGTGGCCGCGACCGAGCTCAGCTCCAGGGTGGTGCGGGGCGCGACGTACAGGTCCAGGGCCAGCCGGTCGCCGCCGAGCGGGCCCGCCGCGGTGGAGACCAGGTGCACGGTGGACGGGCCCGTCTGGCGCAGCGTCAGCGGCGGCGCCGAGGCCAGGCGGCTGACCACGGTGCGGCCGTCGTCCCCCCGCGCGGTCGCCACGGCGGCGCTCGCGCTCATGGCGCGGGGCATTACGAGACGGGGGCCGCGTGGCTGTGGGACCAGGCGTGCACCTGTTCGGAGACCCACGTGGCGACCGTGGCGGCGGTGGGGTCCTGCCGGATCGAGGTGAACAGCACCGGCCGCTCACCGCGTACGGCTGCCGCGTCGCGCGCCATCACGCCCAGGTCGGCGCCCACCATGGGGGCCAGGTCGGTCTTGTTGACGACCAGCAGGTCGGCCGTCGTCACGCCGGGCCCGCCCTTGCGCGGCACCTTGTCGCCGCCGGACACGTCCAGGACGAAGATCTGCCGGTCGGCCAGCCCCCGGCTGAACGTGGCCGTGAGGTTGTCGCCGCCGCTCTCCACGATCACCAGGTCCAGCGGGCCGAAGCGGTATTCCAGGGTCTCCACGGCGTCGAGGTTCGCGGCGATGTCGTCGCGGATGGCGGTGTGGGGGCAGCAGCCGGTCTCGACGGCCAGGATGCGCTCCTGGTCGAGCACGCCCGCCCGGCGCAGGAAGTCGGCGTCCTCGGTGGTGTAGATGTCGTTCGTCACCACGCCCAGGGACAGCGTCGGGCCCAGGGCCCGGCACAGGGCGGCCACCAGGGCCGTCTTGCCGCTGCCCACCGGGCCGCCCACGCCCAGGCGCAGCGCCCGGCCGCGGCCGTCGGGGGTGTGGTGGTGGTCGTCGTGATTGGCTCCCATGCAGGGTTCCTTCCTCAGGAGACGAAGAGCCGGACCTCGGCCTGGGCGTGTTGCTCGGCGAGAAGGTCCAGCGCGGGGGCTGAGTACGCGGGCAGGGTCTCCCAGCGGGGACCCGGAGTGGTCAGGGCCAGGCAGGACTGCGCGGCGACGGCGGTGAGATCGGAGCTGAGACCGGCCAGCAGGGCGTGCACGGCCACCGGGTCGAGGCCCAGGAGCCGGACCGCCGCCGTGGCCGGCCCGCTGACCGCGTGGTACGCCGCCGCGAGCGCGGCCTCCTCCGGCGTGGCCCCGGCGGCGTGTGCGGCGGCGCCGAGGGCGATCGGATGATGGGGGCTCGGCGTGGCCCGGGCCAGCTCGTGCAGCACCGGCGAGGGCCACACCCGGCGGGCGACCCGGAGCAGCAGCCTGCCCTGCGTGCGGGAGGCGTCCCGCTGCGCGGGGGCGGCGGTCCTGGCGTCCACCTCGGCGTCCAGCGCCGTCCAGCCGGCGGGCGTGGCGTTCTGAGCGGCCTCGGCGCAGGCCGCCGCCGTCAGGGCCGCGGTGACCGCGCCCGCGGTGTGCAGTCGGCCGCGCAGGAACGACGCCAGGGACGGCACGTCGTGCACCGCCCCCGAGACTGTGGCGCGTTCCGTGCCGCCCGAGTGGGCGTGCCCGCCGGCCGGGAGGCGGGAGTCGGTGAGGAGCAGCAGGGCGGGATGCATCAGAACAGGAAGTACCGCTGGGCCATGGGCAGGGTGGTGGCGGGGGCCGGTTCGATGAGGGTGCCGTCGACCCGGACCTCGAACGTGTCGGGCGACACCTCGATCCGCGGCAGCGCGTCGTTGAGCGGCATCGACGACTTCCCCTTCCGCCGTACGTCCTCGACCGGCGCCAGGCGACGCCGGACCGCCAGCCGGTCCGCGATCCCCGCCTCGAGGGCGAGGGGCGAGACGAAGTGCAGCGAGGTGGCCGCCGCCGTGACCGGCGAGGCGCCGAACATGGGCCGGGGCAGCACCGGCTGCGGCGTCGGGATCGAGGCGTTGGCGTCGCCCATCTGGGCCCAGGCCACCACGCCGCCCTTGAGCACCAGGTCGGGCTTGACCCCGAAGAAGGCCGGGTCCCACAGGACGAGGTCGGCGAGCTTGCCGCGCTCGACGGAGCCCACCTCGGCGTCCAGGCCGTGGGCGATGGCCGGGCAGATCGTGTATTTGGCGATGTAGCGGCGGGCGCGGAGGTTGTCGGCCGGGCCCGCCGCCACATCGCCGAGCGAGCCGCGGCGGGTCTTCATCACGTGCGCGGTCTGCCACGTACGGATGATCGTCTCGCCGATCCGGCCCATGGCCTGCGAGTCGGAGCCGATCATCGAGATCGCCCCCATGTCGTGCAGCACGTCCTCGGCGGCCATCGTCGTCGGCCGGATGCGCGACTCGGCGAAGGCCAGGTCCTCGGGGATCGACGGGTTGAGGTGGTGGCAGACCATCAGCATGTCGAGGTGCTCGTCGAGCGTGTTGACGGTGTGCGGCCTGGTGGGATTGGTGGAGGAGGGGAGCACGTTGGGGTAGGCCGCCACGCGGATGATGTCGGGGGCGTGCCCGCCGCCCGCCCCTTCGGTGTGGTACGCGTGGATCATCCGGTCGCCGATGGCCTTGAGCGTCGACTCGACGAAGCCGGCCTCGTTCAGCGTGTCGGTGTGGATGGTGACCTGCACGCCGGAGGCGTCGGCCACGCTCAGGCAGGCGTCGATGGCGGCCGGCGTGGTGCCCCAGTCCTCGTGCAGCTTGAAGCCGGAGGCCCCGGCCCTGAGCTGTTCGAGCAGGCCGTCGGTGCTCACGGTGTTGCCCTTGCCGAGCAGCGCGAAGTTCAGCGGGTAGGAGTCGAGCGACTCCAGCATCCGGGCCAGATACCAGGTCCCGGTGACGGTGGTGGCCTTGGTGCCCTCGACCGGCCCGGTGCCGCCCCCGACGATCGTGGTGACACCGGACCCGATCGCCTCGTCGAGGAGCTGCGGGCAGATCAGGTGCACGTGCGAGTCGACGGCCCCGGCGGTGAGGATCTTGCCGTTGCCCGCGAGCACCTCCGTGGACGGCCCGATGACCAGGTCCACGCCGTCCATCGTGTCGGGGTTGCCCGCCTTGCCGATGGCGAAGATGCGGCCGTCGCGGATGCCGACGTCGGCCTTCACCACGCCCCAGTGGTCGAGGATCACCGCGCCGGTGATGACCAGGTCGGCCGCGCCCTCGGCCCGGGTGGTCCTGGCCTGGCCCATGGACTCGCGGATGACCTTGCCGCCGCCGAAGACGGCCTCGTCGCCGGGCCCGGCCGGGCCCATGGACAGGTCCTCGGTGACCTCCACGAACAGGTCGGTGTCGGCCAGGCGGATCCGGTCGCCGGTCGTGGGCCCGTAGAGCGCCGCGTAGCGGGCGCGCGAGATGCGAGCTCCGTCAGTCATCGAGCGGCCCCGCCCACTCGGGCCGCAGGCCCGGCACCACCCGGTGGCCGGCCAGCGGCACCAGCGTCACGTCGCGCTCGACGCCCGGCTCGAACCTGACGGCCGTGCCGGCGGGCACGTCGAGCCGCATCCCCCAGGCCGCCTTCCGGTCGAACTCCAGCCCCGGGTTGGCCGCGGCGAAGTGGTAGTGCGAGCCCACCTGCACCGGCCGGTCGGCGGTGTTGACCACGCGCACCGTCACCCGCTCGCGCCCGGGGTTGAGCGCGATCGACCCCTCGGGGTGCACGTATTCGCCGGGGATCACGGGATCGGCCTGTGCACGGTGACCAGCTTCGTGCCGTCGGGGAAGGTGGCCTCGATCTGCACGCTGTCCAGCATCTCCGGTACGCCCTCCATGACGTCGGCCCGGCCGAGCACCGAGCGCCCGGCCTCCATCAGGTCGGCCACCGTGCGACCGTCCCTGGCGCCCTCCATGAGGAACGACGCGATGATGGCGGTAGCCTCGGGGTGGTTGAGCCGAAGGCCCCGGGACTGGCGCTCTCGTGCCACCCCGGCGGCGACGTGGATGAGCAGCCGCTCCTGCTCGTGTGAGGTAAGCCGCATGGCCGGACCATAGGAACCGGCCGTTTCCTCGCTGTTGCCGGGGGATGTCGTGTTGGTTTCGCCACTTGGTGAATAACGACATGACGGGGTTTGTGCATTTGTGAACGTTTGGCAATCGCCAATTAACGTACGGGATCTTCCAGCGAAATGTCGAGTCACCTTTCTCGCAGAACTGGTCGGCAGGAAGGAACGGCTGTGCGCATCTCCAGCCCGATTGTCTCCGCGCTCCTCGTCTTAGCCCTCGCGGCCTGCGGATCCGGCGCCGAACCCGCCGCCGAGTCCAACGAGATCAAGGTCGGCCTCCTGCACTCCCTCAGCGGCACGATGGCCATCAGCGAGGTCACCGTGCGCGACGCCGAGCTGCTCGCGATCGACGAGATCAACAAGGCCGGCGGCGTGCTCGGCAAGAAGCTCGTCCCCGTCGTGGAGGACGGCGCGTCCGACTGGCCCACGTTCGCGGAGAAGGCCACCAAGCTCATCCGGCAGGACAAGGTCGCCACCGTCTTCGGCGGGTGGACCTCGGCCAGCAGGAAGGCGATGCTGCCGGTCTTCGAACGGTACAAGGCGCTGCTGTGGTATCCGGTGCAGTACGAGGGGCTGGAGAGCTCGCCGTACATCTTCTACACCGGCGCCACCACCAACCAGCAGATCATCCCCGGCCTGGACTACCTGAAGGAGCAGGGCAAGAAGAAGGTGTTCCTGGTCGGCAGCGACTACGTCTTCCCGCGGACCGCGAACAAGATCATCAAGGCGTACGCGGCGGCGAACGGGATGGAGATCCTCGGCGAGGAGTACACGCCACTGGGCCACACCGAATACTCCACGCTGGTCAACAAGGTCGTCCAGGCCAAACCGGACGCCGTCTTCAACACCCTGAACGGCGACAGCAACGTCGCCTTCTTCAAGCAGCTCAAGAGCGCGGGAGCCACGGCCGAGAGCATGCCCGTCCTGTCGGTGAGCATCGCCGAGGAGGAGGTCACCGGCATTGGCGTGGACAACATCGTCGGCCACCCCGTCGCCTGGAACTACTACCAGACCACCGAGACGCCGGCCAACGAGGCCTTCGTCAAGGCGTACAAGGCCAAGTACGGGCAGAACAAGGTCACCAGCGACCCCATGGAGGCCGGCTACAACGCCGTCTACCTGTGGGCCGAGGCGGTCAAGAAGGCGGGCACGACCGAGGTCGAGGCGGTCAAGAAGGCCGCGCCGGGCATCGCGCTCGAACGCCCCGAGGGCCTGGTCACCATCGACGGTGAGAACCAGCACATGTACAAGACCGCCCGCATCGGCATCATCCAGCCGGACGGCCTGATCAAGCAGGTCTGGGACTCCGGCAAACCGATCAAGCCGGACCCGTACCTCAAGGGCTACCCCTGGGCGAGCAGTCTGTCCGCGGGGCAGTGATGTCGGCCTTCGTCAACCAGCTCCCCATCGGGCTGTCGATCGGGGCGGTGCTGCTGCTCATCGCGCTCGGCCTGACGTTCACGTTCGGGCAGATGGGCGTGATCAACATGGCGCACGGCGAGTTCATCATGGCGGGGGCCTACACCGCGTTCCTGGTGCGGGACCTGGTGCTGGCGCTGCCTGTGGCGTTCCTGGTCGCCGGGGTCATGGGACTCGTCCTGGAGCGCGCCGCGATCAGGCACTTCTACGGCCGGCCGCTCGACACGCTGCTGCTCACCTGGGGCGTCAGCCTGGTGCTGCAGCAGCTCGCCCGCGACCTGTTCGGCGCCCCGAACGTGCAGGTGACCGCCCCCTCCTGGCTGTCGGGAGGGGTGGGCATCCTGCCCTACAACCGGATGTTCATCATGGGGCTCGCGGTGGCCGGCGTGGTGGCGGTCTGGGTCTACCTCACGCGTACCGGGCTCGGCCGCCGGACCCAGGCCGTGGTGCAGAACCGGCAGCTCGCCGCCACCAGCGGGATCGACACCGGCCGGGTGGACATGCTGACGTTCTTCATCGGGTCGGGGCTGGCGGGCGTGGCCGGGGTGGCGCTGACGCTCATCGGGCCCGTCGGGCCCGCGCTCGGGACGTACTACATCGTGGACGCGTTCCTGGTCGTCGTGGCCGGCGGGCTCGGGCAGCTGCGCGGGGCGGTGCTCGCGGCCATCGGCCTCGGCCTGCTGAACTCCTACGCCGAGTTCTGGTCGGACGCGTCGCTGGCCAAGGTGATCGTGTTCGCTGTGATCATCGCCTTCCTGCAGATACGGCCGCAGGGCATGTTCGTGCTGAGGTCGAGGGTGCTCACATGATCAAGCGACATCTGCCCTTCGCGACCATCGCCGTGATCGCGCTGGTGGCCGCGCCGCTGCTGCTGGAGCCGTTCCGGCTGGGGCTGCTGGCCAAGTATCTGTGCTACGCGATCGTCGCGCTCGGGATCGGGCTGGCCTGGGGGCAGGGCGGCATGCTCGCGCTCGGCCAGGGCGTGTTCTTCGGGCTCGGCGGCTACGCCATGGCCATGTACCTCAAGCTCACCGAGGCCGGATACGCCGACGGGGGCGGGCTGCCCGACTTCATGGTGTGGAGCGGGGTGGAGGAACTGCCCGCCCTGTGGGTGCCGTTCGCGAACCCGGTCTTCGCGCTCGGCATGGCGGTGCTCGGGCCCGTGGCGCTCGCGCTGATCCTGGGCACGCTGGTGTTCCGGCAGCGGGTGCGGGGGGCGTACTTCGCGATCCTCACCCAGGCGCTGGCCGCCGCCATGGTCATCCTGCTCGTCGGCCAGCAGGGGCTGACCGGCGGCACCAACGGCATGACCAACTTCTTCGAGCTGTTCGGGCAGGACCTCGCCGAGGACTCCACGCAGCGCGGGCTCTACGTGGTGGTGGCGAGCGTGCTCGGGGTGCTGTACCTGGCCACCCGGCAGCTCGTGAACAGCCGGTACGGCCGCCTGCTCGTCGCCGTGCGCGACGGGGAGGACCGGGTGCGCTTCCTCGGCTACGACCCGGCCCTGGTCAAGACCGTCACCTTCGCCGCCTCGGCGGGCATGGCCGGGCTGGCCGGAGCCCTGTTCGTGCCGGTCGTCGGCATCATCTCGCCCGCGCTGCTCGGCGTCGTGCCCTCGCTGGAGCTCGTCGTCGCGGTGGCCGTAGGCGGGCGGCACGTGCTGGCCGGGGCCGTGCTGGGGGCCGTGGCCATGGGGTACGCCAAGACGGCGTTCAGCGAGCAGTTCGCCGACGGCTGGCTCTACCTGCAGGGGGCCCTGTTCATCCTGGTCATGACGCTGGCCCCGAAGGGGATCGCCGGCATCCTGGGGAGGTTGCGGCGTGCTCGAACTACGTGACGTACAAGTGGTGTTCGACGGCTTCCGCGCGCTCGACGGCGTGGACCTGACCGTGCCCGAGGGCGAGCTGCGCTTCCTCATCGGGCCCAACGGCGCCGGCAAGACCACGCTCATCGACGTCATCACCGGCCTGACCAGGCCGGCCGCGGGCAGCGTGCGGTTCGGCGAGCACTCCTTGGTCGGCCGGAAGGAGCACCAGATCGTCCGGCTCGGCATCGGGCGCACCTTCCAGACGTCGGTGGTGTTCGAGGCGCTCACCGTGCTCGAGAACCTGGACCTGGCCGCCAGCTTCCGCAAGCCGCTGTGGTCGCTGGCCAGGCGGCGCAGGGGCGTCTCGGAGGCCGTCGAGGAGGCCCTGGCCAGGACCGGGCTCGAAGAGCTCGCCGAGCGTTCAGCGGGTGTTCTCTCGCACGGCCAGCGCCAGTGGCTGGAGATCGGGATGCTGCTGGCGCAGCGGCCCAGACTGCTGCTCCTGGACGAGCCGGTGGCCGGCATGTCCAAGGACGAACGCGAGCGCACGGGCGAGCTGCTCACCCAGATCGCCGACGACCACACGGTGATCGTGGTGGAGCACGACATGGAGTTCCTGCGGCGGCACGCCTCGAAGGTGACCGTGCTGCACGAGGGCAAGGTGCTCGTCGAGGGGTCGGTGGACCAGGTCAGCGCCGACCCGCGCGTGCAGGAGGTCTATCTGGGGAGGAGGGCCAGCGATGCTGTCGGTAACCGGCCTTGAGTCGGGGTACGGGAGGGCCCGCGTGCTGTTCGGGGTCTCGCTCGAGGTCGAGCCCGGGCAACTCGCATGCGTCATGGGGCGCAACGGGGTCGGCAAGACCACGCTGCTCAACACGATCATGGGGGTGCTGCCCCCCACGGCGGGCACGGTGACGTTCGACGGCCGCGACGTCACCAGGCTCAAGCCGCACGAGCGGGTGCGCCTCGGCATGGGGTACGTCCCCCAGGGCCACCAGTGCTTCCCCCAGCTCTCCGTCATGGGCAACCTGCTGGTGACCGTGGAGGCCGCCAAGCAGCCCAGGTCGGCCATCGACGAGGCCCTGGACGTCTTCCCCGCGCTCAGGCCGCTGCTCAAGCGGAGCGCCGGGCACCTGTCGGGCGGCCAGCAGCAGCAGCTCGCCATGGCCCGCGCGCTGGTGACCAGACCGAGGATGCTCATCCTCGACGAGCCGACCGAGGGCATCCAGCCGTCGATCATCCTGGAGATCGAGGCGGCCATCGAGCGGCTGCACGCCTCCGGGCTGGCCGTGCTGCTGGTGGAGCAGTATCTGGACATCGCGCTGCGGCTGGCGGACACCTTCGTCATCCTCGACGGCGGGCACGTCGTACGCACGGGGACGGCCGAGGAACTGCACCGCGAGGACGTCCGCCGCCTGCTGGCCGTCTAGGCGGTCGTCCAGGCGCGGGCCGTCCGGACGATCTCCTCCAGGTGGTCGCTGTGCGCGCCGTGCCAGTAGACCTGGCCGCAGGTCGCGCAGCGGCCGTAGGCGTCGTAGTGGCGCCGGGTGCCGGCCTCCAGCAGGGGCTCGACCTCGTCCTTCGGTACGGGCGCCAGCTCGCCGTTGCAGGCCGTGCAGCGCGTCCACGGGCGCAGCGGCGGGGCGAAGCGTTCGAGCAGGTCGCGGAGCTGGTCGGCGGGGGCGGAGCCGCGGACGTACGCGCCCAGCCACAGCGCTCGGCGGCGCAGCAGGCCGCGGTCCTGGGTGAGCAGCACCCGCCGCTCCTCGTTGGCCTGCACCACCAGCGCCGGGTCGTCCATGTCGTTGTGGTAGGCCGCGTCGATGCCCAGCAGGCGCAGCCGCCGCGCCAGCGTGCCCAGGTGCACGTCGAGCAGGAAACGCGGCTCCTCCGGCAGCTGCTGGGGCCGGGGGACCGGGTGCACCTCGACCACGTCGCCGGGCACGAGCTGGTACGCCGGGGCCACGCCCCGCCCGTTCACCACCATGGGGCCGACCTCCGTCAGCGGGACGCCGATCGACTCGACGTGGTGGCCGAGCGTGGAGGTGCCGTCCGGGGTCACCTCCTGCCACTCCTGGCGGCGGCTCACGGGCAGGAACATCCTCAGCTCTGGGGAGATGCGCAGGCGTGCGGTCGTCACGCTGTCCATTCTGTGCCACCGGATAGCGTTAATTCATGTCCATATCGCGCCGCTCCTTCCTCGGGCTCGCCGTGCTGGCGGGCGGGTGCTCGGCGGGCGACGGCGGGCTGCCGGAGCTGCGGCTGGCGACGGGGCTGGCGGGCGGGCCGTACGGGCAGTTCGGGGACCGGCTGGCGGAGGAGTTGCGGCGTGGCGGGCTGAGGGTGCGGGTGCTGCGGACCGCGGCCAGCGTGCAGAACCTCACGATGATGGCCGACGGGCGCGCGGACGCGGGGTTCGCGCTGGCCGACAGCGCCGACGACGCGATACGCGTACGCCACCAGCCCGTCTCCGCCCTGGCCCGGATGTACATGAACTACGTGCACCTGGTCGTCGCCGCCGGCTCCGAGATCGCCACCGTGCGACAGCTGGCCGGGCGGGCCGTGTCCATCGGCGTGGAGGGGTCGGGCACGGCGGTGACCGCCACCCGCGTGCTGGCCGCGGCCGGGCTGGAGCGGCCGCCCGAGATCGCCCGGCTGGAGCTGGACGCCTCCGTCGCGGCGCTGCGGAGCGGCCGGATCGAGGCGTTCTTCTGGTCGGGCGGCGTGCCCACGCCCGCGCTGGCCGAGGCCGGCGGCATCCGTCTCGTGCCGCTGGAGCCGCTGGTGCCGGTGCTGCGGCGGGTGTTCGGCCCCTTGTACGAGGACGCGTCCGTGCCCACCGGCACCTACGGGGGCACCAGGCCCGTGCCGACCATCGGCACCCCCAGCTACCTGATGTGCCGGACCTCGCTCCCGGCCGACCTGGCGTACACGATCACCGAGACGCTCTTCCGCGCCCGTGACCGCCTCCAGGCCCCGTCGGCCCCCGGCGGGCGGCTGGACGAGCGTTACGCCATCGGCACCGGTGTCGTGCCGCTGCACGCGGGCGCGGCCCGCTACTACCGCACCGCCTACGGCTGAGGCAGCCGGAGCTCCACCACGAGCCCGTGCGGTTCGGCGGGGAGCAGGCGCAGCGTGGCGCCGCATGATCTGGCCAGTTCGGCGGCGATGGCCAGGCCCAGGCCGCTGCCCGGGACGTTCGCGTGGGCGCCGGATCGCCAGAAGCGGCCCAGTGCCTCCGCGCGCTCCTCCTCGTTCAGCCCCGGCCCGTCGTCGGCCACCCGCAGCACCCGGTCGGCCAGCGTGACGGTCACCGTGCCGCCCGGGGGCACGAATTTCTGGGCGTTGTCGAGGGCTATGTCGGCGATCCTGGCCGCTACCTCGGGAACGACCGACATTTCGGATATGTCGGTCACCAGTCGCACCCCCTTCGCCCCGTACACCTCCCGCCACGCCGCCAGCCGCGGCCCCAGCTCGATCTCCTTGCCCTCGACCCCCGCGCCCGCCTCCACCCTGGCGAGCGCCAGCAGGTCCTCCACCAGCAGCGCCAGCCGGTCCAGCTCCGCCATCGCCTCCTCGTACTCGGCCGTGCCCTCGACGCGCAGGTGCGGCTCCAGGTTCTCCATCCGCAGCCCGAGCACCGTGAGCGGGGTGCGCAGCTCGTGGGAGGCGTCGGCCACGAACGCCCGCTGCCGCTCCATCGCGCCCGCGACCGCGTCCGCCATCGCGTTGAAGCGCACCTCCAGCCGCCGCAGCTCCGAGGGGCCCACGCCGGGATGCGCCCGCGCGTCCATCCGGCCCTGCGCGATGGCCTGCGTGGTGCGGTCGAGCTCGGTGACCGGCCGCAGGATCCAGCGGGCCAGCCGCCTGGCCACCAGCACCGCGTAGGCCAGCGTGACCAGCGCGCCCAGCGCCAGCCCCGCCCACACCAGCGTCACGTCCACCCGGGCGCGGTCCGCCGGGGCCTGGAGCAGCACCACGCCGGACAGCTGCGCGTCCCGGCCGGCCGGCTCGGCGAGCAGCACCGTGGCCGGTCCGAACGGGCTGATCGTGGGCAGGTCCTCCGTCGTGCGGCCGGACAGCGCCAGGCGCAGCGCGTCGCGGTCGTCGGCCTCGAAGCGGCCGGCGGTGAGGAGGAGGGAGCCGTCGCGGTCGCGCACGCGTACGGCGGCGCCGTACAGGTCGGCGTAGCGCGTGATCTCCGTCAGCAGCCCGGACCGGTCCCCCTCCCGCGCGGCATGGTCGGCCAGCTCCGCGAAGCGGGTGGCGTCGGCGCGGCGGTCGAGGAGCAGCCGGTTCGTACGGTGGGAGGCGTAGGCCAGGCCCAGCGGCACCGCCAGCGCCGCGACCAGGAACACGATCAGCGTCGTGAACGTGACCACCAGCCGGGAGTTCACGCCGTCGAGCCCAGCCGGTAGCCGGTCCCGCGCAGCGTCTCCACCAGGCCGGGACGGCCGGTCTTCGAGCGCAGGTTGGCCACGTGCACGTCCAGCGACCGGGACGCCGACAGCAGCGGGTCGCCCCAGACCTCGTCGAGGATCTCCTCCCTGCCGCGCACCACGCCCGGCTCGCGCGCCAGCAGCGCCAGCAGGTCGAACTCCCGCCGCGTCAGCGTCACCGCCTCCCCGGCCACCGTGACCTGCCTGGACTCCAGGTCGATGCGCACGTCGCCGACGCTCACCACGTCGTCGCGCGGCGGGCGCGGCCGGGTGCCGCGCCGCACCACCGCCTCCATGCGGGCCATCAGCTCGACCGTGCGGAACGGCTTGACCAGGTAGTCGTCGGCCCCCGACCGCAGGCCGCGGAGCACCTCGCGCTCCTCGGTACGGGCGGTGACCACGATCAGCGGCACCGCCGACACCCGGCGCAGGCGGCGCAGCACGTCGAGCCCGTCCATGTCGGGCAGGCCCAGGTCCAGCAGGACGAAGTCGACGCCCCCCGCCAGCCGGAGGGCGTCGACGGCCAGCCCCGCCCGGGTGACCTGGTGGCCGTGCCGGGCGAGGGCCGTGGTGAGCGCTGAGGCGAGCCGATCGTCGTCCTCGACCAGGAGAACCCGCATGTCGCCAGGTTAGACGCGGGCGGGCACCGATTCCGCCGTGGCCCGCTCGGCCCGCGAGAGCGCGGCGTCCCTGGTCTCGCGCATGGTGAGGTAGACGACGAGGGACACCGCGGCGCAGCCGGAGACGTACCAGAAGAAGCCGGATTCGATACCGCTGTCCTTGAACCACAGCGCCACATACTCGGCGGTGCCGCCGAACAGGGCGTTCGCGATCGCGTAGGGGAGCGCCACGCCGAGGGCGCGCACGTTCGTGGGGAAGAGCTCGGCCTTCACCACGGCGTTGATCGAGGTGTAGCCGGTGATGATGAGCAACCCGGCGAGCGAGAGCACCAGCCCGCCGCCGAACCCGCTGACGCCGCCGAGCGCGGTCATGAGCGGCACCGTCCCGATCATCGACCCGATCCCGAACGTGATCAGCAACGGCCGCCGCCCGATCCGGTCCGACAGCGCCCCCGCCAGCGGCTGCAGGCACATGAAGATGAACAGCGCGCAGAAGCTCACCAGCGTGGCCGTCTCCTTGGCCAGGCCGGCGGTGTTCGACAGGTATTTGGTGAGGTAGGTGGTGTAGGTGTAGTACGCGACCGTGCCGCCCATCGTCAGCGCGATGACCAGCAGCGCCTCCCTCTTGTGGGTGAGCAGCTGCGCGATCGTGCCGCGGCCGGCGCTCGTGTCCTCGCGCTCCTCCTCGTCGTACGCCTCCGTCTCCAGCAGGCTGCGGCGCAGGTAGAACACGACGGCCGCGGCCGCCGCGCCGACCACGAACGGGATGCGCCAGCCGTAGGAGTTCAGGGCCTCCGTGGACATCGTGTTCTGCAGGATGATCTGCAGGCCGAGGCCGACGAGCTGGCCGGCGGTCATGGAGACGTACTGGAAGCTGGAGGCGAAGCCGCGGCGGCCGCGCGGGGTGGCCTCGGTGAGGTAGGTGGCGCTGGCCGCGTACTCGCCGCCGACCGACAGGCCCTGCAGCAGTCGCGCCACGACCAGCACCAGGGCGCCGAAGTAGCCGACCGCCTCGTACGTGGGCGCGATCGCGATCAGCAGGGCGCTGGCCGACATCAGCGTGACGGTGAGCGTGAGCGCCGCCTTGCGGCCCTTCCTGTCGGCGTAGCGGCCGAGCAGCCAGCCGCCGAGCGGGCGCATGAAGAAGCCGACGGCGAAGATGGCGGCGGTGTTGAGCAGCTTCGCCGTGTCATTGCCCTCGGGGAAGAAGGCGGCGGCGAAATAGACGGCGAAACTGCTGTAGACAAACCAGTCGTACCACTCGACCAGGTTGCCGACGGAACCGCCGATCACGGCCTTCCATGGCACGCGTGCCTTGCTCACGAAGCACCTCCGGGGGCTCTTGGGGGGAGTAGTGGCTGGTCAGAGCCTTACGCCAGAAGGATGTTCGGACAAGGGAGCAGGGGTCAGATCTAACGTCCGCTTAACATGAGGTTCTTACGCGTGCTTAACCTCGACGCAACGGCGGCTTGGCATTCTGCACGCATTCGAGCGCCGACCCCCATGCCGCCCTCGCCCGGCCTTTCGAGCAGGGTGTACGGGCCGAGGTCATGGCCTGGGGCGACTACACCTCCAGCCGCAACTCGCTCCACTCGTCGAAGAGCTCGAAGCCCATGGCCTCGTTGATGGCGAGCATGTGGGCGTTGGACGTGGCGTTCCAGGTGATGATCCGGTCGAGGTGGGGCTCCCGCTCCCGCAGCCAGAGCAGGTTGTCGACCTTGAGGAGCAGCCCCAGGCGGTGACCCCGGTGCTCGCGCAGCACGGTCGTGTCCGCCTGGTGGCCCCAGCCGTCGGAGCGCTCCGCGTCGAGCAGGATGCGCGTGTAGCCGGCGGGGGCGCCGTCGGACGTGCGCCGGGCGATCACCGTGTAGCAGGTGCGGCCGGTGACCGGGATGGACTCCTCGCGGATGCGCAGGCGGTCGACGGAGAAGTTCATGTCCTCGACGTCCGCGTCGCGCGGGGCGTCGTTCATGCCGCCCATCAGCGTGGACAGGTCGGGCAGCAGCTCGGGGCCCGCCGGGCCGACCCAGCGCTCCAGGTGGTAGCCGGCCACCTCCGGCCGCATCCGCTCCAGCGCCGCCCAGTCCGCCGTACGCAGGTCGAGCGTGCGGCGGGCCTCCTTGAGCGCGACCGACATCCCGCGCGCGGTGGCGAAGCGGATGCCCACGCCGGCGGCGGGCGTCTCGGTCAGGAGCAGCGTCCGGCCATGGGCGCGCATCCGGTCGAGGGCGTGCGCGAACAGCGCCGAGCCCAGGCCCCCGCCGCCCCGCTCGGGCCGCACCACGAGGGGGAACAGCCAGCCCATGTGCGTGTTGTCGTGCTGGGGCAGGGTCAGCGCGTAGCCGCCGGCCACCTTCCCGCCCTCCGTCGTCACCCACGCCTCGGACCGCTCGCCCGGACCGCCCGTCCTGACCAGGTAGGAGAACCAGGGGAGGGAGAGCATGGGCCCCGGGTCGTCGGCGCTCCCGGTCACGAACGCGTCGTACAGGCCCTCGATGAGGTCGCCCGGGTGATCGAGATCGATCGGCTGGATGCGCATACGCCCCAGCAAAACGTACGCGGGCCGGCGCCTGCCAGCGAATTTACGGCACGCTCACTGGCGGTAGTTCTCCACCTCGCCGACGGGGCGGGCGGCGGCGCCGTCGGGGTCAGCGCCCGCGCTGCGCCTGGCGCGGCGCTGCCTGAGCAGATCCCAGCACTGGTCGAGGGCCGTCTCCAGCTCCTTGATGCGCTCGTGCTCCTGGTCGGAGGTGACCTGGCCGGCGGAGAGCCTGTCGCGCAGCTCGTGCTCCTCGGTGACCAGGGCACTGATCCTGGTGAGAATCTCGTCGTCCCGCATGCCCAAGACTCTAATGCTTGCGTGATAGAACACGCCCTATGTCTGGTATCGCGCTGGTAAGGAAGCCCGGCCCGCGGCTCGCCGAGGGCATCGTCACCCACATCGAGCGGGAGCCGGTGGACTGCGAACGGGCCGCCGCACAGCACGACGCCTACGTGCGGGCGCTGGCCGGCGCCGGGTGGCGGCCCGTGTACGTGCCGCCCGCCGACGACCTGCCCGACGGGCCGTTCGTCGAGGACACGGTGGTGGTGTCGAGGCGGCTGGCGGTGCTGACCAGGCCGGGCGCGCCGGAGCGGCGGCCCGAGGTGGAGTCGGTGGCGGAGGTCGTACGCGAGCTGGGCATGAGGTCGGTCAGGATCGCGCCGCCCGGCACGCTGGACGGCGGCGACGTGCTGCAGACCGGCCCCACCGTGTACGTGGGCAGGTCCGCCCGTACCAGCGCCGAGGGCATCACGCAGCTGACCGCCCTGCTCCCCGAGCGCCGGGTCGTGCCCGTGGTCATGAGCGGGGTGCTGCACCTGAAGTCGGCGGTGACGGCGCTGCCCGACGGGACGCTCATCGGGGACCCGCGCCGCGTGGACCTGCCCGGCCTGCTGGTGCCGGAGGAGGAGTCGGGGGCGCACGTGGTGCCGCTGGGCGGCGACCGCGTCCTGCTGGCCGCGTCGGCGCCGCAGACCGCCGCCATGCTCGAAAAGCGCGGATTTATCGTGACAAAGGTTGATATTTCCGAGTACGAGCGGATCGAGGGTTGCGTGACCTGTCTCAGCGTCCTGATCGCGGACTGATGTTTCTCAGGATCTGAGATCCGGGGCGGTGCATCCCGAGGTGTCTGGTAGCGTTCATGGCATGCTGCGCGGGCTCCTTCTTAGCTGCCGCGGCGGGGGCCTCTAAGGCCGGCTCCCTCGCCGCGGAGCGAGCCATGCGCGTCGGCCGCTTTCTTCCGCAGACCGACGAGGAGCATCAGCCATGACCGCCCAGCAGCCCAGCCGCATGCCGATCCACCGTTACCAGCCGTTCGAACCCATCCGGCTGACCGACCGCACCTGGCCCGATCAGGTCATCACCAAGGCGCCCCGCTGGTGCGCGGTGGACCTGCGCGACGGCAACCAGGCCCTGATCGACCCGATGGACTCCCACCGCAAGCTCCAGATGTTCGAGCTGCTGGTACGCATGGGCTACAAGGAGATCGAGGTGGGCTTCCCGGCCGCCTCGCAGACCGACTTCGACTTCATCCGGCAGATCATCGAAGAGGGCCGCATCCCCGACGACGTGGCCATCCAGGTGCTGACGCAGGCCAGGCCGGAGCTGATCGAGCGCACCTTCGAGTCGATCGAGGGCGCCAAGCAGGCCATCGTGCACCTGTACAACTCGACCTCCACCCTCCAGCGCCGCGTCGTGTTCGGCCAGGAGAAAGAGGGCATCACCGCCATCGCGGTCGAGGGCGCCAAGCTGGTCAAGAAGCTCGCCGACGCCACCGACGTGGACGTCTACTTCCAGTATTCGCCGGAGTCGTTCACCGGCACCGAGCTGGAATACGCGGTCGAGGTGTGCGACGCGGTCAACGAGGTGTGGCAGCCCACCCCCGACCGCAAGGTCATCATCAACCTGCCGGCCACGGTCGAGATGGCCACCCCCAACATCTACGCCGACCAGATCGAGTGGATGCACCGCAACCTCAAGCACCGCGACTCGATCGTCCTGTCGCTGCACCCGCACAACGACCGCGGCAGCGCCGTGGCCGCCGCCGAGCTGGGCTACATGGCCGGCGCCGACCGCATCGAGGGCTGCCTGTTCGGCAACGGCGAGCGCACCGGCAACGTCTGCCTGGTCACGCTGGGGATGAACCTGTTCTCCCAGGGCGTCGACCCCGAGATCGACTTCAGTGACATCGACGAGATCCGCCGCGTCACCGAATACTGCAACCAGCTGCCCGTGCACCCGCGCCACCCGTGGGGCGGCGAGCTGGTCTACACCGCCTTCTCCGGCTCCCACCAGGACGCCATCAAGAAGGGCTTCGAGCACCTCGAGCGCGACGCGGCCACCGCCGGCGTGCCGGTCGACGAGTTCACCTGGGCCGTCCCCTACCTGCCCATCGACCCGAAGGACATCGGCCGCACCTACGAGGCCGTCATCCGGGTCAACAGCCAGTCGGGCAAGGGCGGGGTCTCCTACATCATGAAGGCCGACCACCAGCTCGACCTGCCGCGCCGGCTGCAGATCGAGTTCTCCAAGGTCGTCCAGGCCCGCACCGACGAGCAGGGCGGCGAGATCAGCCCGGCCGCCATGTTCGAGATCTTCCGCGACGAATACCTGCCCAACCCGGCCAACCGCTGGGGCCGCCTGAGCCTCATGGCCCACCGCCACGAGTCCACGGTGGACGACAAGGACCGCATCAGCGCCGACGTACGCGTCGACGGTGAGATCCGCGAGATCGCGGGCACCGGGAACGGCCCCATCTCGGCGTTCATCGACGCCATCGCGGGGGTCGGCATCCAGGCGCGGGTCCTCGACTACGTGGAGCACGCGATGAGCGCCGGCAGCGACGCCAAGGCCGCCTCCTACCTGGAGTGCGAGATCGGCGGGAAGGTGCTGTGGGGCGTTGGCGTCGACGCCAACACCACGACGGCCTCCCTGAAGGCCATCATCTCCGCGGTCAACCGCGCTTCCCGCTGATGGTGTGAGCGGTCCCCGCTCCTCCACCCGCACTGTCTGACCACGGGCCTCCCGCTCCCCTTCCAAGGACCTTCGCCGAGGGCGTGGGGAGCGGGGTCCCCGCTGTTCGCACACGCCGCCCGCCCGCGACTCCCGCGGCGGGCATCGCGCTCCTCGCGCCCTCTCACGCTTCCCGGCCCTTGCAGCGCCTTGCCCTTCCGCCTCGCTCCCTCGCAGGTCCTGGCCGCTCGTGCGCCTTGTGCCCTCCCTGCCTCCCACCCGCCTCCCCTGAGGGGCCGTGTCAGGGCGGGGCGGGTGTGGTGGCGGTTCTCCTGGGCGGGCGTACGGGAGGTTGCGCCCTTCCGTTGCCTCCGGTCTCGCGCACCACACCCGTGCGGGCGCAGCGCGGGCCGGTGTGCCGCCTGAGCGGGGGATCCCGCCAAGCAGTCGCCTCTCGCGCCCCTCCTCCGCAAGGCCGTGCCCGGGTGCGGCGAGGGTCGTCGTACCTCTTCTTCGTGTTAGTGAACGTTGCGTTTCTATGGAATGAATCCTATGCTCCTTAGAGAACGGTTCGTTCTCTAAGGAGCGGTGCCATGGGCTTCGTGCTGTCGGGTCTGATACTGGCGATGTTGCTGGGCGCGCTCGACCAGACGATCATGGCCCCCGCGCTCCCCGCCGTCGCCGGTGGGCTCGGTGGGCTGGAGCAGATGCCCGCCGTCGTCACCGCCTACTTCGTCGCCGCCACCGTCGTCATGCCCGTCTACGGCAAGCTCGGCGACCGGTACGGACGCAAGCCCACCATGCAGGTCGCCATCGTCGTCTTCGTGACCGGCGCCGTGCTGTGCGCGCTGGCCACGTCGATGCCGCAGTTCATCGCCTTCCGCGCGATCCAGGGGCTGGGCGGTGGCGGGCTGATGATCGGGGCACAGGCGATCATCGGGGAGATCGTGAGTCCCCGGGACCGGGGGCGCTACCTCGGGTTCATCGGGGCGGCGTATGTCGTGGCCGCCGTGGGCGGGCCGCTGGTCGGCGGGTTCTTCATCGACCGGCTGAGCTGGCGGTGGATCTTCGCCATCTACCCGCCGCTCGGACTGCTGGCGCTGGTCGTGCTGAGTCTCACGCTCAAGCTGCCGCGGCCACAGTCGCGGGCGCCGCTCGACGTCGCGGGGGCCGTCACGCTGGCCGTCGCCGTGGTGGGCGTGGTCATGGTGGGGCAGACCAGGAATCCCGCCTACCTGGCGCTGGCGGCGGCAGGGGTGGCGGCGTGGCTGGTCAGCGCGCGGTACGCCAAGGACCCGATCCTGCCGTTGCGGCTGTTCAGGGACCGGGCGTTCGCGGTCCCCGTGCTGATCAGCCTGGTCATCGGCTTCGCGCTGTTCGGGACGGTCACGTACATGCCGGCGTACGTGCAGATCGCCCACGGCACCAGCGCCACGCAGGCCGGGCTGCTGGTGACCGCGCTGATGGGCGGGGTGCTGCTGACCACCGTCGTGTCGGGGCGGCTCATCACCCGGACCGGCACGTACAAGCCCTACCCCGTCGCGGGCACGGCCCTGGCGGCGGTGGGGCTCGGGCTGATCGGGCTGACCGCGGGCTCGACGGCCGGGCTCGTTCTCGCCATGTCGCTGACCGGGCTGGGGGTCGGGCTCGTCATGCAGGTGATGGTGCTGGCCGCCCAGAACGCCGTGGAGTACGCCGACCTGGGCACCGCCACCTCGTCGGTGACGTTCCTGCGCCAGATCGGGGCCTCGGCCGGGGTCGCGCTCGTGGGCGCCCTGATCACGCTGCGGTCGGGCATCTCCAGCACCTCGCCGTCGAACCTGCCGCCAGGCGTCCGCCAGGCGTTCGCCGAGGCCGTGCCGCCCGTGTTCGCCGCCATGGCGCCGCTGCTCGCCGTGGCGTTCGTCCTCGCGCTGGCGCTGCCCGCGCGGCCACTCCGTACCACCTCATACGTCGAGGAGAGACAGTGAAACTCGTCGCACCCCTGAACGCCTTCGGCCGGGGTGACCTGGCCATGGCCGGCGGAAAGGGCGCCAACCTGGGCGAGCTCGTCAGGAACTCCTTCCCGGTCCCCGGTGGGTTCGTCGTCACCACGCACGCGTACGAGCTGGTCGCCCAGGGCCGCAACACCCGGGCCGCCTTCGAGCGGGTCGAGCTGCCCGACGACCTGCGGCAGGCGATCGTCGACGCCTACGCCGCGCTCGGCGGCGGCCCCGTGGCCGTACGGTCGAGCGCCACCGCCGAGGACCTGCCCGGCGCCGCGTTCGCCGGGCAGCAGGACACCTACCTCAACGTCGTCGGCGAGGCGGCGCTGCTCGACGCCGTACGCCGCTGCTGGGCCTCGCTCTTCACCGACCGCGCCGTCGCCTACCGCGCCAAGCTGGGCATCGACGACTCCGAGGTACGGATCGCGGTGGTCGTGCAGAGCATGGTCGAGGCGGACGTGGCGGGCGTCATGTTCACCGCGAACCCGGTCAGCGGCGACCGGACCCGGATCGTGATCGACGCCAGCAGCGGCCTGGGCGAGGCCGTCGTGTCCGGCCTGGTCACGCCGGACCACTACGTGCTGCACCCGTCGGGGAAGGCCGACTTCACGCCCGGCCGCCGCGAGGTGGTCATTCGCGGCACGGCGGGCGGCGGCGTCACCCGCGAGAGCGGCACGGACGAGGGCGCCGAGCGGCTGCCCGACGCGGTCCTGGCCGAGCTGGGCCGGCTGGGCCGCGAGGTGGCCGCGCACTTCGGCCGCCCGCAGGACATCGAGTGGGCGTACGCGGGCGGCCGCGTCCACCTGCTGCAGGCCCGCCCGATGACCGCGCTGCCGCCGCCCCCGGTGGGCAGGCTCAACCCGGTGCAGCGCCGCCTGGCCACGGTCCTGCTGGAATACCTGCCCGAGCGGCCGTATCCGATCGACATGTCCACGTGGGTCCCGTACGGCCCGGCCGGGCTGATGGGCAAGGTCCTGGGCACCTTCGGCGTGCGGCGCGCGTTCGAGGATTTCCTGCGCGAGGAGGACGGCGTCGTCTACCAGCTCCTGCCGCCCGCCCCGCACCCCACGGTGAAGGTGCTCGCGACGCCGTTCCGGCTGCTGGCCAAGGCCAGACGGTACGACCCCGCCCGGTGGACGCGAGACCCGCGTTTCCGCGACTACCTGGCGGCGATCGAGGAGCTGGGCGCCCGCGACCTGGGCGCGATGTCGTGGGCCGAGCTGCGGCGCGTGCCCAGGCAGGCGCTCGCCCTGGTGACGCCCGTGGCCGACCTGCGGGTGGACTACCTGCCGGGCTTCGGGCTGGCGATGCTGCGGCTGCTGGTGACGACCAGGCTGCTCGGGCGGCGGGCGCTGTTCGGCGACCTGCTGCACGGGGCGCGTACCCGTACCACGGACACCAACCGGGCGCTGGAACACCTGGCCGAGGTGGCCAGGCGCACGGGAGCCCTGGACACCGACCCGCCGCCCGCCGAGTTCGCGGACGCGCTGGCGGCGTTCCTGGCGGAGTACGGCCACCGCGAGACCGCGAGCCCTCTCCTCGTCACCGTGCCCACCTGGGGCGACGCCCCCGAGGTCGTCCTCGACCTGGTCAGGGTGCTGGCCGCCGGGCCGCCCCCGCAGAAGGAGCCCGACGACGCGCTCGAACGCCTGCTCGCCCACCCCCTCCTGCGCTCGAAGCGCCGCCGAGCCAGGGTCGCGCGCTGGGTGGCGGCGGCCCGCGCGGGCGTCGCCTTCCGCGAGGACAGCCACTTCTACTTCATGATGCCGCAGCCCGTCCTGCGTAGGTCGCTGCTGGAGATGGGCCGCCGGCTGCGCGCGGCGGGCGTGCTCGGTCAGCCGGAGGACGTCTTCCACCTGCGGCTGGAGGAGCTGGAGGCGATCGCGGACGTGGCCGCCCTGCGAGGGGAGGCGGCCGAGCGGCTGCGCGAGACCGTCAGGGCACGGGCGGCCAAGCGGGAGGAGCTGGCCGGGGTGCGGCTGCTCGACCCCGCCGCGGTCTTCCCGGCCTCCGATCCGGGGGACGCGCTGGTCACGGGGGCGCCGGCCGGCGGGGGCAGCGCGACGGGGCCGGTGAAGGTGATCAGGACCCCCGCCGAGTTCGGCCGGCTCGCCGCCGGCGACGTGCTCGTCTGCCCGTACACGAACCCGTCGTGGACGCCGCTGTTCCAGCAGGCGGCGGCCGTGGTCGTGGACACCGGGGGCACGGCCTCGCACGCGGCGATCGTGGCCAGGGAGTACGGCATCCCGGCCGTCATGGGCACCGGCACGGCGACGTCGGTGCTGGCGGACGGGCAGGTGGTCACCGTCAACGGCGACACCGGCAGGGTGACCGGGCAGGCGGTCACCGCCCACGACGGCGCGGTCACCGGCGCTCCCTAAAATTGCCACCATGGTCACCGACCACCGCAAGCAGCCACGGCGCCGGGGCGAGGCGCTCAGCGCCGCCATCTACCAGGCCACGCTCGACGAGCTGGCCGAGGTCGGCTATGCCGGGCTGACCATGGAGCGCGTCGCCGAGCGGGCCAAGGCCAGCAAGGCCTCGCTCTACCGGCGCTGGCCCACCCGCATCGAGCTGGTGATGCAGGCGGTCTACCAGTCGCTGCCCACGCCGGAGAGCTCGCCCGACATGGGCAACCTCCGCGACGACCTGGTGGCGATGCTCACCCGCACGGCGCAGGCGCTGTCCGGCCCGGCCGGAGAGGCGATGCGCGGGCTGCTCGGGGAGGCGCTCAGGGGCGAGTCGCCGCTCGGTAGCATGCGGCGGAACTCGCAGGGTGTCAGCAGGAAGCTGATGGAGGAGGTCGTCCGCCGGGCCGTCGAGCGCGGGGAGGTGGATCCGGCGGATGTCACCCCCCGCCGGCTCGACGCCGGGCACGCCCTGCTGCGCCACCACTTCCTCTTCGAGGGGCCGCCCATCCCCGACCGGCTCGTGGTCGAGATCGTGGACGAGGTGCTCGTGCCCCTGCTCAAACCGGCCCGAAGCTGACCGCCCCCTGCCCCACCGCGGGCCGGACAAGCCTGGTCGGCGGGGTGGTCAGGCGAGGCTGAGCTCGCCCACGGTGGCGCGGCCCTGCCGGAGCGCGCTTCTCGCGACCAGCGCGGTCATCCCGATGCTGACCAGCACGCTGGCCGCCATGGCGATCAGGAACCGCGGCGACGCCTGGGTCAGGCCCATGGCCAGCAGGACCGCGATGGCCAGCCAGCCGATCGCGTTCAGGATGGCCGCCACCGCGAGCGTGTTGCCGCTCGCCCGCACGTCGGGCACGAGGGCGGGCGCCTTGGCCGCGATCGAGGGCAGCGGCAGCACCAGCGCCAGCACGATCGGCCCCATGAAGCCGCCGAGCATCGCGTGACCCAGCGGCCCGACGGGGAACCCGCCGCCGTCGAAGGCCATGCTGTAGTACATGGAGCAGAACCCCCAGATCGGGAGCGCGAGGAGCGGAGCGGTCGCGACCACCCCACGCGCCCTGCCCCGGGTGACGGCACCGGCCGACGGCCGCCACGAGGCGGCCAACGAGGTGAGCAGCAGCGGCATCACCGAGAGCGCGCCCATCGCGGCCGCCGCGATGAACAGTGACGTCGCCGCGTTGGCCAGCTGCTCGGCGATCGGCCCCAGGCTCGCCGCCTGGGCCCAGACGCCGTTGATGCTGGTCATGTCGCGCACGCCGGGATTCCACAGATTGAGCAGCCCGTAGCCGGCGACGGGCAGCAGCAGCGGGAGCGGGATCCTGATGGGCTTGCCCCCGGGGATGTGCCGCCGGTGCAGCCACGCGTCGGCGGCGCCGCCGGCCAGGTCGAGCACCGTGCGCGCGCGTACCGGCCGCGCGGCGACCAGGTCGGCGACCTCCTCGCCGTAGCGCTGCCGCCACACCTTCGGGTAGCAGCCCAGCACGACCTTCGCCAGCGTCCTCATCATGCCTGCCCCCAAGACACGCGTGTGATCCCCGCCTGCTCGACGCGGCGGAGCGTGGCGAGCTGCTCGCGCAGCGCCTCCCGCCCGCCCTCGGTGATCCGGTACGGCTTGCGCCGCTCCGCGGACCCCACCGGCTCGATCCAGCCGCGCTCCTCCAGCCGCATCAGCGCCCCGTAGAGCGTGCCCGGCTCCAGCGACGTCCCCGAGAACTCCTCGATGTCGCCGATCATCCGGTAGCCGTGCTTCTGCCCTTCCGCGAGGCTGATGAGCACCAGCAGCGCCACGTCCGTGAAGCGGCCGAGCTCCTGTGTCCTGCGTGCCATGTATTCAGTAAAACTTAGTAAGTCTTACTGAGCAAGCCCCATCGTGTCGCCCATCAGCCCCATGGCATGCCCGAACGCCGTGCCCCGGTCGTCGATCGCATTGTTGAACTGGCCGAACACCTCGAAGTTGACCCACCCGTACAACGTGGTCCACGCCGTGAGGGCCAGCCAGATCACGCTGTCGGGCACCTCGGGCATGAGCGCGCGGAAGTTGGCGGAGTCGGGCCCGAGCTCGGGCGGGGCGTCGGTCTCCGGGGTCCGCAGCGCGCCCGCCCGCCAGGCGTCGGCGACGATGCGGCCCAGCACGGTGACGTCGCGTACGCGGGCCGCGATCGTGTCCTGCGGCGCCTGGTAGCCGGGCACGGGGGAGCCGTAGATCAGCGCGTATTTCGTGGGGGTGGGCCACCGCCCAGTCGCGCACGGCGTGGCAGGCCGTCAGCCATCGCTGCCGGTATGCCACGCGCGGGCACGTGGCCTCGGCCCGCTCGACGGCCTCGCCGAGCGCGTTGTAGCCGTCGATGATCAGCGTGGTGAGGAGGTCGTCGCGGCTCGGGAAGTAGCGGTAGATGGCCGAGGAGACCATGCCCATCTCGCGCGCCACGGCCCGCAGCGACAGGCCGCCGGCCCCTTCGGTGGCGAGCTGGCGTCGCGCGATGTCGGTGATCTCCTTGGTGAGCTCGGCCCTGACGCGTTCTCTGGCGGTTCGGCTGGCTGTCATGTGAAGCAGATTATCAGAGCGGTGCCAAAAATCGAGAGCACTGCTCTTGACGATTGGCGCTCTTTTGAGAGAGCATTGCTCTCGTAAGCGAACACCACTCACGGAGGCCCGGAATGCTCGCCCTCGCCAAGAACGCCAACGCCCTGCTGATGTTCCTGCTCGAGCTGGGCGTGCTGGCCTCCGTGGCCTACTGGGGCTTCACGGTCAGCCCCCACTGGATCGTCAAGCTGCTGGCGGGGCTCGGCGGCCCGGCGCTGTTCGTGGCCGCCTGGGCGCTGTTCGGGGCGGGGGGCGGCGCGAACGCCACCTACCCGCTGACCGGCCTGGCGCGGGCCGCGCTGGAGATCCTCTGGTTCGGCGGCGGCGCCCTCGCGCTCTACGCCTCCGGGCTGGTCACCTCCGCCGCCGTCTTCTCCGCGCTCTTCGTTCTCAACGCGGTTCTCCGCATCGTCTGGAAAGAGGTCTGATCATGGGTAAGCACGTCGTCGTGGGTTCCGGCCAGGTCGGTACGCATCTGGCCGCCAAGCTCATGGCCCAGGGACACGAGGTCGTCGTCGTGACCCGGTCGGGCAGCGGCCCGGCGGGTGCGGTCAAGGTGGCCGCCGACGTCGCGGACCGGGCCCGGCTGACCGAGGTCACCAAGGGGGCCGACGTCCTGTACAACTGCGTCAACCCGAAATACCACCGCTGGCTCACCGACTGGCCGCCGATGGCCGCGTCGTTCCTGGGCGCCGCCGAGGCCACCGGCGCCGTGTACGTGATGCTCGGCAACCTCTACCCGTACGGCCCCGTGTCGGTCCCGATGACCGAGGACCTGCCGCTCGCCTCCACCAGCCCCAAGGCCCAGGTCCGGGCCAGGATGTGGGCCGACGCGCTGGCCGCGCACCGGGCCGGCCGGATCAGGGCCACCGAGGTGCGCGGCTCCGACTACTTCGGCCCCGGCGCCACCGACCAGTCCTACATGGGCGACCGCTTCCTCGTGCCGCTCAGGGCGGGCAAGACCATCCAGCTGGTCTGGCCGGCGGACATGCCGCACAGCTGGACGTACCTGCCCGACGTGGCCGACGCGCTGGTCGTCGCCGGGAGCGATGAGCGGGCCTGGGGGCGGCCCTGGCACGTGCCCACCGCCGAGCCGCTGACCTTCCGGCAGCTCGGGGAGCGCATGGCCGCGCTGCTCGGCCGGCCCGCGCCCCGGATGACGCAGCTGCCGTGGCCGGTGGTCCGGGCGGCCGGGCTGTTCTCGCCGATGATCGGCGAGATGCGGCACATCCGCTACCAGTTCGTCGCGCCCTACGTGCTCGACTCCTCGGCGTTCCAGAGCACGTTCGGCGTCGCGCCTACCCCGATCGCCCAGGCGCTCAAGGCTACGCTCGACGGGTGAAGACAGCGCTGATCGGCCTGGGCGACATCGCGGAGAAGGCCTACCTTCCCGTGCTCGCCGCCCAGCCCGCCCTTGACCTGCACCTCTGCACCCGCAACGAGACCCGGCTGGACCGGCTCGGCGACGCCTACCGCATCGCCGCCCGGTCCACCAGCGTGGACGAGGTGATCAAGGCCGGGGTCGAGGCGGCGTTCGTGCACGCCGCCACCGAGGCCCACCCGGAGATCGTCGAGCAGCTGCTCGACGCCGGGATCCACGTCTACGTCGACAAGCCGATCGCCTACACCCTGGCCGAGTCCGAGCACCTCGTACGCCTGGCCAGGGCCGGGGACAGGTCCCTGATGGTGGGCTTCAACCGCCGCCACGCCCCCGGGTACGCCGGGCTGGCCGCCCATCCCCGGCACCTGATCCTCATGGAGAAGAACCGCGACAACCACCCCGACACCCCCCGGCGGGCGATATTCGATGACTTCATCCACGTGGCGGACACCTTGAGGTTCCTCGCCCCGGGCCAGGTCACCGGCACGTCCATCAGGACCCGCGTCAAGGACGGCCTGATCGAGCACATCGTCCTGGAGCTGTCGGGCGACGGGTTCACCGCCATCGGCGTCATGAACCGGATGAGCGGCGCCGGCGAGGAGAGCTGCGAGGCCATGGGCGACGGCGTCAAGCGCCGGGTGGTCAACCTCGGCGACGTCATCGACTACCGGGGCGGCGAGACGCTCGCCAGGCGGCCCGACTGGGTGCCGGTGGCCAGACAGCGCGGCATCGAGCAGATCTGCCTGGAGTTCCTCGCCGCCGTGCGCGAGGGCCGCCGGATCGACGCCGGTGACGCGCTGGCCACCCACGCCCTCTGCGAGGAGATCGTCAGGACGACGGAGTGAGCCGCATCGCGCGGTCGGCCCTGGCGAACATCCGCTCGAACGGCCGGCGCCCCAGCCGGGTCAGCACGGTGTAGCCCTTCGCGTCGCTCAGCGGGCTGGAGGAGGACACGACGCCCGCCACCGAGCCGCCGTACAACGCGGGGCCGCCGCTGCCGCCGGCGGCGGCGTGGCAGTTGCGCGTGACCATCAGCCCCGGCCCCTGCGAGATGCCCTCGACCGTGTCGCCCAGGCACCGGTACATCGTGGTGCCCGGATAGCCCTTGCCCACCGGGTAGCCGAGCAGCTCCAGCCCGCGCAGCTCGGTGCCCCGGGAGGTGGGCATGGGTGACAGGCCCCGCCCGGTCACGTCCTCCAGCGGGCGCTTGCGGCGGACGACGCCGACCAGGCCCACGTCGTACGGCAGCAGGTCCGGCGAGTACGGCCGCGTGCGCCACCGGGCCGGCACCCACGTCCGCACGACCGGCCAGACCCCCAGCCGCGGCCGGCCGCGGTCGTACCCGGGCAGGAAGGCCAGGTGCTTGAGCAGCCGCCCGTCGTGGTACAGGCAGTGCGCCGCCGTCAGCACCAGGCTGCGACTGCGGGAGCCGATCACCGTGCCCCCGCACAGGACGTCCGTCTTCGCGACCGGATCGTGGCCGAGCAGCACCCCCGCCAGCCGCCGCGCCCCCGTGTAGGGGCGCGGGACCGGCGCGTAGCCCAGGCGGTCGCCCTCAGGGGTGAGCACGCGGGGAACGGGGACGTTTCGTTGGGACACCTCGGTGACGGCGGCTGGATCGAGCAGGACCAGAGACAGCACCAACCTGAGCACCTTCCCACTCTAGGACGAAGATGATCAGTGCTCTGACCTGCGACATCAATGTTTACCCTAACTTGTGTACGCGGAACCCAGCGCGCGCAGGCGAGCGTGCGCGGACTCGTAGACCGGTGCCCGAGCCACGTACGCCTTGGGCAGCTTGGCGACCATGGTGTAGTTGGTGTCGCACACGTTCCCGACCGGCGCCTGCCCGGCCTGGCTGACGAGCTGGTAGGCGTCGAGCGTGTCCAGCCCGGTCAGCTCCGAGGTCCAGGTGACCAGGTCGTGCTGGCTGATCCGGTACGCGTCCTCCAGCGGCCTGGCCGACCCCGTGGACATCAGGTGCAGGTCGTCCTCCAGCCGTGGCCACGGCGTGGCCACACCCTTGATCAGCTCGACCGCGACCACGGTGTTCATGGCCGACTCGACCGCCGTGCCGCACACCTCGCCGTGTCCCTGCAGCCCGTGCCCGTCGCCGATCGAGAACATCCCGCCCTCGACGTTGACGCCCAGGTAGACGGTGACGCCCGCGCGCAGCTCCGGGGTGTCCATGTTGCCGCCGTGCGCGTCGGGGGTGATCGTCATGCGGGCCTCGTTCGCGCCGGGGGCGACGCCGACCGTGCCGTGCATCGGGTCCAGCGGCAGCTCCACGCTGAAGTCGCTGTTGCGGGCGTGGTAGACGGCCACGTTCCGCTCCAGGTCGATGTCGTAGCGCCAGACCCGCTCCTCCAGCGGCGGCTGGAGCATGGCCGTGGTGTGCGTCCCGGTCAGCGCGCCGAAGTGGGGAAACGTGGTGGACACCGCCCAGTCCCGGGCCGGCGTGATCTTGACGAAGTGCAGCGCCAGCGTGTCGCCGGGCTCGGCGCCCGCCACGTGGAAGGGGCCGGTCACCGGGTTGAGATAGGGGAACTCGCACACCTGCGACGGCAGGTCGTCCACCGTACGGACCCGGCCGCCGAAGCAGTCCTCGGTGTACAGCTCCATGATCGTGCCCGGCCGTACCTTGCCGACGGCCGGGCGACCCCCGAAGGTGTAGCTCAGCTCTTCCGGCGAGGGATGGTAGGAGACGACGTTCACTTGACCTCCGACGGTAGGACGGGCCTGCGGCCCAGCAGATACGAGACGCCGAGGACGACCAGGCCGGCGGCCAGCCAGACGCCGCCGACCCACTGGGCGGCGACGTTCTGGTTGATCACGACGGCCACCAGGACGCCGAAGCCGACCACGGGCGCGACCAGGTGCGCCCAGTAGTTGCGGCTGCGCTGCCTGACCGTGTAGTGGACGACCACGGCGATGTGCAGCAGCAGGAAGGCGGTCATCGCGCCGAAGTTGACCAGCGAGGCCAGCTCGGTGGCGCCGTTCTCCCTCGTGCTCATGAAGATGCCCACGACCAGCGAGATGACGGCCACCACCAGCGTGGCGTTGACCGGCACCCGGTGCTTGGGGTCCACCTTGGCCAGGAAACCCGGGAGCTGCCGGTCGCGGCCCATCGCGAACAGCAGGCGCGAGGTGGCCGCCTGCGCGACCAGCGAGTTGGCGAAACCCCAGGCGATGGCGGTGGCCACGGCGGTGAGCACCCCCAGCCACGGCCCGCCGGCGAACGTGGCGGTGTCGTAGAAGGCGTTGCCCTTGAGGTCGCCCTGCGTGATCAGCTGTGCCCGGTTCGGGGTGAGCAGCGCCGCCACCCACGTCTGGACCACGAACAGCACGGCCGCCACCGCCAGCGCGGCCACCATGGAGCGGCCGAGGCGGCGGGCGTCCTCGCGGTTCTCCTCGGCCAGCGTGGAGATGCCGTCGAAGCCGAGGAACGACAGCACGGCCACCGACGCGGCGGCGAACGCCACGCTGAAGGTGAAGGAGGAGGAGTCGAAGAGCGGGGTCAGCGCGCCGGTCTGCGCCTTGCCCTGGGCCAGGGCGACGCCGCCGACCACGAGGAAGATCGCCAGCACCGCCAGCTCGGCCACCAGCATGATCCGGGTGATCCTGGCCGTCATCTGGATGCCCAGGTAGTTGATGACCGTGTTGAGCAGGACGAACGCCACCAGCCATGCCCACACGGGGATCACCGGTACGAAGGTGTTCATGGCCATGCTGGCGATCAGGTAGAGCAGCGAGGGCACGAGGATGTAGTCCAGCAGGATCGCCCAGCCGGCCATGAACCCGACGGGGGCCGCGATGCCGCGCCCGGCGTAGGTGTAGACCGAGCCGGCCATCGGGAAGGCCCGGGCCATGTGGGCGTACGACAGCGCCGTGAACGCCATCGCCACCAGCCCGATGACGTAGGCCAGCGCCACCATCCCGTGCGAGATGGAGAAGACAGAACCGAAGATGCCGAAGGGTGCGATCGGCACCATGAAGATCAGGCCATAGATCATCAGGTCGGCGAAGCCCAGGGAACGCTTGAGTTCCTGGCGGTAGCCGAACTGCTCGACTGTGCTCATGGACGGCTCCTAGCTGCTTGGGGGGCGATTCGCACCTTAGAGCCAAAGCTTTCTACTGAAAAGGTTTCTGTAGGAAGAAATCCAGGCCATCGGCCCTGCCGAGGTGGACGGGATGCCGTACCTGCCGATCGAGCAGCGTGAGCGTTCCGCGCGCGCTGGTGATCCGGGTGCCGTCGGCGACCGCGTCCAGCGCGGGCACCGCCAGCGAGCCGGCCCGCGCGCACAGGGCGGCCAGCATCGTGACCGCCTCGTAGCAGCCGTGTCCGTGGGCGTTGAGCATGGGGGCGTCCGCGCCGAACCGGGCGGCGTAGCGCTCGGCGAAGTCGAGGCCGGCCGAGGTGGGCAGGCCACGGAAGTAGCCCATGGACGAGTAGAGCTCGCCGGTGGTGTCGCCGCCGATGCCCAGCAGGCCGTGCTCCTCCAGCGCCCCGCACAGCCGGGCCGCCCCGAGCCCGGAGGCCGCGTACGCCCGGTTGAAGGCGATCAGGTCGCTGCCGATCAGCGTCAGCAGGATCGCGTCGGGCCTGGCGTCGGCCACCCGGTCCAGCCAGTTCACCGCCGCGCCGTAGCGGACGAACCGCTCGCCCACCACGGTCGCGCCCGCCGCGCGCAGCCGCGTGCGGGCGCTGGCGTGCACCAGGCGCGGCCAGATGTAGTCGTTGCCCAGCAGGTACCACCGGCGCGCCCGCCGCGTGCCGATCAGCCACTCGATGCCTGGCGCGAGCTGCCGCTCCGGGGTCTCGCCGAGGAAGTAGACCCCCGGCGCGCGGCCCCCGCCCTCGTACGGCGGCGCGTACACGAACGGCACCCGCCCCGCGATCGCGGCCACCACCGCCACGCGCACGTCGCTCGCGTGGGCCCCGGCCACGGCCGCCACCGTGCCCGACCGGACCAGCCCGCCCACCTCGGCCCCCACCACCTGCGCGGGCCGCCCGCCGTCGACGAGCACCAGCTCGACCTGCCGCCCCAGCAGGCCGCCCCGGTCGTTGATCTCCTCGGCGGCCAGCACGGCGCAGTTGATCGCACACGGGCCCATCAGGCCGAGCACCCCGGACACGGGCACGACCAGGCCGATCCTGATCGAGTCAGAGGGGAGGAGCCGCGCTTCGAGAGGATCGACGGTCGCCGCCACGCCGACGAGTATCCTCCCTTCTAGCACCCCGACGAAAGGACCTCCTCCATGACCACCTCTGGGCTCGGGTCCTCACTCGCCTATCTGCTGAGCCGTGCGGAGCGCAGCGTCAACCGGGGGCTGGCGGCGGTGCTCTCCGGCGAGGACGTCACGGTCGAGCAGTGGCGCATCATGCGGGCGCTGGCCGACGGCCGGGGCGAGTCGATGGGAGAGCTCGCCGAGGCCGTGCTGATGCCGCACCCGACGCTGACCAAGGCCGTCGACCGGCTCATCGACCGGGCGCTGGTCTATCGGGGGCCGTCGACGGGGGATCGGCGGCGGGTGGCGGTGTTCGTCTCCGAGCGCGGGGCCGAGCTGCTCGCGCGGGTGGACGGGGCCGTGGCCGAGCAGCAGGGGGTGATCGCGCTGGCGTTCGGGCGGGAGCGGACCGATCAGCTCATGCGCGACCTGGAGAGCCTGGTGGAGGCGCTCGACTACGCCGAGCTCAGGGCCTGAGCTAGGCGTGGTCGGGCTCAGGCCCTGAGCTCGGCGGCCGGGCGGCCGGCGCTCAGCCCTGCTCGCGCTTCTTGGCCACGTCCGTCCAGACCAGCGCCACCACCCCGGCCACCGCCACGCCCAGATAACCGGGCAGGGGCAACTCCACCAGCCGGTGCAGGAACCCCCATTCGCGGTCGAACCACACCCGCCCGATGAACCCGCCCAACCCCTGAATGATCGCGATCACGGCGACGACGTTGATGAAACCTCTCATGCCGTTCAGGGTCCCAACGCGAGGCCCGCCCCGGCATCGAACCTTGGGCGGGCCCCGTGCTACTTAAGTCGCGCTCACGGGTAGAGGCCGCGCATCTGGTGCGCCTCGGCCACCCGGCCCACGCCGATGACGTGCGCCGCCTGCCGAAGCGTCAGGCCGCGCTCGGCGGCCAGCGACGTGACCTCGGAGAACGCGCCCAGCATGAGGTCGCGCAGCTTCAGCTCGACCTCGCCGGAGCTCCACGAGTAGGCCTGCATGTTCTGCACCCACTCCAGGTAGGACACGATCACCCCGCCCGCGTTGGCCAGGATGTCGGGCACGACCGTGGTGCCGTTGGCGGCGAGGATCTCGTCGGCCTCGGGCGTGGTGGGGCCGTTGGCGCCCTCGACGACCAGGCGGGCGCGGATCCTGGGCGCGTTGGCCTCCGTGATCGCGCCCTCGAGCGCGGCCGGGACCAGGATGTCCACGTCCAGCTCGAACAGGTCCTCGTGGGCCAGCGCGTCGGCCTCCCGGAAGCCGCGCACGCCGCCGGTCTCGGCGACCCACGCGCGCAGCCGGGCGATGTCCAGACCTCGCGCGGAGTGAACGGCGCCGGTGGCGTCGGACACCGCCACCACCGTGCACCCCGCGTCGGACAGGAACTGCGCGGCCGGCCCGCCCACCTTGCCGAAGCCCTGCACGGCCACGGTCACGCCCTCCGGCGAGCGGCCGAGCGCGGCCAGGGCCGCGATCTGCACGCCGCGCGAGGTCGCGCCCGCGCGTCCGAGCGAGCCGCCCAGCGTCGTCGGCTTGCCGGTGACCACACCGGGCACCGAGTAGCCGGCGTTGACGCTGTAGGTGTCCATGATCCAGGCCATGGTCTGCTCGTCGGTGCCGACGTCGGGCGCCGGGATGTCCTTCTCCGGGCCGATCAGCGGCAGGATCTCGTTGACGTAGCGGCGGGTCATCCGCTCCAGCTCGCGGGTGGTGAGCCCGGCCGGGTCCACGGCCACGCCGCCCTTGGCGCCGCCGTACGGGATGCCGACCAGCGCACACTTCCACGTCATCCACATCGCGAGCGCGGTGACCTCGTGGATGTCGGTGCCGGGATGAAACCGGAGCCCGCCCTTGGCGGGGCCGCGCGAGACGTTGTGCTGGACGCGGAAGCCCTGGACGACGTCCAGGCGGCCGTCCTCGCGCCGCACCGGGACCGAGACGGTCAGCGAGCGGCGGGGCGTGGCCAGCATCGTGCGGAGCCCGTCTTCGAGCCCGAGATGCTCGGCGGCCTGGTCGAGCTGCTGGAGAGCGGAATCGAGGGCCTGACGGCCCGGGGTGATCAGGGCCGGCGTCTTTGACGGCACCATGATGCTCATGGAAGGAATTCCTCCTGTTATGTACGCCCTATTTGCGGAAAAAGCGCCATTGCCTTCCCCATTTGGGCGTTGTTGTCACGATCATCCTAGAGCGGGGCGTTTGACCTTGCCTAGTTGTTGGTAGAAATCCAAGCCGGTGATCGGATGCTGTGGACCGTGCCACTCTGGCAGGCTTGCGGGCGAGAGTATGCCGGAACGTCGAATCGGGGGTCGAATGCCCGCACTCGTGGTGGGACCGCTGTTGCGCTATGTCGACTCCGTCAGCGCCTCGATCTGGGTGGAGACCGCCGAACCCGGCACGGTCGCCGTCGAGGCGGACGGCAGGACTTATCGGTCGCCCACCTTCGCCGTGCACGGTCACCACTACGCGATCGTGGATCTCGTTGAGTTGTCCCAGGATATCGCCTCGTACTCGGTGAAGCTCGACGGGGAGCAGGTATGGCCCCTGGCGGGTCGCCCGCCGAGCCGGATCCGGCTGCTGCCCGCCGGAGGGGCGCGGCGGCTGGCGTTCGGGTCGTGCCGCACCAGCGTGCCGCACGACGCCGCGCACGTACGCAGCCACGGCGACGACGTCCTGCGCGCCTACGGCGAGCACCTCGCGCAGGCGGACGAGGAGGAGTGGCCCGACCTGCTGCTGCTCCTCGGCGACCAGGTCTACGCCGACAACCCCTCGCCGGAGATGCTGGCCTACATCCGCGCCCGCAGGACCACGGAGCCGCAGGGGGAGATCGCCGACTTCGAGGAGTACGCCGAGCTCTACCGCCAGGCGTGGACCGAGACCGAGATCCGCTGGCTGCTGTCCACCGTGCCGAGCGCGATGATCTTCGACGACCACGACCTGCGCGACGACTGGAACACCTCGCAGCCCTGGCGCGAGGAGATGGCCAAGGTGCCGTGGTGGCCCCACCGGGTGATGTCCGGGCTGGGGGCTTACTGGATCTACCAGCACCTCGGCAACCTCTCGCCGGCCGAGCGGGCCGAGGACCCGGTGCTGGCCAAGCTGATGGCCGGTGACGGCGGCGCGGCGCTCGACGCGTTCGCCGAGCGGGCCGACGCCGAGCCGAGCAGCAACCGCTGGAGCTACGCCCGCGACCTCGGGCCCGCCCGCCTGATCATGGTGGACACCAGGTGCGCCAGGCAGCTCACCCCCGGCGACCGCCGCATGCTCGACCCCGGGGAGTGGGCCTGGCTGGAGGAGCAGGCGCGGCGGCCGGCCGAGCAGCTGATCATCGGCTCGTCGATCCCGTTCCTGCTGCCCGAGGGCGTGCACGGCGTACAGAACTGGAACGAGGCCCTGTGCGACGGCAAGTGGGGCCCGCTGGTGCGGCGGTGGTCGGAGAAGTTCCGGCAGGCCGTCGACCTGGAGCACTGGGCGGCGTTCCGGCGCTCGTTCGACGACCTGGCCCGGCTGCTGATCGGGGTGGGCAAGCCCGTGCTGATCCTGTCGGGCGACGTCCACTACTCCTACCTGGCCAAGGCCGACGGCGGGCCGGTCTTCCAGGTCGTCTGCTCGCCGGTCCGCAACCCGCTCAGCCGGATGCTGCGCTGGGCCAACGTGTTCACCCAGTTCTCGATCGCCACCCTGGTCGGCACCCTGCTGGCGCGGCTGGCGGGCATCCCGCGCCCGCCGTTCCGGTGGCGCGTCACCAAGGGCCCCTGGTTCCAGAACGCGCTGGCCACGCTCACCCTGCCCGACCAGGTCACCTGGTACGGCTCCACCGGCGAGGTGGTCAAACCGATCGACTCCACGCATCTACGCTGAAGTCCCATGTACGAGGACAACTACGCCGTCGCCGTGCCCTTCTACGACCTCTGGCACGAGGACGGCCACGTGCCCGAGATCCGCGAGCTGCTGCCCCCGCTGCTGGCGGACGTCCGGCGGAGCGTCATCGAGATCGGCGCCGGCACCGGCCTCATCACCGAGCTCATCGCCCGCGTGACCCCCGCCGAGATCTACGCCCTGGAGCCGTCGCTCGGCATGCGCTCGGTGCTGGTCTCGCGCCTGGCCCACGACCCGGACGCGGTGCGCCGCGTGACCGTGCTGCCGTGCGGGGCCCTGGACGTGGAGGTGGACGAGCCGGTCGAGGCCGTCGTGATGATCTCGGTGCTGCAGAGCTTCCCCGCCGCCGAGCGGGCCGAGCTGTGGCGGGTGCTGGCCAGGCAGCTCGAACCGGGCGGGCGGCTGGTGTTCAACTGGCGCGACCGGGGCGCGCGCGTGCCGGGTGAGCCGGCGGTCATGGGCTCGTACCAGGTGGGCAGGCACACGTACGAGATCGCCGGGCAGGTGCTCGACGTCGCGGGCGAGAGCGTCACCTCGCGGTTCGTCTACCGGATCAGGCAGCGCGGCGTGGTGATCAGCGAGGACGAGGTCACCGGCACCAGCCACTGGCCCGCGACGGAGGTGCTGGTGAGCGAGCTGAAGGAGGCCGGGTTCGCGGCCGAGGACGCCCCGGAGGGCATGCAGGTCTGGCGGGTGACCGCTTAGGCGGTGACCGTGCGCCGCATCGGCGCGTGACCCCGTGAACCGGAGGAGCGTTCCCCTGGACAGGGTCCGGCCACGCAGGGTGGCCGGGCCCTTCCTCGCGGAGCCGGACAGGCTGTGCCTAGCGGTTCCTGAACTCGTAGATGGCGTCGACGAGCTGGTCGATCGCCCAGAGCAGGTCGTCCTCGGAGACGACGATGGGCGGCGCCAGCCGGATCGTGGACCCGTGCGTGTCCTTGGCCAGCACCCCCCGCTTCATCAGCGCCTTCGAGATCTCGCGCCCGCTGGCCAGGTCGGGGTCGATGTCCACGCCCGCCCACAGCCCGCGCCCGCGCACCTCGAGCACGCCCTTGCCGATCAGCTCGCGCAGCCGCGTGTGCAGCACCTCGCCCAGCTTGGCGGCCCTGGCCTGGAACTCGCCGGTGTTCAGGATCTCGATGACCGCGTTCGCCACCGCGCAGGCCAGCGGGTTGCCGCCGAACGTGGAGCCGTGCTGGCCCGGGTGGATGATCCCGAGCACGTCCCGGTTCGCGGCGATCGCCGAGACCGGTACGACCCCGCCGCCGAGCGCCTTCCCCATGACGTAGATGTCGGGCACCACGCCCTCGTGGTCGCACGCGAACGTCTGCCCCGTGCGCCCCAGCCCCGACTGGATCTCGTCGGCGATCATCAGGATGCCCTCGGCCGTGCACAGCGCGCGCACGTCGCTCAGGAAGCCGTCCGGCGGCACCAGCACCCCGGCCTCGCCCTGGATCGGCTCGACCAGCACGGCGACCGTGTTGGCGTCCACGGCCTGCCTGATCGCGTCGGCGGAGCCGTACGGGACGAGCCGGAAGCCGGGCGTGTACGGGCCGAAGTTGTCGTGCGCCTCCGGGTCGGTGGAGAAGCTGACGATCGTGGTGGTGCGCCCGTGGAAGTTGCCCTCCATCACGATGATGTTGGCCTGGTCGGGCTCGACGCCCTTGACCTCGTAGCCCCACTTGCGCGCCACCTTGATGGCGGTCTCCACGGCCTCGGCGCCGGTGTTCATGGGCAGGACCATGTCTTTGCTCGTGAGGTCGCCGAGCCCGGTGCAGAACTGCGCGAACTGGTCGTGGTAGAAGGCCCGGCTGGTCAGCGTGAGCCGCTCGAGCTGCTCCTTCGCGGCCTCGATGATCTTCGGGTTCCCGTGGCCGAAGTTGAGCGAGGAGTAGCCGGACAGGCAGTCCAGATACCGCTTGCCCTCGACGTCGGTGACCCAGGCGCCGTGCGCCTCATGGATCACGACGGGCAGTGGATGGTAGTTGTGGGCGCCGCGGCGCTCGCTCACTTCGATCAGCTCTGCGCTGGTGGTCATGTCAGTTCTCCCCCCTGATCTCCAGTGTGCAGCACTTGGGGCCCCCACCCGCCTTACGCAGCTCCGAGAGGTCGACCGGGATCACCTCGTACCCTCGGCGCTTGAGTTCCAACTGGAGGTTGGACGCTTCGGCGTTGATGACCACGTTCGTGCCGTCGCTGACCGCGTTGAGGCCGAGCACCTCGGCGTCCTCGGCGGTCGCGACCACCGCGTCGGGGAACATGCGGCGCAGCACCGCGAGACTGCCCGGCGAGAAGGCGCCGGGGTAGTAGGCGACGTTGTGCCCGTCGAGCGGGAACAGCGCCGTGTCCAGGTGGTAGAAGCGCGGGTCGACCAGCTTCAGCGAGATCACCGGGCGCCCCAGGTATTCCTGCGCCTCCTGGTGGGCCACCACGTCCGTGCGGAAGCCGGTGCCGGCCAGGATGACCTCGTCGAGCGTGAGGAAGTCGCCCTCACCCTCGTTGACGTGGGCCGGCTCGGCCGTCGGGTAGCCGCGCTCGGCGAACCAGCGCAGGTAGGCGGGCCCCTCGGCGCCGCGCTGGGGGTAGGTGAACCGGGCGCCGTAGACGCGGCCGCCCACGACCAGGGCGCCGTTCGCGGCGAAGACCATGTCGGGCAGCCCGTCGATCGGGTCGATCAGGCTCACCTTGTGCCCGAGCTCCTCGTACGCCGACTTGAGGCCCTCCCACTGCCGGACCGCCACGTCGCGGTCGGCGCCCGCCTCGGGATGCATCCACGGGTTGATCGCGTACTCGACCGTGAAGTAGTCCGGACGGCACATGAGGAAGTGTTTGGGCATGCAGCGCTCCATCGAGTCCTTTAGCAGGGGAAATCCCCATTGAAGGGGCTGGAGACAGCCTAAGAATGTATGTTTATGCAGGCCAAGGGGTTGACATTGCGTGTTCGCGCGAATCTGTTGCGTCTCTCAGCCGGGGGCAGGCGATCCGTTGCGCGATTCCGGGACGGCCGCACCGGGAGGGGTGTCCACCAGCCTCGACAGCACGATCGAGCTCTTGGTCCGCACCACGAACGACTGCGCCGCGATGCGCTCGATCACCCGCTCCACATGGCGTACGTCCGTGGCCCTGATGTGCAGCAGCGCGTCCGCCTCGCCGGTGATCGTGGCCGCCGCCACCACCTCCGGGAACTTGGCCACGGCCAGCGCGATGTCCGACGGCTTGGTCTTGCCCTGGCAGAACAGCTCCACGTACGCCTCGGTCGTCCAGCCGAGCGCCTGCGGCGCCACCCGGGCGCTGAAACCGGTGATCGCCCCGCTCTCGCGCAGCCGGTCCACCCGCCGCTTGACCGCCGACGCGCTCAGCCCCACCTGGTGGCCGATCTCGGCGTAGGTCTGGCGGGCGTCGTCGACGAGCGCCGCGATGATGTCACGATCGAGCCGGTCCAGTTCCACGCGCTCTGTATACCGCCTGGCCAGGCTGGCGCGCGACGAGCGGCGCGCGGGAGACTGGGCGCGTTGAACAGTGACCGGAAGGTATCCGTAACCATGAGCACCGCGAGCTTCCCCGAAGGCTTCGTGTGGGGCGTGTCGACCTCCGCTTTCCAGATCGAGGGGGCCACGGCCGCCGACGGTCGCCGGCCCTCCATCTGGGACACCTTTTCCGCCGACCGGGCGGAGGCGTGCGACCATTACCACCGTTATCCCGAAGACGTGCGGCTGATGAAAGATCTGGGAATGGCCGCCTACCGGTTCTCGGTGAGCTGGGCGCGGATTCTCCCGGACGGGCGCGGCAAGCCCAACGCGGCCGGGCTCGACTTCTACGACCGGTTGCTCGACGAGTTGGGAGCCGCGGGAATCACCGCGTACACCACCCTTTACCACTGGGATCTGCCGCAGGCGGTCGAGGATCTCGGCGGCTGGCCGGCCCGCGACACCGCCTACCTTTTCGCCGATTACGCCGCGGCCGTGCACGAGCGGCTCGGCGACCGGGTGGACACGTGGTTCACGCTGAACGAGCCGTGGGTGGCGGCGTTCCTCGGGTACGGCTCCGGCATCCACGCCCCGGGCCGCAAGTCGGCCGCCGAGGCCTTCCGGAGCGCCCACCACATGCTGCTCGCCCACGGGCTGGGCGTGCAGGCCCTGCGCTCGGCCGGGGCCGCCAAGGTCGGCACGGTGCTCAACCTCTCGCCGGTCATGACACCCGCCCAGGTCAGCGACTTCGGCCGGACGCTGTCGGAGGAGGACGCCGAGGCCGTGGCCAGGATCGACGCGCTGGTCAACCGGCAGTTCCTGGAGCCGATGCTGCGCGGCGCCTATCCCGCCGAGCTGCTCCCGATCGTCGAGCGACACGGCGGGCTCGGCCACGTCCACGACGGCGACCTGGAGGCCATCGCCCAGCCCCTCGACCTGCTCGGCGTGAACTACTACACGCCGCTGGTCGTCCAGGCGCAGCCGAGCGAGCCCGCCGATCCCGCCCATCCGGGCAGCGAAGGCATTCTCTTCTGCACCATTCCCACGGCGGTCACCGCCATGGGCTGGCCCATCGTCCCCAGTTGCCTCTCCCATCTCCTGCTCCGCGTTTCCCGCGAATATCCGGACCTCGACCTGATGGTCACCGAGAACGGCGCCGATTTCGTGGACGTGGTCACCGGCGACGGAATTCACGACGTCGAGCGCATCAGTTTCATCGAGGAGCACCTGCGGGCGGTGCGCGCGGCCGTCGAGGACGGCGCCCGGGTGCGCGGATATCTCGTCTGGACACTGCTCGACAATCTCGAATGGGCCGACGGGTATCAGCGCAAGTTCGGCCTCGTCCACGTCGATTTCGCCACCCAGCGGCGGCGGCTGAAGGACAGCGCGCTGTGGTACCGCGACGTGATCCGCCGCAACGGCCTCGCCGAGACGCGCCCCAAGCGGCCCACCCTGGAGACCGTGGCCGCCCGCTCCGGCGTGTCCCGGGCCACGGTCTCGCGGGTCGTCAACGGCGAGTCGTCGGTGAGCCCCGAGGTCAGGGCCGCCGTGATGCAGGCCGTCAACGAGCTCGGCTACGTCCCCAACCTGGCCGCGCGCAGCCTGGTCACCCGCCGCACGAACGCGATCGCGCTCGTCCTGTCCGTTCCCCGGCAGGGCGGCGACGCGCTGACGGCCGCCGTGGTCCAGTACGTCACGAGCCTGCTGGAGGGCGCGGGCAAGCAGATCACGCTCATGCTCGCCGACACGGCCGAGAGCCACCGGCGCATCGTCGCGCACCTGGAGGCCCGCCTGGCTGACGGGGTCGTGCTGCTGCCGCCCGACCGGGCCGACACGCTGGCCGAGCGGCTCTCGCGTACCGGGGTGCCGATCGTGCTGCTGGGCAAGCCGGCGATCGCGTCGCTGGTGCCGTACGTGGACGTGGACAACGCCGGCGGCGCGGCGGCGGCCACCGAGCACCTGCTCGCCCTCGGGCGCCGCCGCATCGGCATGGTCTGCGGCCCCACGGACCTGATCACCGTGCAGGACCGGCTGGCCGGGCACCGTGCGGCGCTCCAGCGCGCGGGCCTGCGGCCGCACCTGGCCCTGGCCGAGCTGACGCGCTCGTCGGGCGCGGCGGCCACCCGGCGGCTGCTCGGCGACGACCCGTCGCTGGACGGCGTCTTCGCAGCCACCGACCAGCTCGCGATCGGGGCGCTGCAGGCGGCGCGGGAGGCCGGGAAGCGGGTGCCGGAGGACCTGGCCGTGGTGGGCTTCGACGACATCGACGCCGCCTCGGCCACCACGCCCGGGCTGACCACCGTCCGCGTCCCGGTGGCCGACCAGGCGCTGGCGCTGGCCCGCCTGCTGCTCTCGCGGCTGGAGGGGCGGCACACGACGTCGGTCGTGCTCCCGACGCGGCTCGTGGTCCGCGAGTCGGCCTAGACCTGGCGCTCGAAGAGGCGGGGGAACACCTTGGAGACCTTGGACAGCAGGTACTCGCCGTAGGTGCCGGTGAAGTCCACCTGGCCGTCCCAGCGCCGCCCGGGGGCGTAGGGGAGGGGCGGGACCTCGCTGTCCCATCCTGGGTCGAAGAAGAACGGGAAGCTGAGGCGCTCGTTGCCGCTGCGGTTGCGTACGCGGTGCGGGGTGGAGCGGTATCGGCCGCCGGTGAGCTTGTCGAGCATGTCGCCGATGTTGCACACGAACGTGCCCTCCAGCGGCGGCGCCTCGACCCACCCCTGCCGCGTGCGCACCTGCAGCCCGCCGTTGGCGTCCTGGAGGAGCAGGGTGAGCAGCCCGTAGTCGGTGTGCTCGCCGACGCCCCAGGTGTCGGGGTCGTCGGGCGGGGCCGGCGGGTAATGAAATATCCGGAAAAGGATGGTCGGGTGAGCCGTGTACCCCGAGCGGAAGTAGTCCTCGTCCAGCCCGAGGCTCAGCGCGATCGCGCCCATGACCGCCTGCCCCACCCCCGTCATCGTCCGGAGGTACTCCAGCACCGCGTCCCGCAACTCGGGCACCTGGGCCGGGAACAGGTTGGGGCCGTGCAGCGGCAGCGGCCCCGGCGGCTCCTCGGCCCCGAAGTAGATGCCCTCCTTCAGGTCCGGCCGCCCCGACGTCAGCTCGCCGCCGACCGGGAAGAACCCTCGCCAGGCCCGGCCGCCCCGCTCCATCGAGATCTCGTCCTTGACGTGCTCGGGCAGCGCGAAGAACCGCCTGCTCGCCGCGTCGAGCCGCTCGATGAGCGCGGGCGGCACGCCGTGGCCGGAGACGTAGAAGAAGCCGCTGTCCCGGCAGGCCGCCCCGATCCGGTCCGCGACGGCCTGCTTCCCGCGGCCCGCCGAGTCGTCGAGGAACGGGGCGAGATCGATCACCGGCAATTCGCTCACTCGCACCATTGTTCCCCAATTCGCCCGCACCACCATGGCTTTCCACGCCCGGGAATTAGCATCGAAGGCAGAACCCCGCCGGGGAGGTCCGATGCGCTTCATCAGCCTCAACCGCCTCAACCGCTCGAAGCGGCAGACAGCCGTCGAGTCCGCCGATCCTGGCGACCAGGTCACCCGCATCGCGCCCGCGGTGGCGTACGAGGGAGACCTCTACCGCCTGCCGGACTGGGCGCAGCGCCGCCGCGAGGAGCGCGAGCTCGGCCGCGCGCACGCCGCCGACGGCCAGATCGACACGCTCACCCTCCAGACCGGCAGCGTGCCCCGCTTCCACGAGCTGGAGGACGAGCGGCTGGAGGAGCTGGCCAAGATCGAGGAACGCACCGAGCAGGAGATCCAGCGGGCGCGGGCCGAGTTCGAGGGGCAGAAGATCCGGCTGGCGGAGTCGCAGCGCGCGTTCGGCGAGGCCAGGAAGGCCCTGGAGGACAGCCAGCGCCGGGTCACGGAGCTGGAGCAGCCCAGCAGGCGCCCCGGCGACGGCCGGCCCAGCTCCATCGCCATCTCGGGCGGCCACTGGCCGGTCGTGCGCCGCTGGCTGCCCGCCGCCCTCCTGCTGCTGCTCCTGCTGATCGTCGAGGTGCCCATCCTGTACCAGGTCATCCTGAGCTGGGGCGACAGCGTCGCGATGACCGCGCTCCTCGCCGCGGGCGCCGCGCTGATCATGCTGGTGGCGCCGCACATGTACGGGCGGGCGTTCCGCTCCTGGCAGGAGCACGGGAGCTCGGCCAAGGGCCGCTTGCTGCTGGTCGGCGTGGCGGTCGTGTGGCTCGGCCTGATCGTCGCCGTGGCCGTCCTGCGCCGCGACGCCCTGGTGCGACCCCTGATCGTGGACGGGGAGGAGATCGGGCCCACCTCGGACGGCGTCGGGCAGCTCCCCACCATGATCCTCCTGCTCGCCCTCCTCGTGGCCACCGCCCTCATCGCCGCCGACCTCGGCCGCCGCATGCACAACCCGAACGACCGACGCCTCTGGGAGCTGCGCGCCAAGCGCGACGCCGAGGCCCGCACGTCCGCCAGCGCCCAGGCGGCCTACCAGCGGGACGCGGGCTACGCGGAGAGCATCGCCCAGTACCTGCAGGGGGTGGAGCGGCGCCGGGCCGGCCGGGTTCGGCAGCTCGACAGCGGGTTCGACAGCCTGGCGACCGCCTACCTCGGGGGCGTGGTGGAGGGCCTGCGGGACCCGGAGGCGGCTAGCTGGGCCGAACGCATCGTGCTCCGCCGCCGCACCACCCGCTCGTGACGGGTGGTGCGGGGAGCACCGGTCAGGACGTGGCGAAGGTGAACCAGTTGACGTTGACGAAGTCGGCGGGCTGACCGGAGGAGAAGGTCAGGTACACCGTGTGCGTGCCCGTCACCCCCGAGATGTTCGCCGGCACCGTACGCCAGCTCTGCCAGCCGCCCGTGTTGCCCAGCGCGAAGTCACCGATGGGCGTGGCCGTGGGGCTGTCCAGCCTGACCTGCACCAGCCCGCTCACCCCCGCGGCCGCCCCGGAGGCCACCCGCGCCCTGAACTGCGTGGCGGCCGTCGAGCCGAAGTCGACCCCTTCGAAGCGCAGCCAGTCGCCGTTGGCGATGGCGCCGACGTTCTGGCCGCCGCCGGTGTCCGTGGTCGGCTCGACGAAGGTGCCGGACTGCCCCTGGTACGCCTCGGCCTGGATGGTGGAGCGGGCGTCGACGCCGCCGGGAGGATCGGTCGGGCCGGGACCGGAGCCGCTCTGCCACACCGCCACGTAGTCGACCGTCATCGGCCGCCCCGGCACGGTGGCCGCGGTCGGCGTCTGGCCGCCCAGCGCGTTGGGGAACGCCCCGCCCATCGCCACGTTGAGCAGCAGGAAGTAGCCCGCGTGACCGGTCATGTTGGCCCAGGTCGTCGCGTCGAACTGCGACTGGTTGACGCCGTGGAACTGCTGCCCGTCCACGTACCACCGCAGCTGGTTCGGGCTCACGCTCCGGTCCCACTCGAACCGGTAGGTGTGGTAGGCCGCCTGGCACGTCGACCCCGGGCACGCCCGGCTGGCGCCCAGGCCGGTGGTCTCGTTGCACGGCCCGCCCGGGTTCACCCCGCAGTGCAGCACGCCCCACACGGAGTTGATCCCGTTGACGTTCTCCATGATGTCGAACTCGCCGATCGCCGGCCAGTTCCAGTAGTTCCCCCGGTACGGCGCCCCGAGCGCCCAGAACGCCGGCCAGTAGCCCAGGGCGGCGCTGCCGGTCACGTTCGGCATCTGGAGCCGGCTCTCGATGCGCAGGATGCGCCCGTCAGCCGGCTTGAAGTCGGCCCGCCTGGTCTCGATGCGCGCCGAGGTCCACTCGCCGGACGCGCTGCGCAGGGGCGTGATGCGCAGGTTGCCGGAGCCGTCGAGGCTGAGGTTGGAGGTGCTGGAGGTGTAGTTCTGGACCTCGCCGGTGCCCCAGTTGGCCGGGCCGCCGGGGTACGAGTGGCCGGTGTCGATGATCCAGTTGGACGACGAGGGGAGGGTGTTCGCGGCGCCGTTGAAGTCGTCGGACCAGACCAGCGACCAGCCCGACGGGGTGGGCGGGACGGAGGCCGAGGCGCCGACGGCCACCTGGACGAGCAGTCCGCACAGTGCCGCGAGCGCCACGGACACCGCCGCGAGGCGTCGTCGGAGCCTGTTTGCTGTTGTCATCATCGCTCCATGGGGGGTGCGGAGGCGTGAGAGAGAGCGCTCTCTCAGAGATGTGAACACAGCCGTGACTTCCTGTCAATATTCCGCACAACGCGCTTGACATGGGTGTGATCCGGCGATTGTCCGGGTGGGAGAGCGCTCTCAACGGTCGCTCAGAGCAGGTCCACCGTGGTCGCGCCCGCCGCCTCGAACGCCTCCCGCCAGAAGCCCTCGAGCAGGGGGAACCGGTCCGGGCTGGACGTCTTCTCCCGCAGGAAGCCGTGGACGACCACCGCGTACCCGGTCAGGTCCGGCAGCAGCCGCGCCTCCCGGAGCTCCTTCACCTTCTGCCGGCGCGCGTCCTCGTTCAGGTCGAGCCGGTTGATGTTCAGGTCGCCCCGGTTGTTGATCAGGTCGCTGAACACGATGATCCGGTGCGCCTTGTCGGGCTGCCGCTGCGCGCTGAGCTGCTTGACCAGGTAGCGCAGGGCACCGAGCACGTCCGACCCCTCGCCCTCGCCCGGGCAGTCGAACAGCTGGACCGCCCTGGGCAGCACCTCCGTGATGCGGTGCTCCCTGACGCGCTCCTCGACGACGGGGTTCTCGTTGGGGTTCTCCGCCCGGGTGGCGGCGATGGGGACCGGGTCCTGGCGGCAGGCGCTGCTCTCCGAGCTGCCGGTGACAGCCGCGAAGCCGATCCAGTCGCACTCCTGGGCGAAGGAAGGGAGCTTGGAGGTGACGTCGTTCCTGGAGGTGGCGGGGTCGGCGTAGCTGGTGGAGTCGACGATCACGCCGCAGATCGCCTTCGACTCGGTGCCGCACGCGGTCAGGGGGGTCGCGACCAGCACTAACGCCGCCAGGGCCGGGAGCCGGCGGCGCGCCGTCCGCGAGCGGTCCATCAGACGTCGTCCCTGGAGCCGGTACGCCTGGCGTCCCGCGCCTGCCCGCCGCCCGCGTGGGCGTCCCCTTCCTGGCTGCCGGGCGCCTGGCTGCCGGGCGCCTGGCTGCCGGGCGCCGGGCTGTGCCTCGCCCGGCTTCCCTCCGCCCGGCTTTCCCCCGCCAGACTGTCGCCTGTCGTGCCGCCCCCTG
>NZ_JBQQCB010000040.1:0-85065 GCF_052246675.1 Nonomuraea sp. KM90 | reverse complement strand
GCCCCCCGACCGCCGCACCGAACGCCGCCCCCGCAGCCGGACGCTCCGGCCCTCAGGGGCCGCCGGGGCCGGGTGCCGCGCCTGACTGGGCCGGTCCTCAGAGGCACTCTCCCGCCGGTTCCGGTGCCGCGCCTGCCGCTGGGCGGGCCGCCGGTCCTCAGGGGCAGCCGGGTCCGGGGGCCGGGGCTGCTGCGGGCTGGGTCGGTTCCCGGGGGCAGGCGCCTGCTGCCGGGTGGGGTGATCCCCAGGGGCGGCCCTCCGTTCCCGGTCCTGGTGGTGCTGGGCCGGACGCGGGTCCCGCCGGTGGAGGCTGGGCCAGCCCGGAGGGTGCGGCTCCATCGGGCTCCGGCTGGGTCGCGCCGGACAGCCGACCGCCGTCCGGCGGTGCTCGCGGTGCTGGCGGTGCTGGCGGTGCAGGCGGCTCGGGCTGGGCGAATCCGTCCGGGTGGGCCAACCCATCGGGCGACGAACACGCGCCGCCCGGGGGCCCCTCCGCCGGACCGGCCGCCGGTCATGCGCCCGGTCATGCGCCCGGCCCCCAGTACGGGCCGCAACGTGGGCCGGAGCGCGGAGCGCAGCCCCCGGCCACGCCGTGGGGCGCGCACGGTCCCGGCAGGCCGCAGAGCGCGCACCGCCCCGGCGAACCGCAGAACGTGCAAGGCCCTGGCGGGCCGCAGGGCGCGCGCGGCCCAGGCGGGCCGCAGCGCGTGCAAGGTCCTGGCGGGCCGCAGAGGCCCGGCGGGTTGCATGGGCCACAGGCTTCTGGCGGGCCGCAGACGCCCGGCGGGTTGAACGGCCCGCAAGCTTATGGCAGGCCGGATGGGGAGCAGCCGCCCGGTGCGGTGCTTGGGGCGCATTCGCCTGCCCCGGCTCCTGGGGTGCGGCCGTCATCCCCGTCCTATGTGCCGTCACAGCACCACCAGCAGCCTGGGCCGTCCCCACAGCAGGTTCCGCCGCCCTACCCCATGGGCTCCACGCCGTATGGCGCTGTAGGTGGCGGGGTCGCGCCCGCGCCCGGCGAAGCAACGCCCGGCCAGGCACCTCAGCCCGGTCAGGCGCCGCCGCCCGGTGACGCGCCGCGAGCCGGTCAGGCGCCGCTGCCAGCTGGGCAGACGTCATCGCCCGATCAGGTGTCGCCCGCTGGTCAGGGGCCGTCTCAAGGGCAGGCGTCGCGGGGTCGAGCGGCGCCGCATGGTTCAGCAGCGGCGCAGGGCCAGGCGATTCCGCGTAGCCAGGTGGAGCCGCGTAGCCAAGCGCCCGTGCAGGGCGACGGCGGCGTGCGTGAGCAGGGGGATGCGTCCGAGTCGCCGTCGCGAGCCGACCACCCCGCCGGCGGCGGTGCGGGGGGTGACGGCAACGACGCCTTCTTCAAGCATGCCCCGGCCGAGGAGCAGCCCGACCTCGTCAAGGCCAGGCGTAAGCGGGCCGCCATGGTGTCCGTCACGCTGGTCGTCGCTCTGGCGCTGGCCGGCGGGATCCTGTACTTCGGCCCGACGATGTTCGGCACGCAACCGTCCGATGGCGGGACCGTGGCGCAGGTGACCACGTCCGCCAGCCCGACTCCCGCAAGCGCCACCCCGACCCCAACCCCGACGACGGTGACGCCGACGCCGACTCCGGTGCCGACGCCGGTCGAGGTGGAGCGGGCGACGGTGCCGGTGCTGGGCAAGCAGGACGGCAAGTCGCTCAAGGGCCACACCAGGGGCGTGCAGACGCTCTCCGCCGTCCCCGTGGGTGACAAGACGTGGCTGGTCACAGGAGGCCAGGACGGCCGGGTACGCCTGTGGGACCTGGGCGGGCACAAGTCCCTGGCCACGATGAGGGGCCACAGCGAGGAGGTCTACGCCGTCGCCGGCGTGATGATGGGCAAGACCCCCATGGCCCTCTCCGGCGGCTACGACGGCAGCGTCCGCCTGTGGAACCTCAAGACCCGCAAGGGCAGGGTCCTCGGCTGGCACGGTGACGCCGTCTACGCCGTCGCGCTGACGAAGGTCAAGGGCAAGTACGTCGCGGTCACCGGCGACGCCAACGGCTACCTGAAGTTCTGGGACCTGGACAGGCGCAAGGCCACGGGCAAGATGATCAGGGCCCACCGCAAGCCGGTGAACTGGCTCAGCGCGACCCACATCGGCGACCGCGCGGTGGTGGTGTCGGCCAGCGAGGACGAGACGCTGCGGGTCTGGGACATGTCGAAGCGCAAGGCGTACGGCAAGACGTACAAGGGCCACTCGAAGGGCGTCTACTCGGTCGCGGTGGGGAAGGTGGACGGGAAGACGGTCGTGGCGTCTGGCGGCAAAGACGGAAAAATCCGGATCTGGGATCCGAAGAACGGCAAGACCCTCGGCACCATGTCCGGCCACAAGAAGATCGTCTACTCGCTGTCCTTCGGATCCATGAGCGACCGGACGGTGCTGCTGTCAGGCAGCACCGACGGCACGATCCGGCTCTGGGACCCCGAGACCCGCAAGGCCCTCGGCAAGCCCGTCAAGGCCCACAAGAGCGGCGTGTACGCGGTCGGCATCGTCCCCGTGGGCAAGGACACGGCCGTGGTCTCGGCGGGCAAGGACAAGCTGGTCAGGGTGTGGAAGGCCGAAGACGTGGCCGCCTCCGGCTCCTGACGGCGGGACGGAGGCGCGCGGCGGCCTGCTCCGGTGGATGAGGGGACCGGGTCGACGGTTCCGGTGGACGAGGGGATCGGGTCGACGGTTCCGGCACACGAAAGGGCGGGGTCATTGGTTCCTGACCGGCTCGAAGATCGCGTGGTGCGCCGCCACGAGCGCGCGGCGTACCGCCCGGTCGAGCTCGCGCAGCGCGGCCCTGCCCGCGGCGACCTGCCCCGACGTGAGCCCGCGCTCGTCGGCCAGGCGCAGCACGGCGCCCAGGCGCGTGGCGAGGGCCGAGACCCGGTGGGCCCGCCCCGGATAGCCGGGCGCGAGCTCCCCGCCGCGCTCCAGCCGCTCGGGACGGCCCTGCGCGGGGCCGTCCACCGACGCCAGGGCCTCGGTGGCCGCGCGCATCGCGTCGGACAACTCCCGCTCGGCCTCCGCCAAGGAGGGCAGGTCATGGCGTACGGGGCCGGAGTCGTGCACCTCCAGGCGTACCCCGACATAGGACGACCCGCGCCGGTCCGGCAGTGGCACCAGCCCGAGGTTGTGGTCACCGAGCACGGCGATCGCGGCCTGGCCGGCGTCGACCGCGGCCGAGTTGAACGACGCCGGCCCCGACAGCCCCAGCGGGTCGCCGGGCGCGGGCAGGGCGAGCCGGAACTCGCGCAGGCCACCGGCGCGCAGGTTTGCGAGGTATTTACGCAAGGGGACGTCGCCCGCCACGGCGGGCCCGCCGACGGCTTCCACGTGGTCAGCCGCCTCATCGAGGCCGACGTGACCGGACAGCCAGGCGTTGCCCCAGGCGACCAGGGATGGGCAGACAGTCGATTCAGGGCGCACCGATCCACGATAAGCGCTCGCCCTGCAATAGGTTTGTCCAGAGGGTGACTCCTAAGGAGGGATCGGGGATGGGTGGTCAGGTGCTGCGGCTCCAGGACGTCGCCGTCAGGCGCGACGGAGCGGCCCTGCTGCGCGGCATCGACTGGACGGTCAACGAGGACGAGCGATGGGTCGTCATCGGGCCCAACGGTGCCGGCAAGACCACGTTGCTGCAGGTCGCGGCCACGTTGCTCTATCCGAGCGAGGGCCTGGTCGAGGTGCTGGGGGAGCGGCTGGGGCAGGCGGACGTGTTCGACCTGCGGCCCAGGATCGGGCTGGCGAGCGCCGCGCTGGCCGAGCGCATCCCGCCGGAGGAGAAGGTCATCGACCTCGTGCTGACGGCCTCCTACGCGATCATGGGCCGCTGGACCGAGGAATACGACTCCAACGACGTGACCAGGGCCGTCGAGCTGATCGACATGATGGGCGCGGCCCACCTGATCAGGCGCCGCTTCGGCACCCTGTCGGAGGGCGAGCGCAAGCGGGTGCAGATCGCCCGCGCGCTCATGCCCGACCCCGAGATGCTCCTGCTCGACGAGCCGGCGGCCGGGCTCGACCTGGGCGGCCGCGAAGACCTGGTGCGCCGCCTGTCGCTGCTGGCCGGCGACTACCGCTCGCCGACGCTGGTGCTGGTGACGCATCACGTGGAGGAGGTGCCCAGCGGGTTCACGCACGGCCTGCTGCTGCGTCACGGCTCCGTGGTGTCCCAGGGGCCGCTGGAGCACGTCATGACCTCCGACAACCTCTCGCAGACGTTCGGCGTGCCGCTCTCGCTGGAGCGCAGCGCGGAGGGCCGCTGGTACGCGCGCGCTCACTAGATCACCATTTATGCGGATAAAAGACGGCCAAACCTGAAACCAAATAGGATCTACGGAGTCGGTATCCTCGACTCCGGAGCGTCGCCATGTCCGTCGAGCAGCTCATCGTCGCCATCGTCGTGGTCGCGGCGGTGGGCTTCGGGGTGGCCCGTACGATCCGCATCATCCCGCAGGCCACGGCCGCCATCATCGAGCGCCTGGGCCGCTACCACCGGACGCTGACCCCCGGGCTGAACCTGGTGGTGCCGTTTATCGACCGCATCAAGGACATGATCGACCTGCGGGAGCAGGTGGTGTCGTTCCCGCCGCAGCCGGTGATCACCTCCGACAACCTCGTCGTGTCCATCGACACCGTCATCTACTTCCAGGTCACCAATCCGAAGGCGGCCACGTACGAGATCGCGAACTTCCTCACCGGCGTCGAGCAGCTCACCGTCACCACGCTGCGCAACGTGGTCGGCGGCATGGACCTGGAACGCACGCTGACCTCCCGCGAGGACATCAACACCGCGCTGCGCGGCGTGCTGGACGAGGCGACCGGCAAGTGGGGCATCCGGGTCAACCGGGTCGAGCTCAAGGCCATCGACCCACCCGCCTCCATCCAGGACTCGATGGAGAAGCAGATGCGCGCCGACCGCGACAAGCGCGCCGCCATCCTGACCGCCGAGGGGCAGCGCCAGGCGGCGATCCTGGCCGCCGAGGGCGAGAAGCAGGCGGCGGTGCTGCGGGCGCGCGGCGAGGCGGAGGCGGCCGTGCTGCGCGCCCAGGCGGACGCGGAGGCCCAGGCCATGCGCGCCAAGGGGCAGGCGGACGCGATCGGCATGGTGTTCAAGGCCATCCACGAGGGCAACCCGGACCAGCATCTCCTCGCCTACCAGTACCTGCAGACCCTGCCCGAGATCGCAAAAGGCGACGCCAATAAAATTTGGATCGTCCCATCCGAAATGGGCAAGGTCCTGGAAAACCTGGGCGGCCTCTTCACTCCCCCCAAGGACCGGGACACCCGGTGAGAACCCTGCCGCACTGACTGCCGCCGCGGCCCTGACCGGGCACGGCGGCACGGCGGCGGTCTGGTCGGGGAGGGTTCGTGACGGGGTGGGAACTGGCTGCGGTCTGCGCTGCCGGAGTGGTGGCGGGCGCCATCAACGCGGTGGTCGGGTCGGGGTCGCTGATCACGTTCCCCACGCTCATGGCGATCGGCGTCGACCCCGTCACGGCGAACGTCTCCAACACCATCGGCCTCGTGCCCGGCTCCTTCACGGCCGCGTACGGCTACCGCACCGAGCTCCTGGGCCAGCGCGAGCGCCTGCTGCGCCTGGGCACCGCCTCGGCCCTGGGGGCGCTGATCGGCGGGATCCTGCTGCTGTTCCTGGATCCCGACGTGTTCGAGGTCGTGGTCGTGGCGCTGATCGCGCTGGCCTGCGTGCTGGTCCTGGCACAGCCCAGGCTCAACGCGTGGGTGTCGGCGCGGCGCGAGGAGGCGCATCCGAACGGCGGCACGGCGCTGTGGCTGGGGGTGCTGGCCTCGGGCGTCTACGGCGGGTACTTCGGGGCCGCCCAGGGCGTGCTGCTGATCGGGCTGCTCGGCATCTTCCTGGACGACGGCCTGCAGCGGGTGAACGCGGCCAAGAACGTCCTCGCGCTGATCGTCAACGCCGTGGCCGCCGTGCTGTTCGTGGTCGTCGCGGACGTCGACTGGCAGGCCGTGGCGGGGGTGGCGCTGGGCGCGGTCGCGGGCGGGTTCGTGGGCGCCCGGCTGGGGCGGCGCATCCCGGCCCCGGTGCTGCGCGCGGTCATCGTCTGTGTCGGGATTGCGGCCATTATCGTACTGGTGTACGGATAACTGCCCGTGGGTATAACCAGGACATGAAGGGTGATCGGGTGGAGATCGTCATCGACGCGGGCGGCTCGTCGCCCCGCACCTACGAGATCACGGCCACCCGCGCCGGCCGGCGGGTCGAGGTGGCCAACCGGCGGGGGCTCGTGGAGGTGAGCGAGGTCACCCGCAGCGGCACGCCGGTGCGCACGGCCAGGTTCATGTCCAGCCGCATCCTCGCCCTCGTGGAGCACCCCGCCGACGAGGCCTCCTAGGAGAAGTGCGCGGCGTGCTCCTCCGCCCACCGGCGGAACGTCAGCGCGGGCCGGCCCAGCAGCTTCTCCACGGTGCCGGTGGCCCTCTCGGGGCTGGTCACGAAGCTCTCCCAGGTCCGCAGCGCACTGTCCACGAACGCCGGGTCGCCCCATCCCGCCATGAGCTGCTCCCTGGCCTCCTCCGGCGGCAGCTCCTCCCAGCGCACCTCCCGCCCGATCACCTCGCCGATCACGCGTACCTGCTCGGCCTGGGTCAGCTCATCGGGACCGCTGAGCACGTACGAGGCGCCGTTGTGGCCGCCGGAGGTGAGCACGTGCACGGCCACCGCGGCGATGTCCTGCTCGTGGATCAGCGCCCTGGACGCCTTCCCGTACGGCCACCGCACCACACCCTGCCGGATCTGGTCCGCCCACCCCAGCGTGTTGACCGCGAAGCCGCCGGGCCGCAGGAACGTCCAGCCGAGCCCGGACCGCCGGATGAGCTCCTCGATCTCCTGGTAGTGCGAGGCCGCCGTCCCGTCGTCGGGCACGTTCGCCGACACGTACACCACGCGCCGGGCGTGCCGCGCGATCACCGAGATCACGTCGGAGGCGTTCCCCGTCGTGAAGCCCGGCCAGACCAGGAAGACGCTCTCCACGTCCGCCAGCGCGGCCTCCACCGTCCCGGGAACGGTCAGATCACCGCGTACGGTCTCCACGTCCGCCTGGACCCGCTCCGGGTTCCTGGCGAACGCCCGGACGTCCAGCCCGGCCTCCGCGAGCCGGGACACCACATGCCTGCCAACATTGCCGGTCGCGCCGGTCACAAGAATCTTCCCCATGACCTCGACGGTAGGACCTCAATCTAACTTCAGGTCAACCCCGGCCGTACCTGGATCGTGCCGTCACGCCTGATCCGCGTCTCGAACACGGGCGCCGGCGCGGTCGCGGGCCCGTGCTTGACCGAGCCGTCCGCCAGCCGGAACGTGCTGCTGTGCCACGGGCACACCACGCACGCCTCGCCGTCCTCCATGACCAGCCGGCCCTGGTGCAGCGGTCCGGCCAGGTGCGGGCACCGGTCGGCGAGCACGGTCACGCCCTCCCCCTGGCGCAGCACGAAGAGCTGGATGTAGCCGAGGCGCCGGGCCACCGGCCGGCCCTCGGGAAGGTCCTTGAGCGGGCACAGGTCGTGCCAGCCCAGCGGCACCAGATGCGTCACCTGCGGGGCGTGGTTGGCCCCCGCCGCCTGCCGGTAGGCCAGGTGGCCGCCGAGATAGGCGCCGAGCCCGCCCACGGCCAGCCCGGCGAAGGACAACATCCGGCCGGGCCGCTCGCGCCCCTGCATGCGGGCCCACAGGGAGGCGGAGAACAGGCCAAGCGCGGTCATGTTCGACAACATGTGGACGAAACCCACCCGCTGCTGCTCGCGGTGCAGCGAGGACCAGTCGGTCAGCCCGGCCGCCGCCGTGGGCAGCGCGTTGACCAGGCCCGTGGCCAGCAGCAGGCGCGCGGCGCGCGGGTCGGCTTTCGCCAGGTCCAGCACAGCCGTCGAGATCCAGCAGCCCAGGCTGACCGTGGCCAGCGGCGGGTGCACCGGCTCCCCGAGCGGGACGCCGTGCAGCAGGTCGCGCAGGCGGCCCTGGCGCAGCCGCCGGCGTACGGCCTTGGCCAGCCCTCTGATCGGCCGGTCCATGGCCTTCGACTTCTCGAGCCGGTCGGCGATGGCCACTGGCCCGGCGAAACCCCGCAACTGCCGACGTCTCGCGCGTACTGTCTCTTTCACGACAAGTCCCCTACCCCGGGCTTTGGGGGATCACTCGGACAGGTGGCCCCGGGCCACGGAGAGTTCGACCAGCTCCAGGGCGTACGCGCCCAGCGAGGGCGACCCCTCCTCGATGATCCGTACCTTCTCCCTCACCTGCCCGGCCGTCACCTTGAACAGCGGCCACGTGCCGCCCTCGGTGTGGTGGTTGGCCAGGATCGGGGCGAAGCGGTCGAGCGCCTTGGCGAACCTCGCCTCCGGCGTCTTCCTGGCCTCGAACTCGTCCCACAGCTCCCGCAGCCACGCCCCCTGCTCGGCGGGCAGCAGGCCGAAGATGCGGTCGGCGGCGGCCCGCTCGGCCTCGGCCTGCGCGGAGACCGCCACCGCGTCGTAGACGAAGGTGTCACCGGCGTCGATCTCGACCAGGTCGTGCACCAACAACATGGCCACCACCCGTTGGAGGTCGGTACCGGGTGGGGCATGCTCGCCGAGGACCATCGCCAGCGTGCCCACGTACCAGGAGTGCTCTGCGGTGTTCTCCCGCCGCGAGCCGTCGATGAGATGGTTGCGGCGGATGATCCGCTTCAACTTGTCGATCTCGATGGCGAAGGCGATCTGGGCGTTCAGGCGGTCCTCTTCCGGCGCGATAGTCACGCGCGACACCCTAATGTGCGATGATCACCCCGGTTGGTGAAATCGTGACCGGAACTCCGTTGAACACTGCGTTACCACTTGGAACGTCTAGGGCGGATTCGTCGGTGAGCGAGTTCGCGCTGACGCCCGCGTGCTCGGCCGCGACGCTCTGCCTGCCCCCCGCGTGACCCCATCCGTGCGGCAGGCTCACCACGCCCGGCATGATCGTGTCGGTGGGCTCCAGCGGCACCGTGACCTGGCCCTTCGCCGAGCGCACCACGGCCTCGCCGCCCAGCCCGAGCCGCGCCACGTCGGCCGGGTGGATCTGCAGCGTGCAGGTGTTGCTGCCGCCGACCAGCGGGCCCACGTTGTGCATCCAGCTGTTGTTGGAGCGCAGGTGACGCCGCCCGATGAGGACGATCTCCGGCGGCTCCTCCTCCAGCTTGGCGCGCAGCCGCTCCACGTCCTCGATGAGCTGCGGCGGCGCCAGCTCGATCAGGCCGGAGGCGGTCTTGAGCACCTCGTCCAGCCGGGGCTCCAGCGCCCCCAGGTCCAGGCCGTGCGGGTTGTCGAGCAGCTTGCGCAGTGACAGGTCGCCCTTGCCGGCCCACTCGCCGTACGGGCCGAGCCTGAGCATGAGGTCCAAACGCCGCTCGGCCCCCGTCTCGCCCTCCAGCAGCTCGCGCAGCTCCGCCACGTCCCGCCCCTCGACCCCTGAAGCGGGCGTCTGCGTGGCCTTGCGCAACATCTCGTCGATCACGAACGCGTCGAGGTCACCCTCCAGCCCCGAGGCGATCATCGCCAGCCTGGCGAGGATCTGGGCTTCCGAGGGCCGCTCGTCCAGCGGGAGCAGCGGCGGCGAGTAACGCGCGTAGTTGCGCACCGCGAACCCGAGCAGCGCGAAGTCGTAGTGCCCGGACTGCAGGACCCGGGGCGGGGGCAGGATGACGTTCGCGTGCCGGGTGGTCTCGTTCAGGTACGGGTCCACGCTCACCATGAAGTCGAGCCGCTCGAAGGCCGCGTCCAGCCGGTCGCCGTGCGGCGCCGACAGCACGGGGTTGCCCGCGACCGTGAGCAGGAACCTGATCTGGCCCTCGCCGGGCGTCTCGATCTCGTCGGCGAGCGTGGCCACGGGCAGCTCGCCGTTCGCCTCCGGCAGCCCGCGCACGCGGCTCTTCCACCGCCCCACCGTGTACGCCCGGCGGCGCGCGGCGAACTCGGTGGCGGGCTTGGCGAACATGGCGCCGCCCGGCCGGTCGAGGTTGCCGGTGAGCACGTTGAGCACGTCCACCAGCCACTGGGCCAGCGTGCCGAACTCGGTGGTGCACGTGCCGATCCGGGCGTAGACGGCGGCCGTACGCGCTCCGGCCAGCTCCCTGGCCAGCCGCACGATCACCTCGGCGGGCACCCCGGTCCGCCGCGCGACGACCTCCGGCGGGAAGTGCTTGGCCGCCTCGCGCACCTCGGCCAGCCCGTTGACCTCGTGCCAGGGCCGGGCCAGGTCCTCGGCGAACAGGGTGTGGACGATCCCGAACAGCAGGTACGCGTCCGTGCCCGGGCGGATGAAGACGTGCTCGTCCGCCAGCGCGGCGGTGCGCGTGCGGCGCGGGTCGACCACGACGAACCGCCCGCCCCGCCCGCGCAGGGCCTTGAGCCGGCCGGGGAAGTCGGGCGCGGTGCACAGGGAGCCGTTGGACTCCAGCGGGTTGGCGCCCAGCATCAGCAGGAAGTCGGTCCGGTCCAGGTCGGGCACCGGGATGGCCAGCGGATGGCCGAACATGAGACCGCTGGCCACGTGCTTGGGCATCTGGTCGGCGGTGCTGGCGGAGTAGACGTGGCGGGTGCCGAGCGCCTTGATCAGCGGCGCGCCGTACAGGGCGCCGGCCATGGTGTGGGCGTTCGGGTTGCCGAGGTAGACGGCGACGGAGCCACGGTCGGTGACCCGGTCGAGCCCCGCCTTGACGGCGGCGAACGCCTCTTCCCAGCCGACCTCGCGCCACAGGTCGCCGTCCCTGACCAGGGGCTTGCGCAGGCGGTCGGGGTCCTCGTCGAGCCGGCCGAGGCTGGCCCCCTTCGGGCAGATGAAGCCCTTGCTGAACGGGTCGTCCTTGTCGCCTCTGACGCTGGTCACGTGGCCGCCGGCGTCGAGGGTGAGCGTCAGGCCGCAGACGGCCTCACAGAGGGGACATGTCCGGTGGACGGTCGAGGTCATCACGACTCCTGAGTTCGCCAGATGAACTCATCTTCGCGCGGAGCGCGCGCATGGGGAAGCCCCGGAGCCCCCGCGGTCTCCGGGGCTTGCACCCCAGGGAATTTCCCGGATTCCCTAGGCTTCTTCAGCGGGCCTCAGCCCATCTGGGGAAGTGCCACCCGAGTGCGCAGATCAGGCGGCTCCTCGAGGTCGGGTCTCAGCGCGACCCAGGCGCGCCTGCCGTACAGGCGGTCCAGCCCGGGAGAGGTGGCTCCCGGCACCTCGTCGCGCCTGACGATCTCCACGATCAGGAACTGGGCCCGCGTGCGGTGCCGGTAGACGTTCACGCTGCGGGCCCAGCAGGCCGCCGCGATCTCCTCGCTGTACGCCTCGAACTCCTCGGCGCTGATGCCGGCCCTGATCAGGATCAGCGCCTTTTCGCCGGTGGCCGTGGGCGTGATCCACAACACCAGCGGGATGCGGCCGGCCCTCGTGTGCATCGTGGTCTCCAGGCAGACCCGGTGCAGGCGGTGCCTGGACATGACGCACCAGAAGTGGGACACGATCCAGTTGCGGCCGACCCTGGTGGCGGCCGGGACCGAGATGGCGCTGGTCAGCAGGATGAAGGGCACCCACCGCCCCTCCTGCGTGGCGCCCAGCAGGGCCAGCGTGAACACCGCCAGCCCGGCCAGCAGCAGCAACTCGGCCCGGGCCCGCCAGAGCTTCACGAGCGGCCCGCCACCGCCGGCGCCGGGGAGGTCCTCGTTGGCCGGGTAGATCTGGTTACGCGGATTCCTCGACACGTCAGGACACCTCCTCGGTCACCTTGTGCGGCAGGCGGAGCTGGTCGAACCGTGGGTCGCGGTAGCGACGCGAGCCGAATCCCGTCTTGGTCACGGTCCAGCCCACCCGGAAGGCGAATTCGTCCGGCTCGACGCAGATTTCGTAGTCTGCCGAGGCGATGAGTTCCTGGATCCAGGACTTGATTCGGCTGAGTCCCTTGGTACCTTGTGAGTACATAGAAGACCCCTTTCGCGGCAATTCAGAGGTGGCTTCTTGGCCGGTCCGACGGCTGATGACCGGTTTCGCCGCAGGGTGGCAGCCCATATGCGGTGAACTGGTGGTCAGCCTCGGCCCGGCTTTTTGTGCGCTCGAATGAGCGGATCCGCGCAGCGTTGTTCAGGCGATTGCGTGATACCTCCGGCAAGTGGCCTCCCTGGGGCAGAGTTTCGTTTCCGGGACGGCGACGTTGCCGGAGCGGCGGCCCTCGTGCGGGCGCGCCATCGTGAGCGGAAGGCCCGATGCGTACGGCCGTCGCGTCATGTACGGCCTCCTCACCACTCGAGAGCCCTCCTGGTTCTGATCGTCCCCCGACGTCCTCGATGCTGCAATACTTCGAGCAAGGAAGATTTGAATTTCTTCGCCGGTTGCCGTGCAACTTGCACGAGAAGTGTCGGCAGCAGGCGTGAGGTCGAGAAACTCTCCCGACCCGTGCTGATTGCGAACCTTGTCCTTGCTCCTACGCTCCCTGCATGAAAGCCTTCTGGCAAGGCTGTGCGGCACTACACATGCAACTTGCAGTGTAAGATTGGGCGAACGGCCCAGAATGCCGGGCTCCAAACGGTCCCTCCCGGCTACACCTTCATTCCCGAGAAGGAGAGTGGACGGTGCCATCACAGCAGGGCAGTCCAACGGTACGGCGGCTCCGGTTGGGCCAGGAGCTGCGTCTCCTCCGGGAGCGGCGAAAGCTCACGGGGTCCAAGGCGGCCAGAGAGCTCGGCTGGTCGGCGAGCAAGGTCAGCCGCATCGAAGCCGCCAAGACCATGCCGAGTGCCGAGGACGTCAAGGCGCTGGCGAAGCTCTATCACGTGGACGGGGAGAAGCTTGACGAGCTCTTCGGGTTTCTACGGGATGCGGAGCAGCGAGGGTGGTGGGAGGATTACGAAGACTCCCTGCCTGAGGAGTACACAAGATTCCTCGGGCTGGAGGCTGAGGCGACATTCCAGCGCAACTGGGAACCCCAGCTCGTGCCTGGCCTGCTGCAGACTGACGACTATGCCAGGGAAGTGATCCTGGCGACCCGGGGCATCGCGCGCATCACGCACAGCGGTGTCAGGAGTCGGGTCGAGGCCCGTCTCGACAGGCAGCAGCGCGTGCTGCACCGCACCGACCCCTGCGCCCTGACCGTGGTGCTCGACGAGTCGGCGCTGATGCGCCGCTTCGGTGAGCCGTCGGTCATGCGTGAGCAGATGGAGCATCTCCTGGAGATCTCCCTCCTGCCACACGTGAGTGTCCAGGTTCTGGCTCTAGAATCACTTCATCCAGTTAACACCGGTGCGTTCATTCACCTGAAATTTGCCGCGTTTGATGATGTTGTGTACCTAGAGCAACTGTATACTGCTCACTTCGTCGATGATCTCGAACGAGTGGCCGGATACGAAACGGCTTTCGACCACATCCGGTCGGAAGCTCTGGATGAGGATGAGTCGCGGGTCCTTATCCAGCGTAAAGCCATGCTATGGCGGCGCTAGCGACGAAAACCTCAGAAAGGGGCAATGGAGCCCCTTTACGCATTTGGGGAGAAAATGTACAACCACACTAAGACGGCATCCTGGCAGAAGAGTTCGTTCTGCAACGGCGCGGCGGCGTGCGTCGAGGTTGCCCCCCTGGCCGACGGCAATGTCGCGTTGAGGGACAGCAAGGAGCAGGACGGGCCCGTCCTGGTCTTCACGCCGGCAGAGTGGGCCGCCTTCACGGCCGGGGTCCGGAGCGGCGAGTTCGACCTGGCCACGCTCGTAGCCAGCGCATAAGTGAACGGCCCTGGCAAGTTGCTGGCACAACCGCAGGGCCGTTCGGGCGGAGGCATGGCACAGCCTCCAGGGCATTCCAGCTCTCCCCACAGGTCGAGCACAGAAGACCCGCTCATCATGGCACACCAACCACCGTCTTGATCAACCTTCGGCGCGGCTGTTTCCGGCCCGCCCGAGCCAGGTGTCCCGGCCTCTCGTGACCGCCGCCGCAGCGACTCCCAGCGCGGCAGGACGGCATTCTCCGGTGGCCGGGAAATGTTCCCCGAGTTGCCTCGCGGGACGCAGGATTTTCGATTCCCGGCTGCCTGGACGGGAAATGCTGTGAACGCTTCACCTTTCTCTGGAGAAACGCGTTCGGCCCGCCTCCCGAAATGGGCTGCGGGCCGTGCGGTGCGGCCGGTCAGGAAAGGCCCAGGCCCTTTGCGACGCCCTGGCCGAGATCCTTGTGAATATTGCTCCAGTACTCCACGACCCGCTGCTTCATGTCGGTGGTGACCTCGGGGGCAGAGGCGTGGCCGACGATGTTGCCGACCAGGTGGGCGCGGTCGACGTCGGACAGCACGTTCTCCCACAGGGCGCGGGGCTGGACGTAGTCGTCGTCCTCGGCGTGCTTGATGGAGGCCGAGCGCAGGATCTCGCCCGTGACGTGGTAGTGCTCGCCCTCGTACAGCGCCGGGTCGGCCGCCGGGCCGCCCGCCGAGTTGGGGGCGTACACCGGGTCCTGCGGGTTGCGGAAGGTCATCGGGCCGTCGAAGTTGTAGGAGTCGACCGGGTTGCGCGGCTGGTTGATCGGGAGCTGGAGGTAGTTGGGCCCGATCCGGTAGCGGTGCGCGTCGGGGTAGGAGAACAGGCGGCCCTGGAGCATCTTGTCGGGCGAGGCACCGATGCCGGGCACCAGGTTCGACGGCTCGAAGCCCGACTGCTCGACCTCGGCGAAATAGTTCTGCGGGTTCCGGTTCAGGGTGAAGGTGCCGATCGGGATCTCGGGGTAGTCGCTGTGCGGCCACACCTTGGTCAGGTCGAACGGGTTGAACCGGTAGTCGGCGGCGGCCGTGAACGGCATGATCTGCACGCTGACCGTCCAGGACGGGTGGTCGCCGCGCCTGATCGCGTCGTACAGGTCGCGGGTGTGGTGGTCGGGGTCGGTGGCGGTCAGGGCGGCGGCCTCGGCGGCGGTGAAGTTCTGGATGCCCTGGTCGGTCTTGAAGTGGTATTTGACCCAGTATTTCTCGCCGGCCGCGTTGTACCAGAGGAAGGTGTGCGAGCCGAAGCCGTGCATGTGCCGCCAGGAGGCCGGCGTGCCCCGGTCGGTCATCAGGAAGGTGACCTGGTGCGCGGATTCGGGGGACAGGGTCCAGAAGTCCCACTGCATGTTGTGGTCGTGCAGGTGGTTGTCCGCGCGGCGCTTCTGGCTGTGGATGAAGTCGGAGAACTTCTGCGGGTCGCGGATGAAGAAGATCGGCGTGTTGTTGCCGACGATGTCGTAGTTGCCGTCCTCGGTGTAGAACTTGATCGCGAAACCGCGCGGGTCACGCGCGGTGTCGGACGCGCCCAGCTCACCGGCGACGGTCGAGAAGCGCAGGAACAGCGGCGTCTCGGCGCCCTTGCGGAACAGTTCGGCCTTGGTGAACTGGCTGACGTCCTCGGTGATCCGCAGGAAGCCGTGGGCGCCGCCGCCCTTGGCGTGCACCACCCGCTCCGGGACGCGCTCGCGGTTGAAGTGCGCCATCTTCTGGATCAGGTAGTGGTCCTGCATGAGCAGGGGGCCGTTCGGGCCGACGGACAGCGAGTGCTCGTCGCTCGGCGCCGGGATGCCGGCGTCGTCGGTGGTGACAGGCCTGGTCGTCATAGCGCGATCCTCCGAATGATCATCGTTGACGGTTCGGGCAGACGCCCCCGAGTGCTGACGTCGGCTTTGTCCATGTCTGTCAACCTATGTCCTTAACCTGAATGACTCAAGTAAAGGAATTCTCCAAGTTATGCGGTGATCGGTGTGCGGCGGCGTACCAGGAAGAGGGAGCTCAGCCCGGCGAGGACGGCCAGGCCCGCCATCGCGAGGGAGGAGAGCAGGGAGGCCGAGCCCGTGTCCTGGCCCTGGCTGAGCGTGATGAACAGCGTTCCCACGGTGGAGACGCCGATCACCTGGCCGAGCTGCATCACGGTGAGCAGCGCGCCGCTGGCGTCGGCCGCGTACGCGCCGTCCACCTGCTCGGTCGCCATGTTGGTCACCGCGACCTGCACGCCGAGGCCGGCGCCGATGAGGGCACTCATGACCGCGTACGGGAGCCCGCCCCCGGCGGCCAGCCCGAGCCCCAGGTAGGCCGGCGCGGCCACCACGTAGCCGAACGGCACCAGCGTCCGCTGCAGGCGCGGCGGGAGGCGCGGCCAGGCGAGCCCGACCAGGCCGAAGGCCAGCGCGCACGGCACCAGCATCATGCCGGAGGCCAGCGGCGTCAGGTGCAGGTCGCCCTGCAGGTGCAGGGCCGAGGTGAACAGGAACGCGCCCCACGTGGCCGGGCCGAACAGCAGGATCGCCAGCCCCGGCCGCATGCCGGGCGCGCGCAGCACGCGGGCGTCCACCAGCGGGCGCCCGCCGCGCGCGGTCACCCAGCGCTCGATGCGGACGAACGCCGCGAACGCCGCCACGCTCAGCGCCATCGAGACCCAGCCCCACACCGGCCAGCCGAGGTCACGCCCGAGCACCAGCGGCACCACGAAGAGCAGCACGGCGGCGGACAGGGTCACCAGGCCCCAGGGGTCGAGCCCGGTCTTGCCGCCGCCCTCGTCGGCGGGCAGCACCCGGATCCCCGCGAGCAGGAGCAGCGCCCCGATCGGCACCAGCACCAGGAACACGATCCGCCAGCCCAGCCCGAGGCCCAGCAGGATCCCGCCGAGCGCCTGGCCGACCACGATGCCACCGCTGATCACCAGGGACCACAGGCCGATCGCCCGGCCTCTGGCCGCACCCTGATAGTTGCGCTGGATCAGCGTCAGCACCTGCGGCATCATCATCGCGGCCCCGGCGCCCTGCAGCAGCCGGGAGGCCACCAGCCAGCCCGTCGAGGGCGCCAGGCCCGCGGCGAGCGTGGTGACCGTGAAGACCGCCAGGCCGCCGAGAAACGCCTTGCGGTAGCCGAACAGATCGCCGACCCTGGCTCCGGTGATCAGAAGTACGGCGTAGACAATGGTGTAACCGGCGACGATCATCTGCAGCCCCGCGCCCGACGAGTGCAGGTCGGACTCGATGGTGGGGGTGGCCACGTTGACGATGTTGACGTTCAGGATGGCCAGGAACTGCCCTACGAGGATGATCGCCAGGAGCAGACCGCTGGCCTTCGAGGCCTCCTGTGGCTTTGTGCCCACGGGAGAGGGAAAAGCGGCAGTTTGCGACATGCTGATGAGTCTGCCGTGGATCCGGTACCAGTAACGAGAGCCCATTTATCCTGGTATTGGTGGTAACTGGTTAAGTGTCGGCGTTGCACCCGATAGTGGAGGGATGAGCGTGGCAGAAGCACGACGTACCGATCTCTCGGCGTTCCTGCGCACCCGGCGCGAGCGGATCACGCCCGAGATGGTCGATCTCGCGCCGGGCCCGCGCAGGCGCACTCCGGGCTTGCGCCGCGAGGAGGTGGCGCAGCTCGCGGGCGTGGGCGTCACCTGGTACACATGGCTGGAGCAGGGGCGCCCGATCAACGCCAGCAGCCAGGTGCTCGACGCGATCGCGCGCACGCTCCGGCTCGACACCGCCGAGCGCCACCACCTCTACCGGCTGGCCGGGCAGGCGGAGGAGCCGATCCCCGTGGACTCGGGCCAGGTTACGCCCGAGATGCAGGAGATCCTCGACCGGCTCGGCGACCTGCCGGCCTGCGTGACCAACAGCCGGTGCGACGTCCTGGCCTCGAACGACTCCTACGCGGCGCTGTTCCCCGAGCTGGTCGCCGCGCCGGAAGGGGAGCGGAACTCGCTCTGGCAGACCTGCCTGAACCCCTCGCCCATGACGGTGCTGCTCGACCGCGACCACGAGCTCGCCCGGGCCGTGGCGGTCTTCAGGGGCGCCTACACCCGGCACGCGGACGACCCGTGCTGGCAGGACTTCGTCCGCCGGCTCAGCTCGGAGAGCGCCGAGTTCGCGCGGCTGTGGGCGCGGCAGGACGTGGCCGAGCCCGGGCCGCGGGTGAAGGGATACAAGCACCGGGAACTCGGGATGTTGCGCTTCAGCACGACCAGCCTCATGGCCGTGCCCGAGTTGCGGCTGATTGTGTACTCCCCGATGGATGACGACACTCGTTCCGCTATGTCCAGGATTCGGGAGGCTGCGCGGTAATCCGCCCCACATGGCATGCTCGATCCCTGAAAGACAGGATTCGAGCGGAAGTGGCGGCAGATGAGATTCCCCCGTGCCCTCCCGGTTTTCGCTGTCGTCGCGTCGCTGGCCGCGTGCTCGTCGCCGCCCGAGAGGGAGCCGCAGAGCGGGCAGGTGGAGCGGCAGGCGGCCGCCTCGCCGAGCAAGAAGCCGACGCCGGAGCGGAGGCCGTACACGATCGCGTTCGGCGGGGACGTGCACTTCGAGGGGATGTTGCGGGGGAGGCTGGCCAGCCCGCGCACGGCGCTGGGGCCGATCGCGAGCACGCTGCGCAAGGCCGACTTATCGATGGTGAACCTGGAGACGGCGATCACCACCGGGGGGACGCCGGCGCCGGGCAAGCAGTTCACGTTCAGGGCTCCGGCCAGCGCGTTGACCGCGCTGAAGGGCGCGGGGGTGGACGTCGCCTCCATGGCGAACAACCACGGCATGGACTACATGGAGAGCGGGCTGGCCGACTCGCTGGCGGCGGTCAAGCGCAGCAAGTTCCCCGTGGTCGGGATCGGGGCGGACGCTGCGGAGGCGTACCGGCCCTTCCGGAAGGTCGTGAACGGCAACCGGGTGGCGATCATCGGGGCCACGCAGGTGCTGGACGCGGAGTTCATCCAGGCGTGGACGGCCACGGCGGACAAGGGCGGGCTGGCCTCGGCGAAGAACGAGACGGCCCTGCTGCGGGCGGTGCGGCAGGCGCGCAAGAACTCCGACACCGTGATCGTCCACCTGCACTGGGGCACCGAGATGCAGAAGTGCCCCAACGAGGCGCAGCGCTCGCTCGCTCCCAAGCTGGTCGAGGCGGGGGCCGACGTGGTGGTCGGCGGGCACGCGCACATCCTGCTCGGGTCGGGATACCTGGACAACGCTTACGTCAACTACGGCATGGGCAACTTCGTCTTCTACAACTCCAACCCGGCGACCACCGGCAGGACCGGCGTGCTGACGCTGACGATCAACGGACGGAAGATTCTCAAGGACGCCTGGACTCCGGCGACCATCCAGGGGGGTATCCCGATACCGATGACGGGGTCCGCCCGGACCCAGGCCGTGGCGGACTGGAAGGCGCTGCGATCCTGCACGGGGCTGGCCGCGCGACCCTGATCGATCTATTCTGCTGGACAGTCCGTCCAATAGGAGGTCGCGATGCGGTGGGTCGAGTCCGGTGACGTGCGGCTGGCGGTCTTCGAGGAGGGCGATCCGGGCAAGCCGGTCGTGCTGCTCCTGCACGGCTATCCGGACACGCATCGCGTCTGGGACGAGGTGGCCGCGTTGCTGCGCGACCGCTTCCGCGTGGTGCGATACGACGTGCGCGGCGCCGGGCGGTCCACGGCCCCGCGCGACCGGCGCGACTACGGCTTCGACCAGCTGATCGCCGATCTCGGCGCGGTGATCGAGGCGGTCGGCGCGCCCCGCGTGCACCTCGTCGGGCACGACTGGGGCTCGCTGCAGGGCTGGGAGGCGCTCGGCCGGGCGGGGATCCGGGACCGGCTGGCCTCGTTCACCAGCCTGGGCGGGCCGGGGCTGCGGCAGGCGGCGGATTTCACGCGGCACGGGCGGCGGCGCGACGTGGCGGTGCAGCGCCTCAAGTCCTGGTATATCGGGGCATTTCAGATTCCGGTGTTGCCCGAGCTGGCGTGGCGGACGGTCCTGCCGGGGATCGTCTCCCGCGCCCTCGGGGCGCCGCCCCGGCCCGGGCATCCGGCCGACACCCTGAGCAGGGACGGGCTCAACGGGCTGTGGCTCTACCGGCGGAACATGCCGCTGGGGGGCTCCGGGCTCGATCCGCGCGTCCCCGGGGTGCCCGTGCAGCTCGTCGAGGCCACCCACGATCCGTACGTCACCCCGGCGCTGCTGGCCGCCGTGGGGCGGTGGGCGCCCAGGCTCTGGCACCGCCGGATCACGACCGGGCACTGGGCGCACCGGAGCCGCCCGGAGGCGGTCGCCGGGATGATCGCGGAGTTCGTGGAGCACGCCGAGGGCGCCCCGGCCTCCCGGGGGTTGCGGCGGGCGGGGGCGGCGGGGGCGGCCGGGGCGTTCGGGGGAAAGCTGGTGGTGATCACCGGCGCGGGGTCGGGGATCGGGCTGGCGACCGCGCGGGCTTTCGCGGCGCATGGGGCGGAAGTGGTGTGCGCGGATATCGACCTGGACGCCGCGAAGCTGGCCGCCGACGCCATTGGTGCGGATCTCGGGGGTACGGCGTACGCGGCGCAGGTCGATGTGGCGAAAAGCGATCAGATGGAGGATTTTTCGCGAAATATCATCTCTGAATATGGCGTGCCGGACATTGTGGTGAACAATGCGGGGATCGCGGTTGCCGGGCCGTTCCTCGACCACACCGTCGAGGACTGGCGCAGGACCATCGACGTCAATCTGTGGGGCGTCGTCCACGGGTGCCGGCTCTTCGGCGCCGCCATGGCCGAGCGCGGCGAGGGCGGCCACATCGTCAACGTCGCCTCTCTGGCCGCGTTCGCGCCGTCCATCGTGCTGCCCGCGTACTCGACCTCGAAGGCGGCCGTGAAGATGCTCAGCGACTGTCTCAGGGCCGAGCTGGCGGGTCAGGGCATCGGGGTCACCGTCATCTGCCCGGGCTTCGTCTCCACGGGGATCGCGGGCAACGCCACGTACACCGATGACGGCCTGCGCCAGGGAGCCGTGCAGGGTCTGGCGCGGCGCGGATACCCGCCGGAGCGCGTGGCCGCGCACATTCTGCGGGCGGTGCACAGAAATCAGGCGGTCGTGCCGGTGAACTTGGAGGGGAAAGTCGGGTATGCCCTGTCTCGGATTTCGCCGAGGGCGATGCGGGGGCTCGCCCGGTTGAGCGGTGCCGTGAGAAATCCGAAATTGGCAGGTAACGATCGCCCGTACGAGAGAAGATGAATCCGTGTCTACGCCGCAAATGAACGATGAGTGCGTCCACCCCAAAGCCCTCAGGCGGCAGCCCGCACAGCGCCGCAGCGCCCGGCGTGTCGAGCGCATGCTCGACGCGTGTGCCGAGTTGCTCGACGAGACCGGATACGAGGCCCTGTCCACCACCCGCATAGCCGAGCGGGCGGGCGTGGCGATCGGCTCGGTCTACCAGTTCTTTCCCGACAAGCGGGCCATCACCCAGGAGCTCACCCGGCGCAACGTCGAGGAGTTCGTCCGCAGGGTCGATCGCAGGTTCCTCGAGGAGGACTACCGCGGCTGGTGGGAGGCCGTCGACGCGATCATCGACATCTACGTGGACATGCACAGGACGGTCGCCGGCTTCAAGAGCCTGCAGTTCGGCGACGTCGTCGACCTCAACCTGCTCGACTCCGACTCCGACAACAACACGGTGATCGCCGGGCGGCTGCGCGGGCTGTTCTTGAAGGAGTTCGGCCTGGCGGACAGCCCCTCGCTCGACCTGGCGGTGCTCGTCGCGGTCGAGGCGGGCGACGCCGTGCTGAAGCTGGCCTTCCGCCGCGACCCCGACGGCGCGCCCGAGATCATCGACGCGGCCAAACACCTGATCAGAGGCTTCCTGTCCCGCCAGCTCCGATCCTGGTCCCCCCGCTAGGAGCCCGGCGGGGCCCGCCGGTGGCCGGATCAGTAGCCGGCGGCCACCTTCGGCGCGCCGGGGACCAGATCGCGGTGCCAGTGCTTCCCGTGCTCGCGCTCACCGAGCGCGGTCGCGGGCACCTGCTGGAATCGCGGCGTGGCCGGCGTGCGCAGGCAGGGGGCCGGGAACGAGACCGGGCGCGCGTCCCTGGCCTCGCGGACGTCCAGCCGGGCCTCCAGCGCCCGCAGGTTGCTCTCCGCGGCCTCGAGGGCCTCCATCCGGGCCGACAGATAGCCGGCCACACCGGGAATGAGGGCCGACAACACGACGGCACAGGCCAGCATGAAGGTCAGCTGCTTGGACATGCCCATCACAGTCCCTTCGCTCGCGTGGCGGCAAAGCGACCTCTATATGCCCGGTGACCTGGGCGGACACGCCTTCTGTGAGCAGGATTGGACGAGACGTTACCGAATTTGCACGGGACCGGCGATGTGGATTGACCGGGCAAAGGCCCGGGCGGCTCGGTAGTCTCGCGGTGTGGCGCATGTGACCCGTGAGCACCTTGATCGTCTGCTTGAGCAGGCCCTGCTGGCCGACGACCACAGTTCCCTGGCCAGTCGGCTGTACGACGTCGCGCTCGACTATTCGTCCGGCGACGTCTCCAGGGCATCCATCCTGGTCCTCGCCGCCGAGGAATGGCGAGCGGCGGGCCAGCCCGCCCGCGCGATGGAGTGTTTCCAGCGCGCGGTCGAGGACGGTGGCGAGGCCGGGTTCGATCCGCGTGCCGGCATCGCCGACACGCTCTTCGAGCTCGACCGGCCGGACGAGGCGAGGGAGGTCATCGAGACGATACGCGCGGAGGGAGACGTCTCCACGGCGACCGCTCATACGATCGCCGAGACCCTGGTCGCCTATGGCGACCTGCAAGGGGGCCTCGAATGGGCGACGCAGGCCGCCCTGCGGTGTGACGAGAACGACCCGGAGCAGGTGGCGCTGCTGCGCACCCGTTATCGCATCAGGGTCGATCTCGGGCTCCCCGAGGACGAGCTCGACGAGCTCGTCTCCTGAGGGCGCGCGTCCCGCCGGGCGGTGACCGTCCCGGCAGGGCGCGCTCCGTCATGCCCCGACACGTGCGGTCCCCATGGTTCGCCGGAGGGCCGCGGCCGGGCGACCGCGGCCCTCCGACCTATGGGAATCCGGGCGCGGCAGGCACGGTCCGCGCCCGGACGAGGTGGCTCATCGCAGTCCGAGGCCCTCCGCGAGGCCGGTGAAGCCGGACACCGCGGTCTGCCCGCCCGGCAGCATCGAGGTGCCCTCGACGCTCTCCACCGCCTTCGGCAGCAGCACGCCGATGACTTCCTCACTGACCTCGCTCACCGGCTGCTGCAGGTCCAGCGGCGACTCGATCCCGCTGCCGGCGATGCGGTTGTGGTAGGGGGCGTGGCCGAGCGTCATCTCGCCCGGCAGCTTCCTCTCCAGCGGCCGCTGCGGCATCTCGGGCAGCGCCAGCAGCGCGGGGATGCCGGTCATCGTCGACAGATCCTTCATCCCGGCCGGTCCCGGCACCATGGGGAACAACGCGGGCGAGGCCGTGGCCAGCGAGGGCATGCCCCAGGTGGCCGCCACGCCGCCCAGGTCCGCCAGGCCCAGCACCTCCTTGCCGGTCGCCAGGCCGGTCAGACCCAGATGCCTGGCCAGCTCCCCGGCCGACGTGGCCAGTTTGTTGCTCTCGGAGGTGAGCATCCGGCTGCTCCCGGGGCCGCCGTCGTTCACCCGCAGCCTGGCGTGCTCGTCGCAGAAGTTGGCGATCGAGGTGGGCGACAACAGCGCGGGCTCGGTGCCGGCGCAGCTGCCGGCCGCCGAGGGGCCCGCGCACAGCCAGCTGACACCCGCGGTCAGAGCGGCCACCGCGATCATGCTCCGGATCTTCTGGAATGACACTGCACGTCCCCCTGATCGATTTCGGTGATCTGACGAACGCCGAACGTAGTCATACCTCCGGCAGGGCGAGTGCGGCTTGTCCGAAGGGTGGCGCGAACCTTACCGAAGAGGCGGGCCGATGACCGTGCCATGACACGCCGGAGCCCGGAGATCACCTGGATCTCCGGGCTCCGGGACGGGCTGTCAGGCCGCGCGCTGGATGAGCAGCTCGTCGTCGCCCAGCTCGACCACGACCTTGTCGCCGTCGGCGACCTCGCCGGACAGCACCGCCTTGGCCAGCTTGTCGCCGATGGCGGACTGGACCAGGCGGCGCAGCGGGCGGGCGCCGTACATCGGGTCGAAGCCCGTCATCGCCAGCCACTCGCGGGCCGCCGGCGTGACCTCCAGCGTCAGCCTGCGGTCGGACAGGCGCCGGGCCAGGCGGTCGACCTGCAGGTCGACGATCTGCGCCAGCTCCTCGGTGCCGAGCGCGTCGAAGAGGATCACGTCGTCGAGCCGGTTGAGGAACTCCGGCTTGAACGAGCTGCGCACCGCCCCCATGACGGCTTCCCGCTTCGCGCCGTTCTCCAGCTTGGGATCGACGAGGAACTGCGAGCCGATGTTGGACGTGAGGATCAGGATCGTGTTGCGGAAGTCGACCGTGCGGCCCTGGCCGTCGGTCAGCCGCCCGTCGTCGAGCACCTGCAGCAGGATGTCGAACACCTCGGGATGGGCCTTCTCGACCTCGTCGAGCAGCACCACGGTGTACGGGCGCCGCCTGACGGCCTCGGTGAGCTGGCCGCCCTCCTCGTAGCCGACGTAGCCGGGAGGCGCCCCGACGAGCCGGGCCACGCTGTGCTTCTCGGAGTATTCGCTCATGTCGATGCGGGTCATCGCCCGCTCGTCGTCGAACAGGAACTCCGCCAGCGCCTTGGCCAGCTCCGTCTTGCCCACACCGGTCGGCCCGAGGAACACGAACGAGCCCGTCGGCCTGTCGGGGTCGGCGATGCCGGCGCGGCTGCGGCGTACGGCGTCTGAGACGGCCTGTACGGCCTGCTGCTGCCCGACGAGGCGCCGGCCCAGCTCATCCTCCATGCGCAGCAGCTTGACCGTCTCGGCCTCCAGCAGCCGCCCCGCGGGAATGCCGGTCCACGACGAGATCACCTCGGCGATGTCGTCGGCCCCGACCTCCTCCTTGACCATGGCGTTGTCCGGCGGCGCGGCCTCGGAGGCCGCCTTGAGCGCCTGCTCCAGGCGGGGCACCTCGGCGTACATCAGCCGGGAGGCCGCCTCGAAGTCGCCGTCGCGCTGGGCCCGCTCGGCCGCGCCCCGCGCCTCGTCGAGCTGCTTCTTCAGCTCGCCGACCTTGTTGAGCCCGGCCTTCTCGTGCTCCCAGCGGCCGACGAGGGCGTTGAGCTCCTCCTGGCGGTCGGCCAGCTCCTGGCGCAGCCGGTCGAGCCGCTGGACGGAGGCCTCGTCGGTCTCCTTCGACAGGGCCAGCTCCTCCATCTTCATCCGGTCGACGTTGCGCTGGAGCTGGTCGATCTCCACGGGACGGGAGTCGATCTCCATGCGCAGCCGCGAGGCGGCCTCGTCGACCAGGTCGATGGCCTTGTCGGGGAGGAAGCGGTTGGTGATGTAGCGGTCGGACAGCGCGGCGGCGGCCACCAGCGCGCCGTCGGCGATCTGCACCTGGTGGTGGGCCTCGTAGCGGCCCTTGAGGCCCCGCAGGATCGCGATCGTGTCCTCGACCGTGGGCTCGCCCACGTAGACCTGCTGGAAGCGGCGCTCCAGCGCCGGGTCCTTCTCGATGCGCTCGCGGTATTCGTCGAGCGTGGTCGCGCCGATCATGCGCAGCTCGCCGCGGGCCAGCATGGGCTTGAGCATGTTGCCGGCGTCCATCGCGCCCTCGGCGGCCCCCGCGCCGACGACGGTGTGCAGCTCGTCGATGAACGTCACGATCTGCCCGTTGCTCTCCTTGATCTCGGAGAGCACGGCCTTGAGCCGCTCCTCGAACTCGCCGCGGTATTTCGCGCCGGCCACCATCGCGCTCAGGTCGAGGGAGATGAGCCGCTTGTTGCGCAGCGACTCCGGCACGTCGCCGGCCAGGATGCGCTGGGCCAGGCCCTCGACGACCGCGGTCTTGCCGACGCCGGGCTCGCCGATGAGCACCGGGTTGTTCTTGGTGCGGCGGCTGAGGACCTGGACCACGCGGCGGATCTCGGAGTCGCGGCCGATGACCGGGTCGAGCTTGCCGCCCCGGGCGTGCTCGGTCAGGTCGACGCCGTATTTCTCCAGCGCCTGGTAGGTGTCCTCCGGGGTCTCGCTGGTGACGCGGGCGTTGCCGCGTACTTTCTCGAAGGCGTCGAGCAGCGCCTGCGGCGTCGCGCCCTGGGCCTTGAGCAGCTCGGCCGACCGGCCCCCGTCGGCGGCCAGGCCGACCAGCAGGTGCTCGGTCGAGACGTAGAGGTCTTCGAGGCGGTTGGCGTGCTGGGCGGCGGTGTTCATCACCGTCAGGAGCTGGCGGGAGCTCGACGGCGCCCCCACCGTCGAGCCCTGTGCCTTCGGCAGCGCCGCGAGCTGCTCCTCGGTGCGGGCGCGCAGCGTGCGCCAGTCGGCGCCGACGGCCTCCAGCAGCGGCACGGCGGTGCCGCCCGTCTGGGAGAGCAGAGTGGTCAGCAGGTGAGCCGGGGAGATCTCGGGGTTGCCCTCCGCGGCGGCGCGCCGCATGGCACCCGAGAGCGCTTCCTGGCTCTTCTGGGTGAGCTTGTAGTCCATGTTCCTAGGCCCCCGGTGGCAGCTCGTAGCGGATCAGCGCTCTGACCATCCGCATCTCGGCTCGCAGGCGGTGGACCTCCTCACGCAGCCGCAGCGCTTCGTTCTCGAGCTCGAGAATCCGCTTGATCCCCGCGAGGTTGATGCCCTCCTCCTGGGAGAGCCGCTGCACCTCGCGGAGCTGGATGATGTCGCGTGTCGAGTAGAGGCGGCCGCGCCCCGCCGTGCGCCCAGGACTGACCAGGCCGAGCCGGTCGTACTGGCGCAGCGTCTGCGGGTGGAGCCCGGACAGCTGCGCGGCCACCGAAATCACATAGACAGGGGTGTCATCTGAAAGGTCGAAATAGTTGGCGTCCATCGGCTTACTCGCTTCTGGCTCGCTGAATGAGCTCAGCGCGCGGGTCCTCGCCCGCGGTCGCGGTGTTGAACTCGGTGAGAAGCTCGCGCGACTTGTCGTCGAGCGTCTTCGGCACGATCACCTCGACGCTGGCGAGCAGGTCGCCCTTCGTCCCGTCTTTCCTGGTGACGCCCCTGCCGCGGACGCGGAACGTGCGCCCGTTGGGCGTGCCCGCGGGGATGCGCAGCGTGACCGGCATGCCCTTGAGGATCGGCACCTTGATCTCGGCCCCCAGAGCGGCCTCCGTGAACGTCACCGGCACGGTGATCGTCAGGTTGTCGCCCATCCGGCCGAACACGGCGTGCGACTTGACGTGCGTCTGGATGTAGAGGTCGCCCGCCGGGCCGCCGTTCTCCCCCGGAGCGCCCTTCGCCTTGAGCTTGACCCGCTGGCCGTCGGCCACCCCCGCGGGAATGCGCGCCTGGATGGTGCGGGTGCTCTTGGCCCGGCCGCTGCCCTCGCACACGGGGCAGGGGTCGTCCACGATCAGCCCGCGGCCCTTGCAGTCGCGGCACGGCTCGGAGAAGGCGAAGTTGCCCAGGTTGCGGCTGGCCGCGCCGGTGCCCTCGCAGGTGGGGCAGACCCTGGGGGTCGTGCCCGCCTTGGCGCCGGTGCCGGTGCACGCGGCACAGGCGGCGGAGCTGGTCAGCCTGAGCGACACGGTGGTGCCCTCGACGGCCTCGGTGAACGTCAGCGTGACCTCGGACTCGATGTCCTGGCCCCGCCGCGGCCGGGTGGCGCTGGTCGTGCGGGCTCCGCCGCCCCGGTTGAACAGCCCGCCGAACAGGTCGCCGAGCCGCTCACCCGCGCCCCCGCCCTGGCCCTGCTGGCTGGTGCCGCCGAACAGGTCACCGAAGTCGAACGGGAAACCGCCACCGCCGGGCCGCTGGCCGCCCACCCCGGACCCGAACAGCGTGCGCGCGTCGTCATATTCCTTGCGGCGCTTGCCGTCCGACAGGACGTCGTAAGCCTCGGAGACCTCCTTGAACTTGGTCTCCTTGGTCGCGTCACCCTGGTTGGTGTCGGGGTGGTATTGCCGGGCCAGCTTCCGGTAGGCCTTCTTGATCTCGTCGGCGGTGGCGGTCTTGGGCACACCAAGGACGGCGTAGTAGTCCTTTTCCAGGTAGTCCTTGGTGCTCATCTACGGCCCTTCGTCCTTGTGATCAGTTGTCGTCGTCATTGGACGCGGCAGGGGCGTCCTCGGGCTCGGCGACGGCCACCCGCGCCGGGCGCAGCACCCTGTCACCCATCCGGTATCCAGGCTGCAACACCTCGACGGCGGTCGGCTCGGTCACCTCCGTCGAGTAGCTGTGCATCAGCGCCTCGTGGACCGTCGGGTCGAACGGGTCGCCCTTCTGCCCGAAGGAGCTGAGGCCCAGCTTGGTGACCGCCGACTCCAGCGACTCCGCCACCTTCGCGAAGCCGCCGGTCAGCTCGCCGTGGTCGCGAGCCCTGCCGATGTCGTCGAGCACGGGCAGGAGCTCCGCCAGCACCCCGGCGACGGCCTGCTCGCGGACCGCGACGCGGTCGCGCTCGACCCTCCTGCGGTAGTTCGTGTACTCGGCCTGAAGGCGCTGAAGGTCCGCGGTCCGCTCGGCGAGCTGGGCCGCCAGCTCGCCGTCCTGCGCCTCCAGCACGTCGGCCGGCACCTCTTGTGGCACGGTCGGCGCCTCTCTGACCTGGCCCGTCTCCGGGTCGATCTTGCGGTTGTCGCGGATCACCGGCTCCTCGTGCCCGTTTTCACGCGGCGGCATCACTGGTCCTTCTTCGGCTGGTCATCGTCGACGATCTCGGCCTCGACCACGTCGTCGTCGGCCTTCTGGTCCTGGCCGGCCGAGGTGTCCTGCGGGGCGCCCTCGCCGCCGGCCTGCTGGCCCTGGCTCTGAGCGTAGATCGCCGAACCCATCTTCTGGCTGACCGTGGCGAGCTTCTCCGCCGAGTTGCGGATGACGTCGGTGTCGGTGCCCTCAAGAGCCTTCTTCAGCTCGGCCAGGGCGTCGTTGACCTCGGTCTTGATGTCGCCGGGGACCTTGTCGTCGTTCTCGCGGAGGAACTTCTCCGTCTGGTAGGCGAGCCCGTCGGCGTTGTTGCGGACCTCGGCCTCCTCGCGGCGCTTCTTGTCCTCCTCGGCGTACGACTCGGCCTCGCGCATCATCCGCTCGATGTCGTCCTTCGGCAGCGCGGAGCCGCCGGTGATCGTCATCGTCTGCTCCTTGCCCGTGCCCAGGTCCTTGGCGGAGACGTTGACGATGCCGTTGGCGTCGATGTCGAAGGTGACCTCGATCTGCGGGATGCCGCGCGGCGCCGGCGCGATGCCGGTCAGCTCGAAGGTCGCCAGCTTCTTGTTGTAGGAAGCGATCTCGCGCTCGCCCTGGTAGACCTGGATCTGCACCGACGGCTGGTTGTCCTCGGCCGTGGTGAAGACCTCGGAGCGCTTCGTGGGGATCGTCGTGTTGCGCTCGATGATCTTGGTGAAGATGCCGCCCTTGGTCTCGATGCCCAGCGACAGCGGGGTCACGTCGAGCAGCAGGACGTCCTTGACCTCACCCTTGAGCACGCCGGCCTGCAGGGCGGCGCCGATGGCGACGACCTCGTCCGGGTTGACGCCCTTGTTGGGCTCCTTGCCGCCGGTCAGCTCCTTGACGAGCTCGGAGACGGCGGGCATGCGGGTCGAGCCGCCGACGAGCACCACGTGGGCGATGTCGGAGACCTTGATGCCGGCGTCCTTGATGACCTGGTGGAACGGGCCCTTGGTCCGCTCGAGCAGGTCGGCGGTGAGCCGCTGGAACTCGGAGCGGGTCAGCTTCTCGTCGAGGTGCAGCGGGCCCTCGGAGGAGGCGGTGATGTAGGGGAGGTTGATGTTGGTCTCGGACTGGCTGGACAGCTCGATCTTGGCCTTCTCGGCCGCCTCGCGTAGGCGCTGGAGCGCCATCTTGTCCTTGGCCAGGTCGACGCCGTGCGCGTTCTGGAAGCGCTTGACCAGCTCGTCGACGACGCGCTGGTCCCAGTCGTCACCGCCGAGGTGGTTGTCACCGGAGGTGGCCTTGACCTCGACGAAGCCGTGGCCGTCCTCCTGGCCGACGTCGAGCAGCGACACGTCGAAGGTGCCGCCACCGAGGTCGAAGACCAGGATGGTCTGGTCCTGCTCCTTGTCGAGCCCGTAGGCGAGGGCCGCCGCGGTCGGCTCGTTGATGATGCGGAGCACGTTGAGGCCCGCCACCGTGCCGGCCTCCTTGGTGGCCTGGCGCTGGGCGTCGTTGAAGTAGGCGGGAACGGTGACCACCGCGTCGGTGATCTTCTCGCCCAGGTAGGCCTCGGCGTCCTGCTTGAGCTTCTGCAGCACGAAGGCGCTGATCTGCTGCGGCGAGAACTTCTTGCCGTCGATCTCCTGGGACCAGTTGGTGCCCATCTCCCGCTTGACCGAGCGGATCGTCCGGTCGACGTTGGTGACGGCCTGCCTCTTGGCGACCTCACCGACCAGGACCTCGCCGTTCTTCGCGAAGGCGACCACGGACGGCGTGGTCCGCGAGCCCTGCGCGTTGGCGATGACGGTGGGCTCACCGCCCTCGAGGATCGAGACGACGGAGTTGGTCGTCCCAAGGTCGATACCTACCGCACGTGCCATGAGTACGTCCTTGTAGTCAAAGTTGAGTCTGTTGGACTCAACGTATGGATGCGAGTCGTCTTTGTCAAACGACTTGAGCCTACCCGACTCAACCCTCGTGAGCGCGAAAGCATTCCCGCCAAATCGGAGACAACGCCCGTGTCGCTCCACACCACGGGTAACGGGACCGGAGGTACGGAGGTTCCACCTCGGAACAGGGCGGACCCCCGGACGCGGTGGGCGCGCGCCGGGGGTCCGCATTCGGGAGATGGCTCAGGAGACGGGTGTGTTCATGTCCGCCTGGATCTCGGTGGCGTTGAGCGCCCGGTTGTAGATGCGTACTTCGTCGATGAGGCCGTTGAACCATTCGCCCCAGAGGCTGTTGCCGCCGATGCGCAGGACGCCGTTGTCGGTGCGGATGGGTCCGCCCGCGGTGCGTTGGCTGACTTGGGTGCCGTTGACGTAGAGGCGGATGGTGGTGCCGTCGTAGGTGGTGGCGAGGTGGCTCCAGGTGTTGAGGGGGAGTGAGGCGGTGCCGCCGGTGTCGACCTCGCCGGTGGTGTGGATGACGGTGTGGGGGCGGTCGGTGTCGCTGCCCGCGGAGAGCACGTAGGCCAGGCCGTTTGTGTGTTGTTTCATGATGACGGTGCGCCAGCTGTCGACGGTGGTGGGGCGGACCCAGGCTTCGAGGGTCATGCCGGTGGTCAGGCGCAGGCCGGCGGCGTCGTTGACGGTGACCCAGCTGGACGAGCCGTTGAACGACAGGGCCTTGCCGTACTTGCCGGTCGCCGCCCAGGTGGTGGCCGTGGCCGTGCCGGGGTTGCCCGATGGCGAGGCGTCGCCGACGGTGGTGCCGGCGCCCTCGTTCATGCCGTAGGCGGCCACCAGACCGGCGGGGGACTGCACGACCTTGTACGCCGCCGTGTACGTGGTCGCCGTCGCCGGCGCGGCGAAGTTGTGCGTGGCGGCCCCGCCGTCGGACCAGGCGTCGAACCCGTGCTCGCCCTGGGGCGAGGGCGCCGTGATCGAGTTGCTGGAGCCGACGATCACCGTCCTGGTGAAGGGAGCGACCGTCTGCTCCTGGTTGAAGCCGAGCTGGAGGCCGGGCGGGTTCGTCTGGAACGTCAGGTTCACGGTCCTGGGCTGCAGCAGCACGCTCTTGGTGTCGGTCAGCCCGTGCTGGTCGGTGACGGTCAGCCGCAGCTCCAGATGCGACGGGTACTCGTGGTCGGGCGCCTGGAAGGACCCCGACGCGCCGGTGTACCGGGTGATCTCGTGCTCATGGCAGGCGCCCGGGCAGTGGTGCATGATCAGGGTCCAGGTCATCCGGGACCCGGGGACGGCCCCTTCCTCCGGGTCCGTGCCGGTGCCGGAGAAGCCGATCGTGTCGCCGACCGCCCACGTCGTGGTGGACGAGGGGCTGGTGATCGCCGCTGTGGGGGCGGTGTTGCCCACGTTGACCGTGACGGTGGCGTCGGCCTGGCCGCCCTTGTCGTCGCTCACCCGCAGCCGGACCACGTACGAGCCGTTCTGCGTGTACGTGCGCGACGGCGCCACCGACGTCGAGTCGTCGAGCTCCCCGTCGCCGTCCAGGTCCCAGGCGTACGTCATCGCGTCACCGTCGGCGTCGGTGGATCCCGCGGCCGAGAAGGCGACGGCCAGCGGGGCGGCCCCGGAGGTCGGGACGGCGTTGATCGCCGCCGTGGGCGGCGCGTTGTCGAAGATGTAGCGGACGATCGTGCCGTTGTCGAAGTTCACCGCGAACAGGTCGCCGTTCGGGCCCGTCTCCAGCTCCACCGCGCCGATGCCCGTGTCGAACGTGGCGACCGTGGCCGGGTTGGGCAGGCCGTTCGAGCCCTTGGTCATCGCCCAGACGCATTTACGGCTGTAGTCGGAGAAGAACAGGGCCCCGTCGTAGGACGGCGGGTACGTGCCGTCCTGGTAGAAGGCGACGCCGCTGGAGGAGGACTGGCCGCCCGGCGTGCAGGTGTCGCCGGTGTGGAGGCGCTGGCCGTGGTGCCAGGCGAAGTACGGCTGGGTGTGCGCGGCGGCGCCGGCGCTGTAGAGGTTCTCGCAGAGCGTCAGGTTCAGGGCGTCGTAGCCGTCCTCCCGGTCCGCGCCCTCGTAGCAGGGCCAGCCGAAGTTGGCCACGCCGCCGGTCGGGTTGGCGACCCGGTTGATCTCCTCGTACGAGCCCCAGCCGACCTCGCCGGACCAGATCTCGTCGGTGCCGGGGCGCTGGGTGATCCGGAAGGGGTTGCGCAGCCCGTGGGCGACGATCCGGCGTACGTTGGGGTCGGAGCTGGCGGCGTTCGGGTTGCCGGCGGCGGCCGCCCCCGTGTCCGGATTTATCCGGATGATGGTGCCGTCCAGTCCGGCCGGGTCGCCGTTCGTCCGCACGTCCTGGGAGCGCAGGGCGCCGCCCTCCGCGCTCGGCGGGGTCAGCGCGGTGCCGACCGCGTTCGGCGGGTCGCCGCACGGGTTGTCCGGCACGATGTCGGAGCTGGTCTGGTTGTCCTGGCCGTAGTCGGGGAACTCGAAGCTGGCGCCGTCGCCCGCCGAGGCGTAGAGCGCGCCGTCGCGGCCGAACTGCAGGTCGCCGATGGAGTGGCTGGGATACTGCTGGCACCAGTCGGTGATCAGCGGGGTCTCCGCCCCCGAGGGGGAGATGACGGACAGGCGGCCGGTGACGCGGCAGCCGTCCCCGGTCGGGCCCGGAGGAGAGGCGCACGCGTCGAAGTCCTCGTTGGGCTCGCCCCAGCGGGGTGCGGTGCCGCCGGGCTCGGCGTCGTGCGAGTAGAGCACGTACACGCGGGGGTCGGTGGGGAAGTTCGGGTGCAGGGCCATGCCCAGCAGGCCGCGGTCCCAGAAGTCGTGCACCTTGGTCCGCAGGTCGGCGTACACGGTGGGGGTGGTGTCCGTCAGCGAGTCGAAGACCTTGATGTAGCCGCCCTTCTCGGCCACGAACACCCGCCCGTCGGAGGCGAACTCGATGTTGGTGGGGCTGATCAGCCCGCTGAAGACGGTTTGTTTGTGGAAGCGCTGGGGCAGTGCCGCCGCCGGGGGAGACAGAACGATCAGGCTGGTCAGGATCAGGGCAGCAGAAATCAGGCAGGATAAGAGCCGTCTCACGGGTCCCCCCATTTGGAGCGTTACATCACCACCGGCGCCCCCACGCCACGGTGTTCTGATCGATGTATCGCAACAAATCGATCATTTGTCACTGGGGTTGTCCGTAAGTGGACAGATCACGACTTGGCGCCGTCCACGACCTTGCGCTTGCCCAGGGCTTTCTTGAGTTTGACCGTCGTGGTCTTCTCGACCGCGATCATGATGCACGACATGTTCCTGGCCTTGGGAGCGGTGCCCTCGTACAGGGTGATCGTGACCTGCTTGCCGGTCTCCTTCACCTTGACGCGGTCCAGCACCGTGCACGGCGCCACGCCCGACCACCAGGTGAGCTGGATCTTCTTGCCCTTCGAGACCGGCTTGGCCTTGGTCCAGCGGATCTTGTGGACGTTGATGGCGTTGCCCGTCGGCTTGACCGGCTCGGGAGCCTTCGTGGGAGCGGTGGTGACCGGTTCCGACACGACCGGGGGCTTCTCCGGGGTGGTGGAGGCGGCCCGCTCGACCGGCGGGGCCGTGCCGCAACTCGTGGCGAGCACCAGACATCCGGCCAGGAAAGTCGCTGTCATTGTCCGCATACCCATAGGACGGATCACACCGGCCGCCGGTTCAAAGCCGGTCGTGGATCGTTCACGGGTGAGAAGCCGACTGATTAGTGTGGTTCGCGTGCTCCGTCAGGCCTTGCTCGCCATCTCGAAGAGCCGACGCGCCGAGCGGCTCGTCACCACCTCGCCGCTGACCGCCGACGTCGTCAGGCGCTATGTCGCGGACGACATCGGCGCCGTGGTCGCGGAGCTGACCCGCAAGGGGCTGCTGGTCACCGTCGACCACCTCGGCGAGGAGGTGACCGACCAGGCGCAGGCCGAGGCCGCCGTCGCGAACTACCTGTCGCTGCTCGACCTGCTGCCCGCGGGCGCCGACGTCTCGGTCAAGCTCACCGCCCTGGGGCTGCGGCTGTCACAGCGGCTCGCGATCGACAACACCGCCGCCATCTGCGCGGCCGCCGCGGGCAAGGGCATCACGGTGACGCTCGACGCCGAGGAGCACGACACGATCCCGGGGCTGCACGCCGTGCACGCCGCGCTGCGCAGGGAGCATCCCGACGTGGGGGTGGTGGTGCAGGCGTACCTGCCGGACTCGCTGGACCGCTGCGAGAAGCTCGGCGGCGCCCGCGTACGGCTGTGCAAGGGGGCCTACACCGCGCCCGGCGCCTACACCAGGACCGCCGACATCGACCGCTCGTTCGTACGGTGCCTGAAGGTCCTCATGGCCGGCACCGGCTACCCCATGGTCGCCACCCACGACCCCAGGCTGCTGCGCATCGCCTCCACGCTGGCCGTGCTGGACGGCCGCGACGTGACCGGCTTCGAATACCAGATGTTGTACGGCGTGCGCCCCGAGGAGCAGGCCCGCCTGGCGGGGCTCGGCGCGCGGATGCGGGTCTACGTCCCGTACGGCTCCGACTGGTACCCCTACCTCATGCGCCGCCTGGCCGAGCGGCCCCGCAACCTGGCCTTCTTCCTGCGGTCGCTGGTGTCCCGGGGTTAGCGGATAGGCTTCCAGACCAGCGTCTATTTCTTTCGAGGGGCCGAAATGATCGCGATTCTGGGCACGGGCAAGATGGGCGAGGCCCTGCTGTCCGGGTTGTTGCGGGCCGGGTTCAAGCCGGGCGACATCATGGCGACCACCCGCAGGGCCGAACGGGCACAGGCGCTGCGCGAGACCTATGGCGTACGCGTCGTGTCCAACCCGGAGGCGGCCAAGGCCGCTGACACCCTGATCCTGGCCGTCAAACCGCAGGACATGGCCACGCTGCTGGCCGAGATCGCCCCCCACATCCCCGCCGACCGCCTGGTGATCTCGGCCGCGGCGGGCATCACGACGTCCTTCGTCGAGCAGCGGCTCGGCGTCGACGTGCCGGTGGTGCGGGTGATGTCGAACACGCCGATCAAGTTCGACGAGGCGATGAGCGTGATCTCGGCGGGGGCGCACGCGGGCGAGGAGCACCTCAAGCTCACCGAGGGCCTGCTGGAGCCGGTCGGCAAGGTGCTGCGCATCCCCGAGTCGCAGCAGGACGCCGCCACCGCCCTCTCCGGCAGCGGGCCCGCCTACTTCTTCTACCTGGTCGAGGCCATGGTGGACGCCGGCATCCTGCTCGGCATGCCGCGGGCCGCCGCGCTCGACATGGTCACCCAGTCCATCGTGGGGGCCGCGGTGATGCTGCGCGACTCCGGCGAGCACCCGGTGATCCTGCGCGAGGCCGTCACCTCGCCGGGGGGCACCACGATCGCGGCCATCGCGGAGCTGGAACGGCACAGCGTGCGCGCGGCGTTCCTGGCGGCCATCGAGGCAGCCCGCGACCGCGGCCGCCAGCTCGCCTCCGGCTGAACGCTCCCGCGCCCGTCCGGTCCGCCCCGCTCCGCGCCGGTCCGCCCCGCCCCGCTCCGCGCCGGTCCGCCCCGCTCCGCGACCGCCGCCCGGCGTGCTCGCGAGGCGCGGGGTGGTGCTGAGCTGGGTGGGTCGGCAGGGGGATGAGAGCCCGAGCGGGCGCTTGTGGAGGCGGGTGGGCGGGATCCTACGATGGGTCGGGTGACGATCCGTCGCGGGCTCGCCCCGCTGCTCGTCCTGTTAGCACTGACCGGCTGCACCTCCGAGGAACCGCCGAGCGTCCAGCTCGCCGAGGTCCGGCGTGCCCCGGTCACCGAGGTCGTCGAGGCCCCCGCCACCATCGGCGCGCGGGCCTCCGCGACACTGCGCTCTCCCGCCCAGGGCACGATCGCCAAGCTGTACGTCCGCGAGGGCGACCGCGTCCGCAAGGGCGAGATCATCGCCAGGATCCGCTCGCCCCAGGCCGAGGACCAGCTGCGCCAGGCCCGCCAGGCGTCCAGGATGTCGGCCCCTGCGAGCTTCACCCCGAACGTACGCCTGCCGACCTTCGACACCAGGGCGTTCGACCGCAAGGTCGCCACCCACTTCGCCAAGGCCCGCAAGGAGGCCAGGAAGGTCGACGACCCCCAGGCCCGCAAGCAGCTGCTGAGCGCCATCGACCTGGCCCAGGCCCAGCACAGGGCGCAGGCGAAGGCCCTGTCGTCGATCACCGCCCAGCTCAACCGCTCGATCAGCGGCCTGCTGACCGGCGTGAGCAGCGGCCTGTCCAGCTCCATGGCCTCCCTCCAGGCCGCCTCGAAGTCGCAGGCCAGGGCCGCGGTCAAGGCGGCGGAGAGCACGGTGCGGTCGCTCACGGTCAAGGCGCCGTTCTCCGGCATCGTCACCCTGGGCCGGGTGTCCGGCGGCGGCGGCGCCCCGAGCGGGGTCGAGGGGCTGCTCAGCCAGCTCCCCGGCGGCGGGCAGCAGCTGCCGTCCATGCCCTCCGGCGGGTCCGCCTCGGGCACCCCGGTCGCCACGGGGGTGCCGATCTCGGCCGGTGACTCGATCGCCACCGTCACCGACGTCTCCGAGCTCACCCTGGCCGCCGACGTGGACGAGACGGACGTGCTGCTGGTGCGCAAGGGCGTCAAGGCCGACGTCGAGCTGGACGCGGTGCCCGGCGCCACGTACACCGCCGTGGTCACCGGCATCGGCGTCACGCCCATGGAGGGCACCACGGGCGGCGTCAGCTACCCCGTGCGCCTCTCGCTCGGCGCCGGCGCCTTCGACGACGGCTCCAAGGCGCCCACGCCCAAGCCGGGCATGAGCGCCGTCACGCGGCTGACCGTGCGGGAGTCGGCGTCGGCCGTCTCGGCCCCCGCCTCGGCCATCGTCTCCAGCGGGCGCGAGAGCGTGGTGTGGGCGGTCAGCAACGGCGTGGCGCGGCGGCGCGTGGTCAAGCTCGGGGCCCAGGGGGACGCCGTGGTGGAGGTGCTGAGCGGGCTGTCCGTGGGCGAGCGGATCGTGGTCAAGGGCGCGGACTCCGTACGGGAGGGGCAGACCCTCCCATGACGCTCCGTACGGGAGGGGCGGATCCTGCCATGACGGCCCCCGCCATCGAAGCGGTGGACCTCGCCCGCCGCTACCAGCTCGACGGCGTGGCCGTCGAGGCGTTGCGCGGCGTGTCGCTCCGGATCGACCAGGGTGAGTTCGCCGCCATCGTCGGCCCGTCCGGATCCGGGAAGTCCACGCTCATGCACCTGCTCGGCTGCCTCGACCGGCCCTCGACGGGCGTGCTGAGGGTCAACGGGGTGGACATCTCCCGGTTGTCCGACGCCGAGCTGGCCGAGCTGCGCAACAAGACGATCGGCTTCGTCTTCCAGTCCTTCCACCTGCTGGCCAGGACCTCGGCGCTGGACAACGTGGCGCTGCCGCTGGTCTACCGGGGTCTGGGGCGGGCGGAGCGGCGCGCCAGGGCCCGTGCGGCGCTGGAGTCGGTGGGGCTCGGGCATCGCATGGAGCACCGGCCCTCGCAGATGTCCGGCGGCGAGCAGCAGCGCGTGGCCATCGCCCGGGCGCTGGTCGGCGAGCCGAAGGTACTGCTGGCCGACGAGCCCACCGGCAACCTCGACACCAGCAACGGGGCCGAGGTCATGGCCATACTCGACCGGCTCAACGCCGACGGGGGCGTGGCCGTGGTGCTCGTCACGCACGAGGCGGAGATCGCGGCCCACGCCAGGAGGCAGATCCACGTGCGCGACGGACTGATCGAGCGGGACAGCGCGTCATGAGGGGCGGCGAGGCGCTGGTCATGGCGCTGGAGGCGCTGCGGGTCAACCGGCTGCGCAGCGTGCTGACCATGCTCGGGGTGATCATCGGCGTGCTGGCCGTGGTGATCCTGGTGGCCATCGGCACCGGCGCGAAGGACGAGATCGAGAAGCAGATCTCCGGGCTCGGCACGAACATCATCCTCGTCGTCCCCGGCCGCATCAGCCTGGGCGCGGCGCCCTCGCAGAGCAAGCTCGGGCTGGCCGACGTGGCGTACGTCCGGCGGGTGGTCGGCGACCCGTCGAAGGTGACGGTCTCGCTGCAGTCGGGCGAGACCGTACGCGTGGGCCGGACCGAGGTGTTCGTCACCGTGATGGGCACCGACCAGAACATGGTCAACATCTTCGAGCGGCCGGTCGGCAAGGGCCGGGCGCTCAGCGAGACCGACGTGGACACCCGGCGCAGGGTGGCCGTGCTGGGCTCTGAGGTGGCCGACCGGCTGTTCGGCGACCTGGACCCGATCGGGCGGCAGGTGACGGTGGCGGGGGCGAGGTTCCGGGTGGTGGGGGTGTACGCCGAGGTGGGGCAGACGTTCGGCCTCTCCCGGGACCAGGAGATCCACATCCCGGTGACCACGGCGCAGCGGCTGCTCGGGATCGAGCGGATCAACGGGCTGGCCGTCGGCGCGTCCGGGCCCGAGGAGATCGACCCGCTGTCGGACCGGGTGACGGCGGCGCTGCGGGACCGGTACCCGGGCGAGCAGTTCTCGGCGGTCACGCAGACGGCCCTGCTCGGCACGATCGGCAGCGTGCTGGGCATGCTCACCGGCGTGCTGGCCGCCATCGCGGGCATCTCGCTGCTGGTCGGCGGCGTGGGCGTGTCGAACATCATGCTGGTCAGCGTGCGCGAGCGCACCCGCGAGATCGGGTTGCGCAAGGCGCTGGGGGCCAGGCAGCGCGACATCCTGGCCCAGTTCCTCATCGAGGCGGTGCTGCTGACCACGATCGGCGGGCTCATCGGGATCATGCTCGGGGTCGGCGGTTCGCTGGCCATCGCGGCGCTCACCGAGGTGCCCGCGTCGATCACGTGGTGGTCGATCGTGCTGGCCTTCGGGGTGTCGGCGGCCGTCGGGGTGTTCTTCGGCGTGGCGCCGGCGCGGCGGGCGGGCCGGCTGGATCCCGTGATCGCCCTCCGCGCCGAATGAGCCCGCGCGCGCCGGGTCAGGCGTCCCGGCGGAGCAGCGGGCCGGGTCAGGCGTCCCGGCGGAGCAGCAGTGCGGCGCTCGCGACCACGGTGACGGCGATCCAGACCAGGTAGACGCCGAACCCGCTCCACGGCCCCAGCGAGGCGCTGCTCTGCCCGTTCGCGATCAGCATCCCGGCGTTGGTGGTGAAGTAGTCGGCCACGGTCCTGCCCCACTGCCCGGGCAGCTGGTTCATCAGCGGAGGGAGCACCAGCATCAGCGCGGTGGCCGCCATGATCGCGCCGGGCGTGTGCCGGACCAGCGTGCCCAGACCCAGCCCGAACACGCCGCAGGCGGTCAGGAAGAGGGCGGCCCCGCCGACGGCCCGCGCCGCGTCGCCCAGCACGAGCGAGGGCGGCTGGGTGATCGCCAGGCCCACGGCCAGCGCGGCGGCCGACGCGACCGCGGAGGTGACCAGCGCCGTCGCGGTGAACACCAGCATCTTGCCGGTGAGCAGGCTCAGCCGTTTCGGCACGGCCATGAGCGACGTGCGGATGCCCCCGGTGCGATATTCGCTGGAGATCACCAGCACGCCCAGAGTGGCCAGGGAGAGCGAGGCGAACATGACGCCGACCAGGCTGCCCGCGATGGCCTCGTCGGCGGGGATGGGGCCGTCGGTGTTGCCCCTGTTCGCGGCGCTGATGAGCGCGCCGATGCCGACCATCAGCGCCACCGTGGCGGCCAGCGTCCACACGGTCGAGCGCACGGAGCGGATCTTGGTCCATTCGGACCTGAGGATGTCGATCATGAGGAGAACTCCAGGCTGTCCTTGGTCAGCTCCATGTAGGCCGCTTCGAGCGAGGGCTGCACGAACGTCAGCTCCTCCAGAGGGAGGCCCGCACGGGCGGTGAGAGTGCCGATCTCGAGGGTGCTCATCGCGGTGACCCGCAGGTGGTCGGGGTGCAGCTCGCCCACCTTGACCAGCTCGGCCACCTCGGCCAGCCGGGGCGAGCGCACGCGTACGTACCCCTGGGAGCTGCGCCCGATGAACTCCTGCACGCTCGTGTCGGCGATGAGCCGGCCCTTGCCGATCACGATCAGGTGGTCGGCCGTCTGCGCCATCTCGCTCATCAGGTGGCTGGAGACGAACACCGTCCGCCCCTCGGCCGCCAGCTTGCGCATGAGCGTGCGGATCCACAGGATGCCGTCCGGGTCGAGGCCGTTGACCGGCTCGTCGAACAGCAGGATCTCCGGGTCGCCGAGCAGCGTCGCGGCGATACCCAGCCGCTGTGCCATGCCCAGCGAGAACCCGCCGACCCGCCGCCTGGCGACCTCGCGCAGGCCGACGAGCTCCAGGACCTCGCTCACCCGGCCGGCCGGGATGCCGTTGCTCTGAGCGATGGCCAGCAGGTGGCTGCGGGCGCTGCGCCCGCCGTGCACGGCCTTGGCGTCCAGCAGGGCGCCCACCTTGCGCAGGGGGTGTCTCAGCTCGCCGTACGGCCTCCCGTCCACGAGCACGGAGCCGCCCGAAGGCCGGTCGAGGCCGAGGATCATGCGCATGGTGGTCGACTTGCCGGCGCCGTTGGGGCCGAGGAAGCCGGTCACCTGACCCGGCTCGACGTCGAACGACAGGTCCGCCACGGCGACGGTGCCGCCGTAGCGCTTGCTCAGGTTCGTAGCCCGAATCGCGGTCATGGCTCCAAGCGTGCCGCTGCGCGCGCCCGGTTTCTTCCTGCCCGGGAACCGTTTCGGGGACGGCCGTGTAGGACCCTGGTCCTACTCTCCAGGGTGGATCAGCGCCGCCTCGTAGGCGACGATCACCGCCTGCGCGCGGTCCCTGACGCCGATCTTGGCGAACAGGCTCGTCACGTGGTTCTTGACGGTCGAGGGTGAGACGGACAGGCCGGCGGCGATCTCCGCGTTCGACCTGCCGCGGGCGATGAGCACGAGGATCTCCCGCTCGCGTTCGGTGAGCCCGCCCAGCTCGGCCGGGGCCGGGCGCTGGGGAGACGTGCGGACGAACGTGCCGATGAGCCGGGTCAGCAGGCGCGGCGCGACGGCGGACTCGCCCCGGTGTACCACGCGCACGCCCTCGATCAGCTCCTCCGGCGAGACGTCCTTGGGCAGGAACCCGTCCGCGCCCGCGCGCAGGGCGGCGACCACGTTCTCGTCCAGGTCGAACGTGCTCAGCGCGAGCACCCGCACACCCGGCAGCTCGGCGGTGATCAGCTGGGTCGCGCGCACCCCGTCCATGCCCGGCATGTGCAGGTCCATCAGCACCACGTCCGGCCGCAGCCGCCGGCTCAGGTCCACCGCCTGCGCGCCGTCCGCCGCCTCGCCGACCACGCCCAGGTCGGGCTGCGCGTCGAGCATCAGCCTGAAGCCCTTGCGCACCAGCTCGTGGTCGTCGGCCAGCAGCACCTTGATCGTTCCGTCAGGCGTCATCTCGTCTCCAGCGGGATGCGGGCGTGCACGCGGAATCCTCCGTCCGGGCGGGGGCCGGTGGAGAGCTGGCCGCCGCACAGGGCCACCCGCTCGGCCATGCCCCCGAGCCCGAAGCCCGGTGTCCCGCCGGCCTTCGCCAGGCCGTCGTCGAGCACCTCGACCTCGACCGCGGCGGGCCCGTACGCCAGCCGGACGCTGGCCCTGGCGCTGACCGCGTGCTTGCGGGTGTTGGTCAGCGCCTCCTGCACGATCCGGTAGACCGCGTGGTCCACGGCGGCGGGCAGGCCGACGGGCTCGCCCGTCACGGTCAGGCTGGCGGGCAGCCCGGCCGACGCGGCCTCCTTGATCAGCTCGGGCAGCCGCTCCGCGCCCACCCCGGTCGCGGCGTCCGGCCCCTCGTTGCCGTCGGCCCTCAGCACGTCGAGCAGGCGGCGCATCTCCGACATCGCCTGGCGGGCGGTCTGCTCGGCGCTCTCCAGGGCGCTCCTGGTGACCTCCTGCTCCGGCGGGAGCGTGGCCCGCGCGCCGCCGACCAGCGCGTTGATCACGGTGATGTGGTGCGCCACCACGTCGTGCAGCTCCCTGGCGATGCGCCGGCGCTCCGCCCGTACGGCGGCGTCGGCCACCTCGCGCCTGTTGCGGTCGTTGAGCTCCGCCCTGAGGAGTACGAGCTGCCCGACCCCCACGGACATCCCGACCGTGAACAGCGCCGCCACCCAGCCGCCCGAGCCGGGCCAGGACAGCTCCTGCGCCGTGGCGTAGACGGCGAACGCCGCCCCGGAGGCGATCGCGGTCGTGCGGCCGCTGGTGTAGCGGCCCACGCTGTAGAGGGCGATGATCGTGGGCAGGTTCGTCATCGCCACGGTCTGCGTGGCGAGGAAGACCACGTCGGTCACGGCCACCAGCGCCGCCGTCAGGATCGGGCGGCGGCGGCGCATGAGCAGCAGCGCCAGGCCCAGCAGGTAGTGCGCCGAGCCCGGGACGGTGCCCGTCTGGCCCCGGAGGACCAGGGCGATGGTCCCGATGAGCATCGGCGCGGCCAGGACGATCACCAGCGCCCGGTCGAACACCTGGGGACGCCGTAAGAACCGCACGATCTTCATGAAGGCCCGCGCCACGCGCACGCTGAAACCCTAATTCACGATTTTCCCCTATTGCCCGCAGGTTTCGCAGCCATGAACCTGGGCTACAACGAGGTGCCTGCGCTGCGGTAACGTCGGCGCAAGGCGAGGGCGCAGCAGAGGGGTTGGCATGAGCCGGTCGGCACGGGTGATCTGGGACGACGCTCTCACCTCCTACAACTTCGGCGCGAGCCATCCGCTCCATCCCGTGCGCGTGGAGCTGACCATGGCGCTGGCCCGCGAGCTGGGCGTGCTCGACAAGGTCGAGATGACCGGCTGCGCGCCCGCGACCGACGACGAGCTCTCCCTGGTCCACGAGCGCGGCTACATCGAGGCCGTCAAGCGCGTGTCCGCCTCCGGCCGGCCCGACCTCACCGCCGGGCTCGGCACGACCGACAACCCCGCGTTCGCGGGCGTCCACGAGGCCTCCGCGCTGATCGCCGGCGCCTCCCTGGCCGCCGCCCGCTCGGTCTGGGAGGGCTCGGCCGAGCACGCGGTCAACATCGCCGGCGGGCTGCACCACGCGATGCCCGCCGTGGCCAGCGGGTTCTGCGTCTACAACGACCCGGCGCTGGCCATCGCCTGGCTGCTGGAGCGGGGGGTGGGCCGCATCGCGTACGTGGACGTCGACGTCCACCACGGCGACGGCGTGCAGACGGTGTTCTACGACGACCCCAGGGTCCTGACGATCAGCCTGCACGAGAGCCCCCGCACGCTCTTCCCCGGCACCGGGTTCCCGGAGGAGACCGGCGCCGACGGAACGGCCGTCAACGTCGCGCTCCCGGCCGGCTGCGGCGACTCCGGCTGGCTGCGGGCCTTCCACGCGGTCGTGCCGCCGCTGCTGCACGACTTCGGGCCGGAGATCCTGGTGACCCAGCACGGCTGCGACAGCCACGCGCTCGACCCGCTGGCCAACCTGATGCTCAGCGTGGACGGCCAGCGGGCCGCGTACGCCGCCCTGCACCGCCTGGCCCACGAGACGGCCGGCGGGCGGTGGATCGCGACCGGCGGTGGCGGCTACGAGCTCGTCCAGGTGGTGCCGCGGGCGTGGACGCACCTCATCGCCGAGATGGCGGGGCACCCGCTCGATCCGGCCACGCCGACGAGCGAGGAATGGCGCCGGTTCGTACGGGAGCGTACGGGCGAGACCCCGCCCCTTACCATGACCGACGGCCGAAGCCCGGAATTTCGCGACTTCTCCGATGGTTATGATCCAGCGGACCCCATTGACCGTGCGGTCATGGCGACCCGGCACGCGGTGTTCCCCCTGCACGGCCTCGATCCGATGCCCTGACGAGGAAAGAAGCAGTGCTGAGCCGCGACGAACTCCGAGAACAACTTGTCTACAGCCGCATAGCCGGCGATGTCGCGACCTCTCGCGAGAACAACCTCGACCACTACAGCTCGCTGGCCAACGGTGATCCCTACTACGCGCTGGGCCTGACGTTCGACCAGCCGTGGTCCTACCGCGACATCCTGGCGCTGATGGCCAAGTCCGCGGGCGTGGTCTCCGACCCGGGACACCGCTGGGGCCAGGACACCATCGACCCCGACCTGACGATCGACGCGATCGACGCCATGGCCGAGCGCATCGCCGCCGTGCTGACGCGGCCGAGCCCGCGCATCCTGTTCGCCACCGGGCACCCCACGGGCCTGCTGGCCGTGCACCTGCGGCTGGCCGCCTTCTGCGCCGCGCGCGGCGCGCGGTTGCTGTCGCCCGCCGAGGGCTGGACGTACGCGGGGTCGAGTTTCGGTCGTCCCAGAAGGATCCGTTACCTGGAGGACATCGCCATGCTCGACGACCGGGGCGCGCTGGTGCACACCCACGACTCCGCCCCGATGCGGCACATGCTCGGCGAGCTCGGTGACGACCTGCCGGACCTGGTGATCGCCGATCATGGCTGGGCGGGAGCGGCCGGAGAGGCCGGTGTGCCGACAGTGGCGTTCGCCGACAGCAACGACCCCGGGCTGTTCGTCGGGGAGGCGGAGGGCAAGATTGACGTGGTCGTGCCACTTGACGACAACGTGCTACCGCGCTATTACGCTCCGCTGACCGAGAGACTAGTCACAGAAGTCTCACGCGCCCTTTGAGTCCGATTCGGTCATCCCCATACCGTCTTTTCGCGCCTGCATTCCAAGGGGCTCGCTGTCCCTTTGCCAACTTTTGATGGGGCTCCGGCGACTCTTATGTGTGGCAGCTTGGACAGTTCCAACGTCCGAGTGAGGTGCTCGGCCCGGCTGCTGGCCAGCGATTTCGCTGGTTCGGCTGACAGGTGGCTCCGTCGGCTGAGAAAATAGGGGGTTTGCGCACTCGGAGTCCCGACTTACGCTGACGGCAGTACACGTGCGTGAGCAATGGCACCAGTGGGGATAACCCGGAAACACGTGCGGAAGAGGCGTCCGATGGGTGCAGGCGAAAGACCTCTCAGCGAGGTGAAGTTCCTGACCGTCGCAGAAGTGGCGACGGTCATGAGGGTGTCCAAGATGACGGTGTACCGGCTCGTCCACTCTGGCGAGCTGCCGGCCATCAGAGTCGGCCGATCGTTCAGGGTGCCTGAGCAGGCGGTACACGACTATCTGCGGGAGGCCTACATCGAGGCAGGTTGATGTAGCGACACGCCAGACCGTGTCGTGAATGCTGTCGCGGGAGGGGCCCGGCCGCCGCACATGCGACCGGGCTCTCACCCCCCGGGGGGCGATCTACCATGGATCGCCGGTAGTCTGTGACCCGGTGTGCGCTCGCACTCCGTTCCAGACTTGCTATCAGTACCTGGGGGTCCCGTGGGCTCTGTCATCAAGAAGCGCCGCAAGCGGATGGCTAAGAAGAAGCACCGCAAGCTGCTCAAGAAGACGCGCATCCAGCGGCGTAACAAGAAGTAACCGACGCAGCTGCGAGGCGCTGATGACCCACACCGTGCTTGTCACCGGGGTCTCGCGCCACATAGGCGCCCGGGTGGCGAGCGTTCTGGCGGCGGACCCGGACATCAGCCGTGTCATCGGAGTGGACACCGTGCCGCCCTCCTCGCTGACGCGAGAAGGCGGCATCTCTCTCGGCCGGACGGAGTTCGTCCGGGTCGATCTGCGCAGCCCCGACATCGCTCAGGTGATCGCGGCCGCGGACATCGACACCGTTGTGCACATGAGCCTGGTCAGCGCTCCCTCGCGGAGCGGTGGCAGGGCCGCCATGAAGGAGCACAACGTCATCGGCACCATGCAACTGCTCGGTGCCTGCCAGCGGTCGGCGACCGTGCGGCGCGTGGTGGTGCGTTCCACCACCGCCGTCTACGGCTCGTCGCCCCGCGATCCCGCGGTGTTCACCGAGGACCTGGAGCCGCACGACGGCCCCGTCCACGGCTATGCCAAAGACGCGGTCGAGGTCGAGGGCTACGTGCGGGGCTTCGCCCGGCGCCGTCCCGACGTGACGGTGTCGCTGCTGCGCTTCGCCAACTTCATGGGTTCCGGCGTCGACTCGCCGCTGACGCGTTACTTCACCCAGCCGGTGCTGCCGACCGTGTTCGGCTTCGACCCGCGGCTGCAGTTCGTCCATGAGGACGACGCGGTCGAGGTGCTGCGCCGGATGGCGACCGAGGATCACCCCGGCACGTACAACGTGGCCGGGGCAGGCGTGTTGCTGCTGTCGCAGTGCGCCCGGAGGGCGGGGCGGCCGTCGCTGCCGCTGTTCTCGCCCGCCTTCAGGGCGCTGGGCAGCGCCGTACGCAAGATCGGGCTGGTCGAATACTCGCCGGAGCAGGTCAGGCTGATGAGCCACGGCCGCGCCGTCGACACCTCCAGGCTGGAGGCGGAGCTGGGCTGGAAGCCCAAGTTCACCACCGGGGCGGCCTTCGACGACTACCTGCGCTCGCGCGGCCTGCGGCCGTTCGGAGGTGTCCTCACTTGAGCGTTCCCCACGAGGAAGAGGCCCGCGTGATCCCGATCAGTGCGGCACCCTCCTTCGAGGAGCCCGACCCCATGGCCAGGATGCTGGCCTTCCTGCGCAGGCGGGTCACGGGCGACTACGAGGTCGACGAGTTCGGCTACGACGCCGAGCTGACTGACAAGGTGGTCCTCGAGCTGATCAGGCCGCTCTACAACCACTGGTTCAGGGTGGAGACGGTCGAGCTCAAGAACATCCCCGACGACAGCGGCGCCCTGATCGTCGCCAACCACTCGGGCACCCTGCCGATGGACGCGCTGATGTTGCAGGTGGCGCTGCACGACGAGGCCGGCCGGCCGCTGCGACTGCTCGGCGCCGACCTGGTCTACCAGCTCCCGCTGCTCAGCCACCTGGCGCGCAAGACCGGCCACACGCTGGCCTGCCGCGAGGACGCCGACCGGCTGCTGCGCAAGGGCGAGCTCGTCGGGGTGTTCCCCGAGGGGTTCAAGGGCGTCGGCAAGCCGTTCTCCGAGCGCTACAAGCTGCAGCGCTTCGGCCGCGGCGGCTTCGTGGCCTCGGCCATCCGCGCCGGGGTGCCGATCGTGCCCACCGCGATCGTGGGGGCCGAGGAGATCTATCCCAAGATCGGCGACCTCAAGTTCCTGGCCCGGATGCTGGGCCTGCCCTACCTGCCGATCACCCCGTTCTTCCCGCTGCTCGGCCCGCTCGGCCTGGTGCCGCTGCCGTCGAAGTGGATGATCGAGTTCGGCGAGCCGATCCGCACCGACGAGTACGACCCGTCGGCGGCCGACGACCCCATGACCGTCTTCAACATCACCGACCACGTGCGCGAGGTCATCCAGCAGTTGCTCAACGAGCTCCGCCTGCGCAGGGGCCACGCCTTCCCGCCGTTCCTCTGAGGGCTGCAACCTCCGCGGCGGCCCCGGTGTTCAGCAACCGTCATCGCCGAACACCGGAGGAGAACTCCCATGGATCTGCAGCTTTCCGGCCGCGTCGCCGTCGTCACGGGCGCGTCCAAGGGCATCGGCCTGGCCGTCGCCCGCACCTTGGCCGAGGAGGGCGCCCACGTGGTCACCGCCTCGCGCACGCCCGCCGAAGCTCCCATCGACGGCAAGGTGGCGCACGTCGCGGTGGACCTGATGGACCCGGAGGCCCCGGCCCGGGTCGTCGCCCGCGCGGTCGAGGAGTTCGGCGGGGTGGACATCCTGGTCAACAACGCCGGCGGGCCGCCGCCCGGGGCGACGTTGCCGCGGGTGGGGTTCATGACGCCGGATGACGAGGACTGGCGGGCGATGTTCGAGTTCAACGTGTTCGCCGCCGTACGCATGATCCGGGCCGCGGTGCCCGTCATGCTGGAGCGGGGCGGCGGCTCGATCGTCAACGTGTCCTCGACGATGGGCAGGCAGCCCGGCGCCATGAACGTGGACTACAGCGCGGCCAAGGCGGCCGTGCTGGCGATCGGCAAGTCGCTGTCCGAGGAGTACGGCCCCCAGGGCATCAGGGCCAACACCGTCTCGCCCGGGCCGGTGCTGACCGACTGGTGGACCAAGCAGGGCGGCGCGGCCGAGGTCATCGCCGGGCTGGCCGGGTCGGACAAGGAGAGTGTGATCTCCGAGGTCGCCCCTGCGATGATGAAGCTGACCACCGGGCGGCTCGTGCACCCGCAGGAGATCGCCGACGCGATCGCCCTGCTCGTGTCCCCCCGCTCCGGCAGCACGACCGGTGCCGAGTTCGTGATCGACGGGGGCCAGCTCAAGGAGCTGTGAACCCGAACGGCGGGTTGTGGCAAGACATCCGTGACCGATCCCCCACAGAAGGGCGGAGATGATCACGCAACCCGCCGTCAAGGGTGCGGACTCGGAGCTCGTGAGCGCCTCGTGGACCGAACCCGAGGCGTTCGCCGAGCTCTTCGACCGCTACTCCGCCATGCTCTACAGGTACGTCTCCAAACGCCTCGGCCCCGAGCCCGCCGAGGACCTCGTCGGGGAGACCTTCCTGGTCGCCTTCTCCCGGAGGAGGAGCTACGACCTGGCGTACCCGGACGCCCGGCCCTGGCTGTTCGGCATCCTGACCAAGCTCGTCTCCCGGCACCACCGCACGGAGGCGGCCCGCTACCGGGCCCTCCTGCGCGCCCCTGTCGACTCCGAGGTGGAGTCGCCCGCCGACCGGGTGGCGGCCGGGGTGACCGCCCAGGCCGTCCGCGCGGAGCTGGCCGGCGCGCTGGCCGCGCTCCCGGCCAAGGACCGCGACGTCCTGCTGCTGATCGCCTGGGGCGATCTCACGTACGAGGAGGTCGCGCGAGCGCTCGGCATCCCCGTCGGAACCGTGCGCTCCCGCCTCAACAGGGGCAGGCGGAAGGTACGTGCCGCGCTCGGCGACGCCAACCCGATGGAGGAGGAGTGACGATGGACGACCTGAAGCTGCTCCGGAACCTCGGGGGAGAGCTGGAGCACGAACCTCCCGCGACCCTCGCCCGCCAGCGGGACCGCTTCCTGCGCGCCCGCCCCCGGCGCAGGTGGACGGGCTGGTGGACGGCCGGCCTCGTGGCCGCCGCCACGGCCACCGCCGTCGCGGTGCCCACGGTGCTCATCGGCACCCAGCACACGGCCGCGCCGCCGGCCGGGGCCGATCGGGTGGACGTGAGCGGCGCCAGGAACGTGCTGGTGATCGGTTCGGACTCGCGGCAGGGCGCGGGCAACGCCAAGTACGGTCCGCGGAGCCAGCACGCGGACCAGCGCTCCGACACGATCATGATCGTGCACGTGCCGGCCGACCGGGGCAGGGCCACGGCGGTCAGCATCTCGCGCGACTCGATGGTGCGGATCGCGCCCTGCGGCTCGGAGCCGGCCCGGATCGACATGATCAACTCGGCGTACGCCAAGGGTGGCGCCGCGTGCCTCAGGACGACGCTGGAGAAGCTGACGGGACTGCGCCTGGACTACACGATCGACGTGGACTTCGCCGGCTTCAAGGACATGGTGGACGCGCTCGGGGGCGTGACCGTCAAGGTGCCCGAGCCGGTGGACGACCGGGCCTCCAAGCTGCGGCTCTCCGCGGGCGAGCAGGTGCTCGACGGCGAGCGGGCCCTCGGCTACGTGCGCCTGCGCGGCTACGGGGACGGCTCCGACATCGCGCGGCTGAAGCGGCAGCAGACGGTCGTGCTGGCGATGCTGAAGAAGGCGCAGCGGATGGTCGCCGAACCCGGCAAGCTCAAGGACCTGCTCGCCGTGCTGCGCGAGAAGGTGAGGACCGATCTCAGCCTGGAGGAGATGTACGAGCTGGGCACGCAGCTGGCCGGCACCAAGATGACCTTCCTGGCGGTGCCCTGGAAGCCGCACGCGAAGGACAGGAACCGGATCGAGTGGGCGCAGCCGGAGGCGGACCAGCTGTTCGAGTCGCTGAAGGAGTAGCTCAGGACCGGCGGTAGTGGCGGCGCAGGGCCAGGCCCGCCGCCACGCCGCCGGCGACCGCCCCCACGCCTGCCGCGATGGGCAGGGCCGTGAGCGTGGCCTTGCGGCCCGTGCGGAAGTCCTTGATCGGCCAGTCGTGCTTCCTGGCGTGCTCGCGCAGCTCGCTGTCCGGGTTGATCGCCACCGCGTTGCCGACCAGCGACAGCATGGGAAGGTCGTTGGCCGAGTCGCTGTAGGCCGTGCACCGCGTCAGGTCCAGCCCCTCCCGGCGGGCCAGCGCGCGCACGGCCTCGGCCTTGGCGGGTCCGTGCAGCAGGTCGCCGACCAGCCGCCCGGTGTAGACGCCGTTGCTGGTCTCGGCGACCGTGCCGAGCGCGCCCGTCAGGCCGAGCCGCTGCGCGATGACCCTGGACAGCTCGATCGGCGTGGCGGTGACCAGCCAGACCCGCTGGCCGGCGTCGAGGTGGCTCTGGGCGAGAGCGCGGGTGCCGCCCCAGATGCGGTCGGCCATGACCTCGTCGTAGATCTCCTCGCCGAGGCGTACGACGTCGTCGACCTTGGCGCCGGCGACGAAGGCCAGCGCCGTCTCCCTGGCCACCGCGATGTGCTCGGGGTTCTCGTTGCCCCGCAGCCGGAACACCGCCTGCCCGACGGCGAACTTGAACAGGTCGGACGTCGTGAACAGCCCGCGGGTGGCCAGCCCGCGGGCGAAGTGGTAGATCGACGCGCCGCGCATCATCGTGTTGTCCACGTCGAAGAAGGCCGCGGCCTGCAGGTCGGGCTCGACCGGGGCGACCGGGGCGACGGTGACCGCCGCTCGCGCCGCGGCCTCACCGGCGACCTCCGGCCGGACTTCCTGTCGTCGTCGCATAAGCCGCCACATGGGCTTCAGCTTACTTTCCTACTCAGGGGCGACCAGACCCTCGATGTAGTCGAGATACCCCTCCGCCTGGGCCAGCTGATCCTCGTTGAGCTGCTGGAGCATCGGCTTGACGGTCTCCTTCTGGTCCCGCGCGAAAGTCTTGATCTTCGGTGAGCGCGGTTCGGTCCGTTCGAGGCGGCTGATGCCCGCCCGCGTCGACTCCTCCATGTCCTCCAGCGTCTTGTCGATCAGCGGGCCGTCGGTGGACGAGCCGAGCAGGCTCGCGACCTCCTTGGCGCGCGTCTTGGCCGAGGCGAGCTCGCGCTCGCCGCGTTCGGCGTCGTCGGTGCTGAGGCGGACGAGCGTGCTCTCGGCGGCGCGCTTGAGCGGGTAGAGCGAATCACCCGGCACCGCCCGGTAGGTGGCGAAGGAGGAGACCATCATGGCCGCCGCCAGCCCCACGGCGGCGAGCTGGGACAGCAGCGGCCGGCGCCGGACCGGGCGGCGGTGGCCCGCCGGCGCGGCCGGCGCCGCCCGCTCCTCGGCGAGCGCGCCGGACAGCAGCTCGGCGCGCAGCCGGTCCCTGAAGGCAGGCTCCGGCGCGCCGCCGAGCGGCAGCTCCCTCAGCTCCGTGAGGTGTTCGAGCACGCGCTCCCGCCGCCTGCGCGCACTACTCATGACAGCTCCCTGACCGACCAGGCCATGACACTTGCCTAACGAGGGGCCGATGGCGGAGGTTACGCCAGGTCGTGCTTGAGAGCCCTGGCCAGCGCCCGTACGGCCCGGAACTGCAGCGCTTTGATCGCTCCACTCTTCTTCCCCATGATCAGCGCGGTTTCCGCGAGCGAGAGGCCGTGCAGGAAGCGCAGGACCACGCATTCCTGTTGTTCGGGATTGAGATCGCGTACGGCACGCAGCACGCGGTCGTTGATGATGGCCGTGACCACGGCGTTCTCGGGGATGTGGGAACCGTCGAGCGGAACGTCGATCACCTCTCCGGTCGGTACCTCCAGCCGGTAGCGCCCGGACTTGAAGTGGTCGGTCACCAGGTTCCTCGCGATGGTCACGAGCCAGGCCCCGAAGTCGCGGCCCTGCCAGGTGAAGTCGCCGATCCTGCGCAGCGCGCGCAGGAACGTCTCGCTGGTGAGGTCCTCGGCCAGCGGGTGGGAGCCCACGCGGAAGTAGATGTAGCGGTAGACGAGGTCGACGTAGCGGTCATAGAGCGTGCCAAAGGACTGCGTGCATCCGTTCTTGGCGTGCATCACCAGCGTACGCAGGTCGTCGGGCACGCCGTCCCGCGCGTCCTCGCGCACGTCTTCACGCCCGCTGTCACGTACGTCTTCGCGCACGGCGAGCTCGCCCGTCCGGGCAGGTCCAGCGACCGCTGGCGCCAGCAGCCCGGCGAACGGCGACGAGTCAGGCATCCGGTATCCCTAGGGGTAAGGGGTGCGGCGTGCTCGAACACTCTAGAAATCAACCGGAAAATTCACAATCCACATCGTCCTGGCATGACTAGGCGTAATCGGCGGATACCGTGTTGGACCGACCCGTTCCCTCTTCGGCTACCGGCTGGGAGGCATCGTCCGGCAGCATTGGAGTCACCATGGAGATCCTCGTTGCTGTCATAGCTCTTGCCGGTGCGCTCTTGGCCGCGATCGCGGCAGGTGCCCTGATCCAACGACTGCGCGACGAGCCCGAGGGGTGGTTGATCGCCTGGACCGTTGCAGTCGTGGCCCTTTGCCTTTCACTGGTCGTGATCGGCATCGGCTACCTCATGGGCTTCGGCCAGGTCACCTTCCGGATCTACCAGGTGACCGGATCGTTGCTGGCGCCGCTCTGGCTGGCCATCGGGCTCGTGCAGCTGCTGTCGGAGAAGGTGCCGCCCCGGTTCCTGGCGTGGCTGCTCGGCATCGCGCTGACCGTCGTCGCCGCGGTGATCATGGTTTTCGACCCGCTGAAGAACACGGACATGGGCAAGTCCCTGCCCTCCGCCGCGACCCACTGGAACGTCCCGCCCGGCTACCTGCTGATCGGCGTGCACGCCGTCGCCGTGCTGGTCATGCTGGCGATGCTGGTCGTGGCGGGGCTCAAGTGGCGCAGCGGCGACGAATACGACACCGACAACCTGCACGCGACCGTCGTCATCGTCCCGTCGGGGCTGGCGCTCGTGGGCGCGATGAGGTTCCCGGTGCCGGCGCTGTTCACCACGGCGCTGCTGGCCGTGGCCGGGGCCGCGGTCTGGTACACCGTGCTGCGGCCGCTGGCGCCGTACGAGGACGACGACGAGGACGACTTCGGTCCTGACAGCGACGAGCGGCCCGCACGCCGTGACGAGCGCTCTCAGCGCCGCGACGAGCGTGCCCAGCATCGCGAGGAGCGGCCCATGCCCCTGGGCGAGCGCCCGATGCCGGTCGGCGACCGCCAGATGCCAGTTGGCGACCGCCCGATGTTCCGCGACGAGAGGCCCCAGCCGATGGGCATGCCCGAGCCCGTGCCCGCCGCCGACCTGCCGCCCGCGCCGCCGCGCCGGGCGTCCGGGCTGGGGGACCTGGTGGCCGAATACCGCGCGGGCGACCAGGAGGTCGACTACGCCGCCCGCATGGCCCCGCCGCCCGACGCGGGTCCCTCGACCGGCTACATCATGAACGGCGCCCCGCCCCAGCGCCCCGACTACGCCGTGCCCGGGACGGGAGCCGTCTTCCCCGGCGCCGACGTGTTCTCGCCCGCGCCGCGGCAGCAGCCCGCCTCCGGCAAGCCGTCACCGACCATCTACGGCCTGCTCACGGTCTTCACGATCATGGACGGGGCCGGCGACGCGTTCGACCGGCTGGCCGAGGCGACCGTCGAGGCCGTGCGCCGCGGCGAGCCGGACACGCTGGTCTACGCCTGCCACGCGGTGAAGTCGGCGCCGCTGCAGCGGATCGTCTACGAGCTCTATCGCGACGAGGTCGCCTACCGCGACCACCAGCGGCAGCCGCACGTTGAGAGGTTCGTCAACGAACGGCAGGCCATGGTGCTGGCCACCAATGTGATCGAGCTCACCGTCAACGCCGCGAAGGTGGTGCCGCTGCCCACCGCGATGTACTGAGCCCGCTCAGGTGGTGAGCGCGGCGCGCAGGCGGCTCTCGTCGACGCGCCAGAAGTCGTGCTGCACGCCGTCGATCAGCGTGACCGGGATCATCTCCCAGTATTTTTCCTTGAGCTCGTCGGAGGAGTCGATGCTGACCTCCTCCCACGGCACGCCGAGCTCGCCCGCGACCCTCGCGATGATCTCTCGCGCGTCGTCACACAAGTGACAGCCGGGCTTGCCGAGCAACGTGATGCGATGCATAACGCAACCGTACCCCGCTGACTTTGTGCATCGGTTCACAAAGGGATTAACCTGAAAGACGGTTCGATTCCCGTCACGCGGTCCCCAAGCCGCCCGTCCCCTGGAGCACCGGCACGTGAAGAGCCCGTCCCAGCCCCGTGACCGCGGTATACCCGAGGCGACGGTCGCCAGGCTTCCGTTGTACCTCCGGGCGCTGCACGGGATGGCGGAGCGGGGCGTCGCGACCGTCAGCTCGGAGGACCTGGCCGTGGCGGCCGGCGTGAACTCCGCCAAACTGCGCAAGGACCTGTCGCACCTCGGCTCCTACGGCACCCGCGGCGTAGGCTATGACGTCGAATACCTCGTCTACCAGATCTCCCGCGAGCTCGGCCTGACGCAAGACTGGGCGGTCGCGATCGTCGGAGTCGGTAACCTCGGTCGCGCGCTGGCCAACTACGGCGGTTTCGTCTCCAGGGGCTTCCGGGTCGCGGCGCTCGTGGACGCCGACCCCGAAGTCGTGGGCGACACCATCGCGGGATTGAATGTGGAGCACATCGACGAACTGGAAGCCGTCATCAAGCGGCGTGGAGTCTCGATCGTGGTTCTGGCGACACCGGCGGCAGCGGCGCAGAAGGTCTGCGATCGCGTGGTCGCCGTGGGCGTAACCAGCATCCTGAACTTCGCGCCAGTCGTACTTTCCGTACCGGACACCGTCGATGTCCGTAAAGTCGACCTATCAATCGAACTGCAGATTCTCGCGTTCCACGAGCAACGCAAGGCTGGGGGGCCACTCATGGCGGTGGACAGTCAATGAGTGTTCTGTCTATCGGACTAAGCCACCGGACCGCGCCGGTGGCTCTTCTCGAGCGCGTCTCGATGACGGGCGACGCGCTCGTCAAGCTCCTGCACGACGTGCAGAGCGACCCCTGCGTCGCCGAGGCCATGGTGGTCTCGACCTGCAACCGGGTCGAGGTCTACGTCACGGTCGACCGCTTCCACGCCGCCGTGACCGCCATCAGCAACCTGCTGGGCGTGCACTCGGGCGTCCCGGTCGACGAGCTGACGCCGCACTTCTACGTGCACTACGAGGAGCGGGCGGTCGAGCACCTGTTCTCCGTGGTGTGCGGCCTCGACTCCATGGTCGTCGGCGAGGGCCAGATCCTCGGGCAGGTCCGCCAGGCGCTCAAGCTGGCCCAGCGGCAGGGCACGGTGGGCGCCACCCTCAACGACCTGGTCCAGCAGGCGCTGCGGGTCGGCAAGCGGGCGCACCACGACACCGGCATCGACAAGCACGGCGCCTCCCTCGTCTCCGCGGGCCTCGCCCTCGCGGGCGACCTGGCCGGGCGGCGCGCCCTGGTGGTCGGCGCGGGCTCCATGAGCTCCCTGGCCGCCGTCACGCTGGCGCGCGCCGGGGTCACCGACATCGTCGTGGCCAACCGTACGTACGAGCGGGGCGCCCGGCTGGCCGAGTCCGTCGGCGGGCGGGCGGTCGAGTTCGCCGCCGTGGCCGACGAGCTGGCCACGGCCGACCTGGTGATCACCTGCACCGGCGCCGGCCGCCACGTCATCACCCCCGGCATGCTGAGCCGGCCCGCGTTCCTGCTGGACCTGGCGCTGCCCCACGACATCGACCCGGCCGTGCGCGCCGTCCCCGGCGTCACGCTGGTGGACCTGGAGACGATCCAGGAGTCCGGCATCGGCTCTCGCGAGGGCGACGCCGTTCAGTCCGTACGCGCCCTCGTCGCCGAGGAGCTGCGCGCCTACCTCGACGCCGAGCGGGCGGCGAAGGTCACCCCGACCGTGGTGGCGCTGCGCAGCAAGGCGGCGAGCGTGGTCGAGTCGGAGCTGGGCCGCCTGCTGATGCGCGTGCCCGACCTCGACGAGCGGGTCAAGGACGAGGTCGCCATGACCGTTCAGCGGGTCGTCGACAAACTGCTTCACGAGCCGACTGTGCGTGTCAAGCAGCTCGCCACCTGCCCAGGAGGCGATCATTATGCGGAAGCGTTGCGTGAGTTGTTCAATTTGGATCCGAAGATGCCCGAGGCCGTGAGGGAGGTGGAGCTGTGATGTCACGGTTGGGCACCCTGCGTCTCGGCACCCGCCGCAGCCTCATGGCGACCACGCAGTCCGGCATGGTGGCCGACGCCTACACCCAGCGCACCGGGCGCGCGGTGGAGCTGGTCGGCATCACGACCTTCGGCGACGTGACCAAGGCGCACCTCGCGCAGCTCGGCGGCACGGGCGTGTTCGTCAGCGCGCTGCGCGACAAGCTGATCGAGGATGAGGTCGACTTCGCCGTCCACTCGCTGAAGGACCTGCCGACCAAGCAGGACCCGCGCTTCACGCTGGCCGCCATCCCGGCCCGTCACGACCACCGCGACGCGCTGGTCGGCATGCACAAGTTCGCGGACCTGCCGCCCGGGGCCAGGGTCGGCACCGGCTCGCCCCGTCGCGTGGCCATGCTCAGCGCGCTGCGCCCCGACCTGGAATACGTCCCGATCCGCGGCAACGCCGACACGCGCATCGGCAAGGTCACCTCGGGCGAGCTCGACGCGGTCGTGCTGGCCTCGGCCGGCCTGACCAGGATCGGCCGCAGCGCGGACATCGCCCAGATCTTCGAGATCGAGGAGCTGCTGCCCGCCCCCGGGCAGGGCGCGCTGGCCGTCGAGTGCCGCTCTGACCGCTCCGACCTGATCGAGTTCCTGCGCGTGCTCGACGACCCGGCCACGCGCTCCGCGGTCACCGCCGAACGCGCCGTGCTGTCCGCCCTGGAGGCCGGGTGCTCCGCACCGGTGGGTGCTTTCGCGGCCGATGATGGGCACACTCTGAACCTGACCGCAGTGGTCGTCTCCATCGACGGCCGCGAAGCGGTCCGCAAGTCCGCCGCCGGCTCTCCTTCGGAGGCAGCGAACCTGGGCCGCCTCCTCGCGGCCGAGATGATCGCCGAAGGGGCCGACAGATTGATGGGGGAGCATTCCCATTGAGCTCCGATAGTCCAACCTCCGGATTCGTCGCGTTCGTGGGCGCGGGCCCCGGCGATCCCAACCTGCTCACCCTCCGCGCCGCCGAGCTGCTCGGCAAGGCCGACGCGGTGGTGCTCGACGCGGAGACGCAGACCCCGCTGCTGCGCCACTGCCGCACGGGCGTCGAGGTCGCCGAGGGCGACTTCGTCAAGCGCGCCGCACGGGGGCAACTGGTGGTGCGCCTTTGCGAGGGCGACCCCATGCTGTTCTCCTCGATCACCGAGGAGGTGGCGGCCTGTGCCGCGGCGGAGGTGGACTTCGAGATCGTGCCCGGTGTGCCGCCCGCGACCGCCGTGCTCACCTACGCGGGCATCCCGCCGGCGACCGCCGTGCCCGAGTTCCGGATCGTCGACGCGGCCCAGGAGCAGGACTGGGCGGCCCACGCCGCCTGCCGCGGCACGCTGGTGATCTACAACGGCATCGGCGACGCCGTGGCCATCGGCAAGGCCCTCGTCTCCGGCGGCAAGCCCGACACCACGCCCGTCGCGGTCAGCAGCGGCGGCACCACCACCGAGCAGTACACCGTCGTGTCCTCGCTCGGACGGCTCCAGGCCGACCTCAAGCACGCCGGGTTCACCGAGCCCGCGCTGATCGTGGTCGGCGAGGCCGTGGGGCTGCGGGACAAGCTGTCGTGGTTCGAGACCAAGCCGCTGTTCGGGTGGCGGGTGCTGGTGCCCCGTACGAAGGAGCAGTCGCGCAGCCTGTCCGAGCAGCTCATCGCCTACGGCGCGGTGCCCGAGGAGGTGCCGACCATCTCGGTCGAGCCGCCCCGCACGCCGCAGCAGATGGACCGCGCGATCAAGGGCCTGGTCACCGGCCGCTACGAGTGGGTGGCCTTCACCAGCTCGAACGCGGTCAAGGCGGTGCGCGAGAAGTTCGAGGAATACGGTCTCGACGCCCGTGCCTTCGCCGGGCTCAAGGTGGCGGCCGTGGGCGACGCGACCGCGCGGGCCCTGGTCGAGTTCGGGGTCAAGCCCGACCTGCTGCCCTCGGGGGAGCAGTCGTCCGAGGGGCTGGTGGCCGAGTGGCCGCCGTACGACTCGATGCTCGACCCGATCAACCGGGTGCTGCTGCCGCGGGCCGACATCTCCACCGACACGCTCGTCGCCGGGCTCACCGAGCTGGGCTGGGAGTGCGACGACGTCACCGCGTACCGCACCGTGCGGGCCGCCCCGCCGCCCGCACCCATCCGCGAGGCCATCAAGGGCGGCGGCTTCGACGCCGTGCTCTTCACGTCCTCGTCCACCGTGCGCAACCTCGTGGGCATCGCGGGCAAGCCGCACAACGTGACCGTGATCGCGGTCATCGGGCCGCAGACGGCCAAGACGGCCGAGGAGTTCGGGCTCCGGGTCGACGTCATGGCCGACAAGCCGTCCGCCTCCGCCCTGGCCGCCGCGGTCGCCGAGTACGGAGCCAAGCAGCGCCAGGCGGCCCTGGCCGTGGGTGACACCCCGCGCCGGCCCTCGCAGAACCGCCGGGGAGCCAGGAGGAGAGCCAAATGAGCGTGCGACACCCCGGAAGGAGCGCCGAATGAGCGCGCAATACCCCGTCGCCCGTCCGAGGCGACTGCGCCGCAGCCCGGCCCTGCGCCGGATGGTGGCGGGCACCCGGCTGCACGCCGCCGACCTGATCCTGCCCATGTTCGTCAAGGAAGGCATCTCCGAGGCGCACCCCGTGGCCTCGATGCCCGGCGTGGTGCAGCACACCCGCGACTCGCTGCGCAAGGCCGCCCACGAGGCCGCCGAGGCCGGGGTGGGCGGGCTGATGTTGTTCGGCATCCCGGCGGTGAAGGACGCCCGCGGCTCGGCCGCCGACGATCCCGACGGGATCCTGCAGAAGGCGCTGCGCGACGTGACCGCCGAGGTCGGCGACTCCATCGTGGTGATGGCCGACACGTGCCTCGACGAGTTCACCGACAACGGGCACTGCGGCATCCTCACCCCGTCCGGTGACGTGGACAACGACGCCACGCTGGAGCGGTACGCCTCGATCGCGGTGGCCCAGGCCGAGGCCGGGTCGCAGATGGTGGCGCCGAGCGGGATGATGGACGGCCAGGTGGGGGCGATCCGTGCGGCCCTGGACGGGGCAGGTTACGGAAATATCCCGATTTTGGCCTATTCGGCCAAGTACGCGTCGGCCTTCTTCGGCCCGTTCCGCGACGCCGCCGAGTGCGCGCCGCAGTTCGGCGACCGCAGCACCCACCAGCAGGACCCGGCCGGGCCGCTGGAGGAGGCCCTGCGCGAGGTGCGCCTCGACCTGGCGGAGGGCGCCGACGCCGTCATGGTCAAGCCGGCGCTGGCCTACCTCGACGTCATCGCCCGCTTCCGCGACGAGGTGGACGTGCCGGTGGCCGCCTACCAGGTGAGCGGCGAATACGCGATGATCGAGGCGGCGGCCGCCAACGGCTGGGTGGACCGGCAGCGGATGATCATGGAGTCGCTGGTCGCGATCAAGCGGGCGGGGGCCGACCTGATCCTCACGTACTGGGCCACGGAAGTGGCGCGAACGCTCTAACCAAGGGGTTTCCCGTCAACTCGTGGGGCCTGTGGGTTAGAGTGCATGACAAGTGCTGGTGTGTCCCGCGTGTGCGCAACGCCCGGAGCCGGGGCCTCCTCAGGCACGGGGACTCGACGGGAGACACCATGGTGGGGGTACCACTGGCTCGGCGTACCAAAAAGCGGTCGCGGCCGACACGGATCGGGACGGTGCTCGAATACGCCGCCATGGGCTGGCCCGTCGTGCCGGGCGCCTATCCGCTGCGGCACGGGCCGCGCGCCTGCTCGTGCGACCGCGTCGGCTGTCCCGACCCCGGCGCCCACCCGCTGTCCCCCGCCTGGCACATGCAGGCCACCACCGACCCCGCCCTGCTCACGCGCTGGTGGCAGGCCGAGCCCGAGGCCAATGTGATCCTGCCCACGGGGCGCGTGTTCGACGTGTTCGACGTACCGCTCCCCGTCGGCCTGTCCGCCCTCACCCGAATCGACGCCGCGGGAGCCCATCCCGGCCCGGTCGCCGCCAATGGCGACCGGGTCTTGTTCTATGTGGCCACCCGGGGCAATCCCGAGGACGAGGACGAGTGGTGGTCGTGCCACCTCGACTGCGACCCGGCGACGATCGACGACACGCCGGGGCTGCGGTGGCACTGCCGCGACAGCTACGTCCTCGCGCCGCCGTCCACCCTGCCCAGCGGCCAGCCCGTCACCTGGCTCCGCCCCCCTGACGGCCGCCCCTTGCCCGACCCGCTGCGCCTCCTGGAGTGGCTGGCCGACTGACCCGGCCCACCGCCCACCCACCACCCGCCGTTCAGGCCCGCCCGCCGTTCACGCGCGCCCGGCCGTGCTCCAGCGGCTCCCTGACTCTCCCGCGTCTCCCCATGGGCCTGCGCGCCCTGGCGTTCTGCGCACCCCTCAAGGTTCAGTTGGCAGCCCCAGCCTCGCTGGCACCCTCCGGCCTCTGGCCCCCGGCTCGCTGGCGCTCCCGCCTCCCGCCCACCCCCGGCTCTCGCGCCCTCCTGCCTTTCGCGGGCCGCCGGGCCTCCGCGCGCCCCCGGCCCTTCCGCGGCCCCGGGCTTCCGCACCACTCCCCGCCGTTGCGGCGCTCGGAAGGCGCATCAGCGGAGGGTCGCGCAGCCGCGGGGCCCGTCACCGCACGCTGCGGCGGTCCTTCGTAGGCCAGGGGGAAGGACGGTCAGAAGACGTCATGGAGGGTGGGGCGGGGGGCACGAAGGGGTCGGGCAGGGTGGCGGGTGTGGGGCGTTGCCGGGGTCAGCGGCGGGCGCGGCTAACCTGGATCGGGTGAGCCGTACACAGAACTCCGAGGACCTGTTCGCCCGCGCCCGCCAGATCGTGCCGGGAGGCGTCAACTCCCCGGTGCGCGCGTTCGGCGCGGTGGGCGGCACGCCGCGTTTCATGGCCTCGGGCCAGGGCCCCTACATCACCGACGTCGACGGCAACCGCTACGTCGACCTGGTCTGCTCCTGGGGCCCGATGATCCTCGGCCACCGCCACCCCGCGGTCGTCGAGGCCGTCTCCGGCGCCGTGGCCAACGGGTTCTCCTACGGCACCGCCACGCAGGGCGAGGTCGAGCTGGCCGAGGAGATCGTCGCCAGGGTGGCGCCGGTCGAGAAGGTGCGCCTGGTCAGCTCGGGCACCGAGGCGACGATGAGCGCCGTGCGCCTGGCCAGGGGGTTCACCGGCCGGTCCAAGGTGATCAAGTTCGCCGGTTGCTACCACGGGCACGTGGACGCGCTGCTGGCCTCGGCCGGGTCCGGGGTGGTGACGTTCGGGCTGCCCGACACGCCCGGTGTGACGGGGGCGTCGGCGGCGGACACGATCGTGCTGCCGTACAACGACGTCGCGGCCGTCGAGGAGGCGTTCGCGGCGGCGGACGTCGCGTGCGTGATCACGGAGGCGTGCCCGGCGAACATGGGCGTCGTCCCGCCGCGCGCCGGCTTCAACGCGCGCCTGCGCGAGCTGTGCACGGCCAACGGCGCGCTGCTCATCGTGGACGAGGTGCTGACGGGCTTCCGCGTCTCGCCGGCGGGCTGGTACGGCCTGGACCCGGTGGAGGCCGACCTGATGACGTTCGGCAAGGTCATGGGCGGCGGCCTGCCCGCGGCGGCGTTCGGCGGCCGGGCGGACGTCATGGCCTACCTCGCGCCGGAGGGTCCCGTCTACCAGGCGGGCACGCTGTCGGGCAACCCGCTGGCCTGCGCCGCCGGCCTGGCCACGCTGCGCGCCCTGGACACGGAGGCGTACGCGCGGGTGGACGCCGCGGCGCTCACCGTCGGGCAGGCCGCCTCCGAGGCGCTCGCCGCGGCGGGCGTGCCGCACCGGCTGCAGCGGGCGGGCAGCCTGTTCTCGATCTTCTTCACGGATGCCGAGGTGACGAGCTTCGCCGAGGCCAAGACGCAGAACACGGCGGCGTTCACGGCCTTCTTCCACGCGATGCTCGACCAGGGCGTCTACCTGCCGCCGTCGGCGTACGAGGCGTGGTTCCTGTCGGCCTCCCACGACGACGAGGCGCTCAACCGCGTGGCCGAGGCCCTCCCGGCCGCCGCGAAGGCCGCCGCCGCGGTGCTCTAGGTCGCCACGAGTGCGCGGCGGGGCTTGGTGCCGGCGTAGAGGACGCCGGAGACGATGAGTGCCGCCGCCAGCAGTTCGAGCCAGGACAGCGACTCGCCCGTCACGAGCGCGGCCGACGACATGCCGAACACCGGCACGAGCAGCGTGTACGGCGCCACGGTCGAGGCGTCGTAGCTGCGCAGCAGCCAGCCCCAGACGCCGAAGCCGCCCAGCGTCGAGACGAAGGCCACGTACAGGAGCGACAGCCAGCCCTCCGCCGGTGAGCTCAGCACCGGCGCGCCCTCCACCAGCAGGGACAGGAGCAGGAGCGGGGGCGCGGAGAAGGCGCTGACCCAGACCATGAAGCGCAGGGAGTCGGGTGGCGCGGCGCGGCGCTGGACGACGTTGCCCAGGCCCCAGGCGGCCGCGGCGGCCACGCACAGCGCGAAGGCGCCGATCGGGCCCGACACGCCGAAGTCGAGGGCGACCAGGGCCAGGCCGCCGAACGCGACGGCCAGCCCGAGTACGCGGCGGGCGGTGAGCCGCTCCCCGAGCAGCGTCACCGCGAACACCACGGTGAACAACGCCTGCATCTGCAGGACGAGAGAGGTCAGGCCGGCCGGCATGCCCGCTCGCATCCCCACGAGCAGCAGGCCGAACTGGCCCACCCCGATGGTGGCCGCCACCCCGGCGACCCAGCGCCAGGGAACTCCGGGCCGCCCCACCAGCAGCAGGGCCGGGAACGCGGCCATGGCGAACCGGAGGCCCGCGTACAGCAGGGGCGGGAAGTGCCGCAGGCCCACCTGCATGACCACGAAGTTGAAGCCCCACACGGCCGCGAGGCCGACGGCGAGGGCGAGGTGGCGGGGGCTCACTCAGCGAGTGGGCTTCTGGTAGCGGATCCGCTGCTCGCGAGCCTGCTCGGCGAGCGCCTTGAGGTACGACACGGAGCCGGTCTGCTGCTTCTTCGTCTTCAGGATTCTCATACAACTATTTTCATCCGCTACACATTCAACGACAAGCGAGACTTTCTACGCTAAACCGTTTAGGCTGGCTTACATGTTGGACTTGAACCGGCTCAAGGCTCTTCACGCAGTTCACGTCTACGGGTCGGTCGGGGCGGCGGCCGACGCGCTGATGGTCACCCCCTCGGCGGTCTCCCAGCAGATCGCCAAGCTGGAGCGGGAGACCGGCGCCCGGCTCATGGAGCGCAACGGCCGCGGCGTGCGGCTGACGGACGCCGCCGGGCTGCTGGCCGAGCACGCCGAGCGCATCCTCGCCCTGGTGGAGACCGCCGAGGCCGACTTCGAGGCGCTGCGCGGCGAGGTCGTGGGCCGCCTGAACATCGCGGCCTTCCCCACCGCCGTACGCGGCCTCATGCCCGGTGCGCTGGTCTCGCTCAAGCAGCGCCACCCCGATCTGTGGGTGCAGCTCAACGAGCGCGAGCCCGAGCGGGTCGTACGCGAGGTGGCCAGGGGCGAGCTGGACCTCGGCATCATCCAGGACTGGCTCAACCGGCCCATGGCCATCCCCGAGGGCCTGTCCAAGGCCACGCTGCTCGACGACGTGGCGGACGTCGCCGTCCCCGCCGGTCACCCGATGGCCGGCGAGCGGGAGGTCGAGCTGTCCGCGTTGCGGAGCGAGCAGTGGATCAGCTCCTCGCCCGGCACGGTCTGCCACGACTGGCTGGTGTTCACGCTGCGCAGCGCCTCGCTGGAGCCGGTGATCGCCTGCATGGCCGACGAGTACCCGACCCAGCTCGCGCTGGTGGCGGCGGGCCTGGGCTGCGCGATCGTGCCGCGCCTGGGCCGCGACTGCGTGCCCGACGGGGTGCGGCTGATCCCGCTGCGGCCGCGCCAGTCGCGGCGCATCTACGCGGTGTGGCGTACGGACGCCGCCCGCCGCCCCGCGATCAGGGCGATGGTCGAGGCGCTGGTCGAGGTGAGCAGGAAGCAGGAGAACGCCTGGGCCGTGAACTGACATCTTCGGCGCGGGCCTGGCCGTAAGGCTCGGGTGAGCGGATAGGCTGTGCGCACCATGGCTGAAACCACCGTCGTTCACCTATTGCGCCACGGTGAGGTGCATAACCCCGGAGGCATCCTGTACGGCAGGCTGCCCGGCTACCACCTGTCGGAGACAGGTCAGCTCATGGCCGAGACGGTCGCCAAGGCCGTCGGGGGCCGTGACATCGTCGCGCTCTACAGCTCGCCGCTCGAACGCGCGCTGGAGACGGCGGCCCCGCTCGCGGAGAAGCTCGGCCTCGAGATCACCCGGGACGCCCGCCTGATCGAGGCCGGCAACCTCCTGGAGGGACGTGAGGTGGGCCAGGGCCTGGCCCTGCTGCGCAACCCGCGCAACTACCGCTATTTCTGGAATCCGCTGCGCCCGTCCTGGGGCGAGGCGTACCCGGTCATCGTCAAGCGGATGAAGTCGATCATCGACGAGGCCAGGGCGGCGGCGCGCGGGCACGAGACGGTGCTCGTCAGCCACCAGCTCCCGATCTGGGCGATCAGGTCGGCCGCGGAGGGCCGCCGGCTGTGGCACGACCCGCGGCGCCGGCAGTGCGCGCTGGCCAGCCTGACCACGCTCACGTTCGACGGCGACCGCCTGATCAGCATCGGCTACAGCGAGCCCGCCGGATCCCTGGAGGCGGGCCCTTCCGTCCCCGGGGCCTGATGTCCGGGGCGCGGAGGCACACCGGTAGAGTTGCAAGCTCTACCGGTTGTAGTACAAGGAGATCTTCCTCCGTGCGCGCCAAGTCCCTTCCCCTCGTTCTCCTGGCTGTCCTCGTCGCCGGTTGTGCGGGCAACCAGAGCGGTCAACCGCAGGCCGGTGACACCCGGTTCGTCGCGGGCGACGGGAAGATGCAGGTGTTCGAGGCGAGCGAGCGCAAGCCCGCTCCCGCGATCGAGGGGCCGACGCTCGACGGCGCCACCGCCTCGCTGGCCGCGCACAAGGGCAAGGTCGTGGTGCTCAACTTCTGGGCGTCGTGGTGCGGCCCGTGCCGGGCGGAGGCGCCGGTGCTCAAGGAGGTCGCGGCCAAGACCAAGGGCAGCGGCGTGGAGTTCCTCGGCGTCGACTTCAAGGACCGGCAGGCCGACGCGCAGGCGTTCGAGCGCACCGAGCAGACCGGCTACCCGCACATCTTCGACCAGCCCGGCAAGGTCGCGCTGGCCTTCCAGGGCACGGTGCCGCCCGCCGCCATCCCGTCCACGCTGATCATCGACGAGCAGGGCAGGATCGCGGCCAGGGCGCTGGGCGCCGTCAAATACACCGACCTGATGAACGCGGTGACCAAGGTCCGCGATGAGTGACGTCGTCGCCTCGGGTTCGCTGCTGCTGGCCGTGCCCATCGCGGTGCTGGCCGGGGTGGTGTCCTTCCTGTCGCCGTGCGTGCTGCCGCTGGTGCCGGGCTACCTGTCCTACGTCACCGGCATGAGCGCCGACCCCAAGCGGGGGCGGCTGGTGCTGGGGACGGCGCTGTTCGTGGCCGGGTTCGGGCTGGTGTTCGTGCTCAGCGGGGCGCTGTTCGGCGGGCTCGGGTCGATCATGCTGGGCAACGCGGAGGTCATCACGCGGGTGCTCGGCGTGCTGACCATCGTGCTCGGGCTGGCCTTCCTGGGCGTGCTGCCCGGGCTGATGCGTGACGTGCGCATCCACCGCCTGCCCGCCGCGGGCCTGGCGGGCGCGCCGCTGCTCGGGGTGGTGTTCGGGCTCGGCTGGACGCCGTGCATCGGGCCCACGCTGGCGGTCGTGCTGACGCTCGGGCTCAACGAGGGCAGCGCGGGCCGGGGCGCCCTCCTGGCCGTCGCGTACGCCCTGGGTCTCGGCCTGCCCTTCGTGGCCGCGGCCCTGGCCTACAGCCGGGCACTGCGTACGTTCCGGGCCATCCGCAAGCACTCGCGCCTGATCACCCGGATCGGCGGCGGCATGATGGTGGCCGTCGGCGTCCTGCTCGTGACCGGGCTATGGGGAGAGATGATCGCGGCCATGCAGGGACTGATCGGCGCGTTCGAGCCGGTGATCTGATGAGCGTCACGGAGATGGAGAGGGAGCAGGAGCCCAGGCAGGCGTCGTTCGGGCTGGTGGCCTGGCTGCGCTGGGCCTGGCGCACGCTTACCTCGATGAAGACGGCGCTGATCCTGCTGTTCCTGCTCGCGCTGGGCTCGGTGCCGGGTTCGCTGGTGCCGCAGCGGGGCGTCGAGCCCGACAAGGTCGCCCGGATCTACGAGCAGAACCCCGTGCTGGCCGAGTGGTACGACCGGTTCCAGCTCTTCGAGGTGTTCACCTCGACCTGGTTCGCGGCGGTCTACCTGCTGCTGTTCGCCTCGCTGATCGGCTGCATCATCCCGCGCACCTCGACCTACCTGCGCGAGCTGCGCCGCAAGCCGCCAGCCGCCCCGAAAAACCTGTCCCGCCTGCCGCACTCCGCCTCCTTCGAGGGCGACCTCGGGGTCAAGGAGGCCGCGTGGCGGCTGCGCAAGCTGCGCTTCCGCGTCGTGGCGGGCGACGGCTGGGTGTCGGCGGAGAAGGGATACCTGCGCGAGACCGGCAACCTGCTCTTCCACGTGTCCCTGCTCGGCATCCTGCTCGCGATCGGCGCCGGCTCGCTCTTCGGCTACCGCGGCAACGTGCTGGTCGTCGAGGGCGACGGGTTCGCCAACACCGTGGCCGCCTACGACCGGTTCATCCCGGGCAACCAGGTCTCGGCCGAGTCGCTGGAGCCGTTCTCCTTCCAGCTCGCCGAGTTCAAGGCCGCCTACCAGGTCACGGGGGACAAGCGGGGGCAGGCCCTCGACTACTCGGCGCACCTCAAGGTCAACGACTCGCCGACCGCGCCCACCCGCGACTACGAGCTCAAGGTCAACGAGCCGCTGGAGATCAACGGCACGCAGACCTACCTGATCGGCAACGGCTACGCGCCCGTGTTCAAGGTCACCGACGGCAAGGGGCAGGTCGCCTTCGAGGGGCCGGTGGCCTGCCTGATCGAGGAGAAGGCCACCTTGACCTCGGGTTGCGTGGTCAAGGTGCCCGACGCGCAGCCGTCGCAGCTGGGGTTCCTGCTGCAGTTCATGCCCACCAGCGTGCCGCTGACCAACGGCGGCTACGCCTCGGCCTTCCCCGGCGAGCTCAACCCCGAGGTGCAGATCCTCGGCGCCTTCTCCGGTGACCTGGGCGTGCGCTCGGGCAGGCCGCAGTCGGTCTACACGCTGGCCGAGCCCGAGGTGCTGAAAAAGCTCGACCGCCTGTTCATGGGCGCCGGCACGCCCAAGCCGCTGGCCGTGGGGCAGTCGGTCGACCTGCCCAAGGGGCTGGGCAAGCTGGAGTTCACCGGCGTCAAGGAGTGGATCACGCTCCAGACCGCCTACGACCCGGGGCGGATGCCCGCCCTGCTGGCCGCCGGCACGGCCGTCGTCGCCATCGCGTTCTCGCTCATGATCCGCCGCCGGAGGGTGTTCGTGCGGATCTCCGAGGGCCGGGTCGACGTGGGCGGCCTGACCCGTACCGAGGGCTCCGCGGCGGGCTTCGCAGAGGAGTTCGCCGACATCGTGAAGGTTCTATCAGCAGGAGAAAAGGATGTCCGCTGAGCAACTCGCCGAGCTGAGCGACCTTTTCGTCGTCGCAGCCGTCCTGCTCTACGTCGTGGCCATGGTCGGCTTCGCGATCGAGCTGGCCTTCGGGCGGTCCCGGCCCGGCAGGGCGGAGACCGCCGCCACGCCGCCGGTCGAGGCCAAGCGGCCGGTCGCGGTCGGCGCGGTGACGGGGGAGGCCGCTGACGGGCCGACGACGTCGGTGGTCGCCTCCGGCGAACCCGCCGTCCCGGCGCCGCCCGCCGAACCGCCCGCCGGGGCCGCCCGGGCCGGAACGGTGGCCCTCGTGCTCACCTGGCTCGGCTGGGCCGCCAACCTGGGCGCCATCGTCACCCGCGGCCTGGCCGTGGACCGGTGGCCGTGGGGCAACATGTACGAGTTCGTGGTCGCGATCTGCTTCGCCGCCGTGACCGCGTTCCTCGGCACCCAGCTCCGTCACAACGTGCGCTTCCTCGGCGCCTTCGTCACGGTCACCGCCGCGCTCGGCCTCGGGCTGGCGTCCAAGGTGTTCTACACCGCCGCGGGTCCGGTCATGCCCGCGCTGGACTCGTACTGGATCGCCATCCACGTCACCGCCGCCATCATCTCCAGCGGCCTGCTGACGCTGGCGGGCGTGGCCGGCATCCTCTACCTGGTGCGCGGCGACGGGATGTCACGCCTGCCGTCCCGCGCCGACCTGGAGAGGGTGGCGCACCGGGCGATCGTGTTCGCCTTCCCGCTGTGGACGTTCGCCGTCATCGCGGGCGCCCTCTGGGCGGACCGGGCGTGGGGCCGCTACTGGGGCTGGGACCCCAAGGAGGTCTGGTCGTTCATCACGTGGGTCGCCTACGCCGCCTACCTGCACGCCAAGGCGACGGCGGGATGGCGGGGCAGGGCCGCGACCATCGTGCAGCTCGTGGCGTTCGGTTGCCTTCTGTTCAACCTGATCGGGGTCAACATCTTCATCGAGGGGCTGCACAGCTACGCCGACGTGCCCTAGCTCAGGTCGTCGCCACGCATGCGGCGGTCGAGGTCACGGAGGAAGTCGGGGTCGTCGTCCGGTCCCTTCGGCATGCCCGGACCCGGGGCGCCCGGGGGGACGGGCCACGCCGCGCGCGGGGCCCGCGGACGGCCGCGCGCCATCCACACCAGGCCGCCGAGCAGCGGGATGAGCACGACTACGAGGATCCAGAGCCCTTTTGGTACGTTCCTAACCTCGTCTTCCGGCGTGGTCACCACGTCGAACAGCGAGAAGAGCCAGAAGGCCAGCAGCGCCAGGCCGATCAGAACACCTGCCATGTCCCGAACTGTAAGCCATCATGCGGCGTGATCGTGCTGCCCGATGTCCCATTTCGGGTGACTAGCGGAAGATCGGCGTCGTACGGTGGAACCCGATGCGGCGGTGTCCAAGGGGCTCCACAGGCGCTGAGGGGTGAGATGGCCTTTTCTCACGACAAGAGTCACGGTGACAAGGGGCGGCATCGGCGCGGTCGTTGGTGGCGGCGCGGCTCGTACCTCTTCTCACGGCGTGACGAAGCGCCCCCCGATGCTCACCGCTCCTTCTGGTCCAACGCCCGCGAGAAGCGCCGTGAGGCGCGCGCGGCGGCCAGGGGACACGACGGCGCCGAACGCCGCCGGCGGCCCGGCGACCGCGAGCTCGGCGGCCACCCCGGCCGGGCAGGCCGGCCCGGTGGCGCGCAGTCCGAGCGGGTGACGTGGCCGGGCGGCGGCGAGGAGACGGCGCGGATGGCGTGGCCCGGCGAGCGCCAAGGAACGGCGTGGCCCGGCGAGCGCGAGAGAGCTGCGTGGCCTGGCGAGCGCGAGAGAGCGGCCTGGCCCGGTGAACGGGAGCGGGCGGCGTGGCCGGGTGAAGGTGGGCGGCGTGCGCCGGAGGCGAGCTGGGACGGGTTCGCGGTGCGCGAGCGCGGCGAGCGGCTGCCCGCCGCCGTCATGGCCGACCGCCCCCGCTACACCTGGTACGACTTCGAGCTCGCCGACCAGCCCCCCCGGGCCCAGCCCAACCGGCCGGACGTGCCCTCGCTCGGCGACGGCCTGCGCCACTGCGGCAAGCTGGAGTCCATCCTGCACCGCCAGTGGGACGCCCGGCTGGGCCCGCCGCCCGCGGACGTCGTCCGGGCCGTGGAGAGCCTGGCCAGGCTGCCCGATCGGCTGAAGGAGCTGCTCGCGGCCGGGCTGGAAGGAATCTACGTCGGCCCCGGAGGCGTGCCCGACCTCGACGACATGGCCTACTTACGCGGCGCCCCGCTCCCGTCCGGGCGGGCGACCTGGGACATCTGCGCGGGCGCGTACGGCGACCGCAAGATCGTCGTCGGCGACCGCCCCTCACCCACCCCTGACGTGATGATGCACGAGGTCGGCCACGCCATCGACGACGTCGACTCGATGTACGGCGACTGGGTGTCGGACTCGCCCGAGTTCGTGCGCCTCTACGAAGCGGCCGTCCCGCTGCTGGCCTCGACGTTCCACCGTCAGGGAGGAGGGCTGGGCCGCAAGGAGTTCTTCGCCGACGCCTTCGCCGCCATCGCCTCCCGCCAGCGTCCGGCCCTCGTGGACATGCTCGGGGGCGACACGCGCATGGCGCTCGACATCATGCTGTTCTTCAACCGGCGCTACGGAATCTAGGTGATCGGCCATGTACGTCATCCGGCTCGCGGACGGGACCCTGCGCGTGCCGCAGAGCCTGACCAGCGAAGACGGGCGTCTGATCGGCAACGCGTACGTGGAACTGCAGCCTGGTGACCCCGACTACGAGCAGTGGCTGCCGGAGTCGCTGACCGAGGAGGAGGCCGAGTTGCGCCGCCGGCGCTGGGAAGAGGAGAACGACGATCTGGAGCGCGAGTTCCTGGCCTTCAAAGCGCGGCAGGAGGACGCCTGATCGGCGGAGAAAAAGGACAGGCGCCAGCCACGGTCGGCGGTTGGCGCCGCCCCGTGCTCACCGTACGGAAGTGTGGCCGGGAAGCACGCGAACAGTGGGTGTTCCGCCAGCGGTGATCCTGGCGGCTCGGACCGCTGTTCATGCGGCCCACCGTGCAGGATCACCGACTAGACGGAACGTCAGACGCGCGGGGACTCACCTGCTGGCCTGTCGGCCGTAAGAACGTCCTCGCCTCGGAGAAGGGCGTGGACTTCCGACTCGCGGAAGCGCCGGTGCCCTCCGGGGGTGCGGATACTGCTGATGCGGCCTGCCGCAGCCCAGCGCGTAACCGTCTTTGGGTCTACCCGGAAGAGGGCGGCAACCTCTCCTGGGGTCAGCAGACGCTCGCTGCTACTCTCCACCAATCTCTCCCCCTCGCATCCCGCTTCCTGCCAGCGGGCGGACAGGTAACCAGTGTGTCGAGCGAAGCCTGATTTATCCGTGGTTTTCTGCAAAGATCACGGGTTGTTATCAGCTGACTGCCCGATTGTTATATGATAGAGCCTCTTTGGGGCTCTCGTGGGTGTTTCTTTACGAAACTCCCTAACTGGGAACAGTAGCAGTGCTCGCGTCCGATGCGAAGAGCGACCGCTGCGCAGGTCCGAGTAACCTCGAACCTGTGCGTCCCGTTCTCGTTTACACCGCGTCGCGGATCGGCCTGTTTGTCGTGACCCTCGGTGTGCTGTGGCTGCTCGGCCTGACAAACCCGCTGATCCTGATCGCGGCTTCTTTCTTGATCAGCGGCATTGCGAGCTACGTGTTGCTGTCCAAGCAGCGCGACGCCATGAGCGCGCGTCTCAGCGACAGGATCGACCGGCCGAAGCCGCACGACGACTAGGGCAGGGGGAACATGCCAATCCGGGCATGGTACTCCCGTCCGAGTCTCGTTGTGTCACTACCGACAAGTAGTCCGCTGCCGTGCGCGAAAAACGCCTTCACGCCGATGCCGCGCTCCCGTCCGGGATTCCAACTCAGGGCCTTTCCGGTCCGCGGATGAATGGCGCCGATGCCCGGCCGTGACACCGCGCCCGGGCCGGCCGAGTCCCGGCCCTGCGGATTGTTCAACCAGCGCTGATGCCCGCCGACGTACACCGCCGCCCCGGTCACCGCGACCGCGTAGAGCGAGTCGCCGCCCGTGCTGTTGACCCAGGTCGGCCTGATGGCCGAGCCCCTGGCGTAGGTCTCGAACCGCGCCGCGGTGTCGCACATCCCGCCCCGGGCGCCTCCCGTGGTGACGACCGCGAAATAGCGCCCGTCGGGGGAGAAGTCGAGGCCGCGTACGTACGAGGGGAAGGCACCGCTGCACTTGCGCGCGTACGCGTCGGTCCGCCACGGTGCCACCCTCGCCGTGGCGCCGCTGACGTCGATCAGGCCGAGCTGCGGCCTGGAATGCCCGTCGAGCGTGGTGAACGAGCCGTCCACGACCAGCCGGTCGCGCGAGACGGCCAGCGCGTAGACCTTCACGTTCGCGGTCAGCGGCGTGCCCGGCGTGATGTCGAACGCCGGGTCGGGCGCCCCGGTGGCGGCGTCGAGCCTGGCCAGCGCCGTGCGCGGGCTGATGAAGTCGCCGCCGACGTAGAGCTTGGGACCCTGCCGCGCCAGCGAGGTCACCATGCCGCCGCCGATGCGCGGCGCGAAGCCGGGCACCAGCGAGCCGTCGGCGAGGGCGAGCCTGGCCAGCCCGCGGGACCTCTGGTGGTTGATCCCGTGGAACTCGCCGCCGACGTAGACGGTGCCCCGGTCGCCGGCGGCCAGGCCGTAGACCGGGCCCGCGACGCTCGGCGCGAAGCCGGGCAGGACGCGGCCGGTGGCCAGGTCGTAGGCGAACAGGTTGTCGCGCGGATAGGTCGTCCTGCGGGCTGCGTCGCTCACTTCGCTGAACGAGCCGCCGACGACGACGGTGCTCCCGACGACGGTGATGGCGTTGACGATGCCGTCGAGCACATGAGGGGTGCTGTCGATCGGGTCGGCCGACACGACACGCGGGTGCGCGACGGGGGCCGAGGCGATGATCGCCGCAAGGGCGACACGGGCAAGCATTCGCCAATATCTAGCAGACGTTCGGTAGTCATGAGACTACTTTCCGTTGATTGTCCCGGATGGGCATGACCGCAAGGTCTGCGACCCCTCCCAATAGGCTGTGAGCATGACGCGCGCTCAGTTGGACAAACAGCCGGACGAGGTCGCCGCGATGTTCGATCGCACCGCCCGCCGCTACGACCTGGTCAATGACGTGATCTCCCTCGGGCAGGTCAGGCTCTGGCGCAAGGCGGTGGCCGCCGCCGTGGACGCCGGTCCCGGTGAGATCGTGCTCGACCTCGGGGCGGGCACCGGCACGTCCACCGACGCGTTCACCACGCTGGGCGCGCGCGCGATCGCCTCCGACTTCTCGCTCGGCATGTTGCGCACGGGAGTGCGCCGCCACGGCGGTAACGCGCTGGCGGGGCCGGGGGTGCCGTTCGTCGCGGGCGACGCGATGCGGCTGCCGTTCGCCGACGACGCGTTCGACGCGGTGACGATCTCGGTGGCGCTGCGCAACGTGCACGACACCGCGCAGGCGCTGCGGGAGATGCTGCGGGTGACGAGGCCGGGCGGGCGGCTGGTGATCCTGGAGTTCTCGCACGTGACCGTCGGCGCGTTCGACCTGGTCTACCGCGAATACCTGATGCGGATGCTGCCGAAGGTGGCCAAGGTCTTCGGGTCCAACGACGACTCCTACGAATACCTGGCCGAGTCGATCAGGGACTGGCCCGACCAGCCGACGCTGGCCCGGACGATCCAGGACGCCGGCTGGGAACGGGTGGCCTGGCGCAATCTCACGATGGGGATCGTCGCCATGCACAGGGGTTTCAAGCCCGCCTGAGCTCCATCGTCAGCAGATGGGGCCGGTGGGGATGGCGGTGGAAGGTCACCTCCTCGGCGAAGCAGGCGACCCTGATCTCGGGGATGTAGTCCTCGAACAACTCGGGGCTCATGCCCGACCTGCACCAGATCAGGAGCGCCGTCCCGTGCGGGATCGACTGCGTGTGGACGATGAGGGGCAGGCGCCCCTCGGGCGTACGCATCGACGTACGCAGGCACAGGCCCTGGAAGCGATGGCGGACGACAACCCGGTCGGCGGCCCTGCGCACTCCCGGGATCGCGCCGCCGGCGGACACCGCCCCCGCGAGCAGCAGTGCCGCCACCGGCCCCAGCCACTGGATCAGCGGGACGGCGGCCATCGGTACGGCGCAGCACACGGTGATTTCGGTCCTCCATCGCCAGACCAGGCCCGTGGTGGCGATGAGGTCGTGTGCCCTGGCTATCTTCGGATGCTTCCTGGGGAAACCGTCCCCCGGGCTGAACTTGCGCGGAGGCGGTTCGCTGACCGGCTCCTCCTGGAGCGGCGCCTCCAGGATCTCCTTCTTGCGTATGTCGAACCGGGGATCGCGGTATCTCCGGCCGCCCCCGGCCGACCTGTCGATCTCCCAGCCCTGTTCCCTGGCGAACTCGTTGGATCCGTGCCAGAACCACCTGTTCAAGGCGACGGTTAATCGCCGCCATCCGCCCTTGCGATCTCCCCTGCCACGTGTAGCGTCGGTCATGTCCGCGGCTCCCATTTCCACTCTTCGGTCAGAGTCGGGGTGCTACGCGGTGGCGGGCGGATGGGGTCCCACCATCCGCCTGCCCGCGTCTGGCGAAAACCTCATTTCCGTCTGGCCCGCTTTCCTGCCTGCGGGCTACCCTAAGGGTGTTCCGCAGGGCCGCCCGGTGCAATTCCCGCGGGGATGAGTCCAGGGACTCCTGGCGAAACGCGAAAGGTGCTTCCCGGCGACGATTGCGCGTGGGCGGGGCGGGGCATATATCGCGGAATGCCGAAAGGAGACCGAGTGATCGGGGAAATCAATCCGACACTCCGCCGCCGGAAAATCGCCACTGAGCTGCGGCGGCTCCGCGAGGAAGCGGGTCTCAACGGCGTTCAGGTGTCACGGTCGCTGCACTGGTCGACGTCGAAACTCTCCCGCCTCGAGACGGGCCAGGTCGCGCCCTCGGCCGAGGACGTGGCGAAGCTGCTCGACCACTACCGCATCGGCCCGGAGCCGGCCGCCCTGCTGCTCTCGCTCGCCGGCAACCACGCGGCCAAGGGCTGGTGGGAGTCCTACTCCGACGTGCTCACCGAGATCGGCCGCGAGTTCGTCGGGCTGGAGGACGGCGCCTCCTCGCTCAGGACGTGGGGCTCGAACGCGGTGCCCGGGCTGCTGCAGACCGATGCCTATTGCGCGGAGATGACGCGGCTCACCCGCGCCGTGGAGATAGTCCCGCCGGGAAAGGTCGAGCGCCGGACGCGGACCTGGCTGCGCCGGCAGCGGCGGTTGTTCGCCGATCCGCCGCTGGCCTACTCGGCGGTGATCGACGAGGCCGTCCTGCGCCGCCGGTTCGGCGCCGCCGACGATGGGCTGATGCGCGAGCAGTTACGTCACCTGCTGAAACTCGGTGACCGGCCGAACATCAGCATTCACGTTCTCCTGCTGGAGCAGTCGCACCCCATCAACTTCTCGCATTTCGTGCTCCTCGGATTTCCCTCCATGCCAGTGCTGGGTCCGGTCTCGGGCGACATCGTCTATTCGGAGGACTATCCGGTGGCCGAAGTGGTGGAGGACGAGGAGCGGGTCTATCGCTACTCCGTGATATTCGATCTGCTCAAGGAGGCGGCTCTCGACGAAGAAGCATCTCGAGACTGCATCGCCTCACTCGCCGGACTCTGAGTGCCGGGGGGCCTGCTGCTAGCGTGACGATCATGACTGCGCTGCCCCAGGCGACACGCCGTCCTCTTGGATCACAGAACAGCACCCCGACTGCCACTATGTACAGGAAAAGCAGTAGACTGCGGGCCGGTAAGTTTGTGAAGGGGTTCACAAAGGAACGAAGGCGCCACACCCCGAGGCCTTCGAGCGTGTAGGGACAGGACAGTCCAGTGACCGTGCCAACAGCCACACAGGCTGACGCAGACGTCATCGTCGTCGGCGCCGGTCCCGCCGGTTCCGCAACCGCCTTTTACCTCGCGCAGGCCGGGCTCGACGTGCTGCTCCTGGAGAAGACCAGGTTCCCCCGCGAGAAGGTCTGCGGCGACGGCCTGACCCCGCGGGCGGTCAAGCAGCTGCAGAACATGGGCGTCGACATCGACGCACCCGGCTGGATCAGGAACAAGGGCCTGCGCGTCGTCGGTGGCGGCCTCCGGTTCGAGCTCGACTGGCCGCGGCTCGAGCGCTTCCCCGACTTCGGGCTCGTACGCACCCGCCAGGACTTCGACCAGATCGTCGCCGCCAACGCGGTCAAGAACGGCGTGCGCCTCATGGAGGGCGTCACCGTCGCCGGCCCCGTGCTCGACGACCGCAGCGGCCACGTCGTGGGCGTGACGACCAAGGACGGCCGCGAGTTCCGCAGCCGCGTGGTGGTGGCCGCCGACGGCAACAGCACCCGCCTGGCCCTGGGCATGGGCCTGCACAAGCGGGAGGACCGCCCGATGGGCGTGGCCGTGCGGACGTACTTCGAGAGCCCGCGCCACGACGACGACTACCTCGAGACCTGGCTGGAGCTGTGGGACGGCGACACGTTGCTGCCCGGCTACGGCTGGGTGTTCGGTGTCGGCGACGGCACCTCCAACGTGGGCCTGGGGCTGCTCAACACCAGCTCCCAGTTCGGCAACATCGACTACCGCGACCTGCTGCGGCGCTGGTGCCGGTCGATGCCGGAGGAGTGGGGCTTCACCGAGGAGAACATGACGGGCCCGATCCGCGGCGCCGCGCTCCCGATGGCCTTCAACAGGCAGCCCCACTACACACGCGGCCTGATGCTCGTGGGAGACTCCGGCGGGTCGATCAACCCGTTCAACGGCGAGGGCATCGCCTACGCCATGGAGACCGGCGAGATCGCCGCCGAGGTCATCGCGAAGGCCCTCAAGGGCACCACCCCCGCGCAACGGGAGCGGACCCTGCGGTCCTATCCTCGAGTACTGAAGGACGCCTACGGCGGATATTTCACGCTCGGGAGGTTGTTCGTCGAGGCGATTGGGAAGCCGGGTGTGATGAGCTTCGGCACCAGGCACGGGCTGCCCCACCCGAGGCTGATGCGCTTCGCGCTCAAACTCCTTGGTAATCTCACCGACCGGCGAGGCGATGCGTCGGACATGATCATTAACGCACTCTCGAAGGTCGCGCCACCAGCATGAATCTCAGAATCCACAGATCCGGCTGCGCGCCCGCGCGCGCGGCGACTCCAGAGGAGGCGTAGCGATGGACCTTTACGTGCCCATCCTGGTGCTCGCCGTTCTCGCGGGGGGCTTCGCGATCTTCTCGGTCGCCATCGCTCCCTTCACCGGTCCCAAGCGCTGGAACCGCGCGAAGCTTGACGCCTACGAATGCGGCATCGAGCCGACGCCCCAGCCGGTCGGTGGCGGACGGTTCCCGCTCAAATACATGATCACGGCGATGCTCTTCATCGTCTTCGACATCGAGATCATCTTCCTTTACCCGTGGGCCGTCTCGTTCGCTCCGCAGACGGACGACCTCGGCCGCGTGCTCTCCTCGGGCCTGGGGCTGTTCGCGCTCGTCGAGATGCTGCTGTTCATCGTCACCGTGCTCGTCGCCTACGCGTACGTGTGGCGCCGCAAGGGTCTGGACTGGGACTGAAAATGGGACTTGAAGAGAAACTCCCCAGCGGGTTCATCCTCAGCACGGTCGAAGCGGCCGCCGGATGGGCGCGTAAGAACTCCGTATGGCCGGCCACCTTCGGCCTCGCGTGTTGCGCGATCGAGCTGATGGCCACCGGTGGCCCCCACTACGACCTGGCGCGCTTCGGCATGGAGCGCGCTTCGGCGTCTCCTCGCCAGGCCGACCTCATGATCGTGGCCGGGCGCGTGTCGCAGAAGATGGCGCCGGTGCTGCGCCAGATCTACGACCAGATGGCCGAGCCTAAGTGGGTCATCTCCATGGGCGTGTGCGCCTCCAGCGGCGGCATGTTCAACAACTACGCCATCGTGCAGGGCGTCGACCACATCGTGCCGGTGGACATCTACCTGCCCGGCTGCCCGCCGCGGCCGGAGATGCTCATCGACGCGATCGTGAAGCTGCACGACAAGATCCAGAACATGAAGTTCGGCGCGCACCGGGCCAAGCAGATCGAGGAGCTCGAGCTGCAGGCGCTGCGCACGCTGCCGCTGATCGATCAGGGGGCCGCGAAGTGACCTCGCCCGACAACCTCCCCGGAAGCCCGGAAGGCGGCGAGACCCCGCAGGCGCCGGTCCCGGCGGTGCCCGAGTCCCCCGTCGCCCGGCGCGGCATGTTCGGGGCCCAGGACACCGGCGACACCTCCGGCTACGGCGGCCTCGTCGTACGCCGGGCGCCGCAGCTGTCCACGCCCCGCCCGTACGGGAGCTACTTCGACGAGCTCGTGGACACCCTCGGGCTCGACGACGCCATCGAGCGCGTGGTCGTGGACCGCGGCGAGCTGACCCTGCACGTCAGGCGCGAGCGCCTGGTGGAGGTCTGCCAGAAGCTGCGCGACGACCCGGCGCTGCGCTTCGAGCTCTCGCTCGGCGTGTCCGGCGTCCACTACCCGCACCTGGCGGGTGAGGAGCTGCACGCGGTCATCCACCTGTGCTCGATCACCCACAACCGGCGGGTGCGCGTCGAGGCGAGCGCTCCCGACTCCGATCCGCACATTCCATCCACGGTGAGCGTTTACCCTGGTCACGACTGGCACGAGCGCGAGACGTACGACTTCTTCGGGATCATCTTCGACGGTCATCCCGGGCTCACCCGGATCATGATGCCCGACGACTGGGACGGACACCCGCAGCGCAAGGACTATCCGCTCGGGGGCATCCCGGTGGAATACCGCGGCGCCACCATCCCCTCGCCGGATGAGAGGAGGTCGTACGCGTGAGCGACCTTGTGGAGCTGAGCGTTGACGACCGTAGGAAGGATCACTCGTGAGCACCGCTTATGACGAGGCGACCGAGGGCAAGGTCTACTCGGTCACCGGAGCCGACTGGGAGCAGGTCGTCACCGGCGTGCGCGACTCCGAGGAAGAGCGCCTGGTCGTCAACATGGGCCCGCAGCACCCGTCCACGCACGGCGTGCTCCGCCTGGTCCTGACGCTCGACGGCGAGACGGTCACCGAGGCGCGCGGCGTCATCGGCTACCTGCACACCGGCATCGAGAAGAACATGGAATACCGGACGTGGACCCAGGGGACCACGTTCGTGACCCGCATGGACTACCTCTCGCCGATCTTCAACGAGACCGCCTACTGCCTCGGCGTGGAGAAGCTGCTCGGCATCGAGGACCGCGTGCCCGACCGGGCGCAGGCCATCCGCGTGATGATGATGGAGCTCAACCGCATCGCCTCGCACCTGGTCGCGATGGGCACGTTCGGCATGGAGCTGGGCGCGACCACGCCGTTCCTCTTCGGGTACCGCGATCGTGAAATGATCATGGACCTGTTCGAGTACATCACGGGCCTGCGCATGAACCACGCCTACATCAGGCCGGGCGGCGTCAGCGTCGACCTGCCGGCGGGCGCGGTCGACAAGATCGGCGAGTTCCTCAAGGAGATGCCCAAGCGGATCAAGGACATCCGCAAGCTCCTCGACGAGAACCCCGTCTACGTGCGCCGCACCAAGGACGTGGCCTACCTCGACCTGACCGGCTGCATGGCGCTCGGTGTCACCGGGCCGATCCTGCGCGCCGCCGGGCTCCCGTGGGACCTGCGCAAGTCGCAGCCCTACTGCGGTTACGAGACCTACGAGTTCGACGTCGCCACCGAGCGCGGCTGCGACGTCTACTCGCGCTACCTCGTCCGCATGAGGGAGATGGAGGAGTCCCTCAAGATCGTCGAGCAGGCCCTGGACCGCATCGCCGGCCCGCTCAAGGGCGACCCGGTGATGATCGAGGACAAGAAGATCGGCTGGCCCGCGCAGCTCGCGCTCGGCCCCGACGGGTTCGGCAACTCGCCCGACCACATCGCCCACATCATGGGCACCTCCATGGAGGCCCTCATCCACCACTTCAAGCTGGTGACCGAGGGCTTCAGGGTGCCGGCCGGGCAGGCGTACGCCAGCATCGAGTCGCCCAAGGGCGAGCTCGGCGCCCACGTGGTCAGCGACGGGGGCACCCGGCCCTACCGCGTGCACTTCCGCGAGCCGTCCTTCTGCAACCTGCAGAGCTTCCCCGCGATGGCGGAAGGCGGCCAGGTCGCCGACGTGATCGCCGCGGTGGCTTCTATCGACCCCGTCATGGGAGGTGTGGACAGGTGAGCGAGCTTGTCGCGCGCACAATCGGACACAGCACGCAGGCCATGAGCGCGCCGGAGGCGCGGTCATGACGTATTCACCGGAGGTCCGGGAGCGTCTGGAGCGGGACGCCAAGGAGATCATCGGGCGTTACCCCAAGACCCGCTCGGCCCTGCTGCCGCTGCTCCACCTCGTGCAGTCCGAGGACGGTTACGTCTCGGACGACGGGCAGGAGTTCTGCGCGGAGATGCTCGGCCTCAGCAAGGCCGAGGTCACGGGCGTCGCGACCTTCTACACCATGTACAAGCGCAAGCCCGCCGGCGACTTCCACGTCGGCGTGTGCATCAACGCGCTGTGCGCGGTCATGGGCGGCGACGAGATCTGGGAGGAGCTGACGGAGCACGTCGGCGTCGGTCACGACGAGGCGACCCCGGACGGCAAGGTCTCGCTGGAGCGCCTGGAGTGCAACGCGGCCTGCGACTTCGCCCCGGTCATGATGGTCAACTGGGAGTTCTTCGACAACCAGACGCCCGAGTCGGCCAAGCAGCTCGTCGACGACCTGCGTGACGGCAAGGACGTGCGGCCCACGCGCGGCCCGAAGAAGCTGTGCACCTTCAAGGAAGCCTCGCGCGTGCTCGCCGGCCTGCCCGACGACCTCGCGGGTGACGGCCCGTCGGCCGCCGGCCCCTCGCTGGAGGGCCTCAAGGTCGCCAAGGCCAAGGGATGGAAGGCCCCCGAAGCATGAGCACGACTCTGACACCGGTCCTGACGGCCAACTGGGACCAGCCCAACTCCTTCACGCTCGACGTCTACGGCGCGTATGAGGCGGCCAAGAAGGCGCTGGGCATGGACCCCGACGCCGTCATCCAGGCCGTCAAGGACTCGGGCCTGCGCGGCCGCGGCGGCGCCGGCTTCCCGACCGGCATGAAGTGGGGCTTCATCCCGCAGGGCGACGGCAAGCCGCACTATCTCGTCGTCAACGCCGACGAGTCGGAGCCGGGCACCTGCAAGGACATCCCGCTGATGATGGCCAACCCGCACTCGCTGGTCGAGGGCATCATCATCACGTCGTACGCGATCCGGGCCAACCAGGCGTTCATCTACGTGCGCGGCGAGGTGCTGCACGTGATCCGGCGGCTGCACGCGGCCGTACGGGAGGCGTACGAGAAGGGTTATCTCGGCACCGACATCTTCGGCTCGGGATACGACCTCGAACTCGTCGTGCACAGTGGCGCGGGCGCCTACATCTGCGGCGAGGAGACGGCGCTGCTCGACTCGCTCGAAGGCTTCAGAGGTCAACCGCGGCTCAAGCCCCCGTTCCCGGCCGTGGCGGGCCTGTACGCCTCGCCTACTGTCGTGAACAACGTCGAGTCGATCGCGAGTGTTCCCTCGATCATCGCCAACGGCGCCGACTGGTTCGCCGGGATGGGCACCGAGAAGTCCAAGGGCTTCGGCATCTTCTCCCTCAGCGGCCACGTCACCAGGCCCGGCCAGTACGAGGCCCCGCTCGGCATCACGCTGCGCGAGCTGCTCGACATGGCCGGCGGCATCCGCGAGGGGCACCAGATCAAGTTCTGGACCCCGGGCGGCTCCTCCACGCCCATCTTCACCGACGAGCACCTCGACGTGCCGCTCGACTTCGAGGCGGTCGGCGCCAAGGGCTCGATGCTGGGCACCCGCGCGCTGCAGATCTTCGACGAGACCACCTGCGTGGTCCGCACGGTGCTGCGCTGGACCGAGTTCTACGCCCACGAGTCCTGCGGCAAGTGCACGCCCTGCCGCGAGGGCACGTACTGGCTCAAGCAGGTGCTCAAGCGCCTGGAGAAGGGCCAGGGCACGGAGGAGGACCTGTCCACGATCACCGACATCGCGGACAACATCCTGGGTCGCTCGTTCTGCGCTCTGGGCGACGGCGCGACCAGCCCGATCCACTCCTCGGTGAAGTACTTCCGCGAGGAGTACCTCAAGCACTTCGAGATCGGCGGCTGCCCGTTCGACCCGAAGAAGTCCACTCTCTGGGGTGAGCAGTGACCGTCGTAGAGACCGAAACGAACCTGGTGACCCTGACCATCGACGGGTTCCAGGTCAGTGTCCCCAAGGGCACTCTGATCATCAGGGCCGCCGAGCTGCTGGGCATCCAGATCCCCAGGTTCTGCGACCACCCCCTGCTCGACCCGGCGGCCAACTGCCGCCAGTGTCTCGTCGACATCCCCGACGCGGGCAACGGCCGCGGCTTCCCCAAGCCGCAGCCGTCGTGCGCGATCGAGGTCGCCGAGAACATGGTCGTGCAGACCCAGCTCACCTCGCCGGTCGCCGAGAAGGCGCAGCGCGGGGCGATGGAGCTGCTGCTCATGAACCACCCGCTGGACTGCCCGGTCTGCGACAAGGGCGGCGAGTGCCCCCTGCAGAACCAGGCCATGTCCAACGGTCAGGGCGAGACCCGGTTCCAGGAGCAGAAGCGGACCTTCCCCAAGCCGCTGCCGCTGTCCACGCAGGTGCTGCTCGACCGCGAGCGCTGCGTCCAGTGCGCGCGCTGCATCCGGTTCTCGGACCAGATCGCCGGTGACCCGCTCATCGAGTTCTTCGAGCGCGGGGCCAAGGAGCAGGTGCGTACGGCCGAGGGCAAGCCGTTCAACTCCTACTTCTCCGGCAACACGGTGCAGATCTGCCCGGTCGGCGCGCTCACCGGCGCCGCCTACCGGTTCCGGGCCCGCCCGTTCGACCTGGTCTCCACGCCCAGCGCGTGCGAGCACTGCGCCTCCGGCTGCGCCCAGCGCACCGACCACCGGCGCGGCCGGGTCACCCGCCGCCTGGCGGGCAACGACCCGCAGGTGAACGAGGAGTGGAACTGCGACAAGGGCCGCTGGGCGTTCTCGTACGCCACGCAGCCCGACCGCCTCAAGCAGCCGCTGGTCCGCAACGAGGAGGGCGTGCTCGTGCCCGCCTCGTGGCCTGAGGCGCTCGCGGTGGCCGCCGAGGGGCTGGCCAAGGCCCGCGGCAAGGCCGGCGTGCTGGTCGGCGGCCGGGTCACGGTCGAGGACGCCTACGCGTACGCCAAGTTCGCCAGGACCGCGCTCGCCACCAACGACGTCGACTTCCGCGCCCGGCCGCACTCCGGCGAGGAGGCGCAGTTCCTGGCGCACGCGGTGGCCGGCAGGGGCATCGAGATCAGCTACGCCGACCTCGAGAACGCCCCGCACGTGCTGCTCGTCGGGTTCGAGCCCGAGGAGGAGTCGCCGATCGTCTTCCTGCGCCTGCGCAAGGCGTGGATGAAGAAGGGCCTCAAGGTCTCGGCGATCGCGCCGTTCGCCTCCGCCGGGCTGGCGAAGATGGGCGGCACGCTCATCCGCACCGTCCCGGGCGCCGAGGCCGACGCGATCGGCGACCTGGTGGGCACGCTGGCCGAGGGCACGATCGTGCTGGCCGGCGAGCGCCTGGCCACCGTGCCGGGCGCCCTGTCCGCTCTCATTCGCCTCGCCGCCGCCTCCGACGCCAGGCTCGCCTGGATCCCGCGGCGGGCCGGCGAGCGCGGCGCGGTCGAGGCCGGCGCGCTGCCCAACCTGCTGCCGATCGGCCGTCCGGTGGACGACGAGAGCGCCAGGGCCGAGGTCGCCAGGGCGTGGAACGTGGCCTCGCTGCCCGCCACCCCGGGCCGCGACACGGCCGGCATCCTCGCCGCCGCCCGCGACGGCGAGCTGGACGCGCTGGTCGTGGCCGGCGTGGACCCCTACGACCTGGCCGACCCGGCGGCGGCGCTCGAAGCACTCGAGCACACGCCGTTCATCGTCAGCCTGGAGATCCGCGCCAGCGCCGTCACCGACCGCGCCGACGTGGTCCTGCCCGTCGCCTCCGTCCAGGAGAAGGGCGGCACGTTCGTCAACTGGGAGGGCAGGGGCCGCTCGTTCGAGGCGCCGCTCAAGGTGCCGGGCCTGCAGTCCGACCTCGCCGTGATCGGCAACCTGGCCGACCGGATGGACGTCCACCTCGGCCTGCCGGACGCCAAGGCCGCCCGGCGCGAGCTGTCCGGCCTGGGCTCCTGGCGGGGCAGCCGGGTCAACGCGCCGAACGCCCTGACCCGCACCCAGGAGGTGCCGGAGCCGGGCCAGGCGCTGCTGGCGACCTGGCACCTGCTGCTCGACGAGGGCAGGCTGCAGGACGGCGAGCCCTACCTCGCGGGCACCGCCCGCACCGCCGAAGCACTGGTCTCCGAGAGCACGGCAGCCGAGCTCGGCGTCGCCGACGGCGACAAGCTCGTCGTCGGCGAGGTCGTCACCCTGCCGGTGCGCATCGCCGACCTGCCGGACCGCGTGGTCTGGGTGCCGGCGAACTCCGGCGGCTGCTCGGTCACGCGTGACCTGCGCGCGGTGGCCGGCGACATCGTCACCATCGGGAGCGCGTCATGAGTCCCACCCTGGAGAACTTCGGCCACGATCCGCTGTGGATCACCATCATCAAGGCCGTGATGCTGTTCGTCTTCCTGATGCTGGGCGTCCTGTTCGGTGTCTGGTTCGAGCGCAAACTGATCTCGCGGATGCAGAACCGCTACGGGCCCAACCGGGCCGGTAAGTTCGGCCTGCTGCAGTCGGTCGCCGACGGCCTGAAGATGGGCCTGAAGGAGGACCTCTTCCCGCGGACCGTGGACAAGGTGCTCTACCTGCTGGCTCCGATCATCATGGTGGTGCCGGCGTTCCTGGCCTTCTCGATCGTGCCGTTCGGGCCGGTCGTGAACCTGTTCGGCGTGCAGACGCCGCTGCAGCTGGTCGACCTGCCGGTGGCGGTGCTGTTCATGCTGGCCATGGGCGCGGTGTCGGTCTACGGCGTGGTGCTGGCCGGGTGGTCGTCGCGTTCGCCGTACGCGCTGCTGGGCGGTCTGC
>NZ_JBQQCB010000039.1:0-86554 GCF_052246675.1 Nonomuraea sp. KM90 | reverse complement strand
TCCTCGGAGCGCGGGTCCACGTCGCGCCGCGCGTCCGCGAGCAGGTCGCGGCCCGCCTGCCGGAGCAGCGCGGCCGCGCGCCCGGATCCCGCCCGAAGCTCCAGCGCGGCGCAGGCGCCGTCCAGACCGGCGGTGACGGGGTCGAGGTCGCTCGCCGTGCCCAGTGCCGCCAGCCCCGAGGGGTACGGCCGCGGCGCGAACGCCGGCTGGAACACCTCGTCGGCCGCCCCGGGGTCGGTCCCCGGCTCGGTCAGGCACGACACCTGGGCCGCCAGCGAGCTGAGCACGACCGGCTCGCTGCCGTCGAACAGGCTGAAGAGCCGCGCGTCGCGTACGAGCTTGTCGTAGAGGCCGTACCAGTGGTCCTGGCGCAGCAGGTAGCGCGCCCCGAGCACGCCGGCCAGGCGGCGCAGCCGCTGCTCGGCGAGGTGCGGCACCAGGTACTTGGCGACCGCCGAGGCGATGGGGGCCAGGGCGGGCAGGTGCTGCAGGATCCGCACGCAGCAGGTGGCCACCGTCTCGGCCACGCGCAGGTCCAGGTCGGCGGCGGCGAGCTCCTCCCGGACGTGCGGCAGGTCGATCGCCCGCTCCTGCCGCACGCGGCGGTGGCGCAGGAAGTCGAACGCGCACCGCAACCCGGTGTCGAACGCGCCCAGGCTGAGTCCCGGCACCAGCGTGCGGATGGTCATCAGCGAGCGGATCGTGAGGTCCAGCCCGCGGCCGGGCCGCCCCAGCACGGCCGACGACGGCACGAACGCGTCCAGGAACCGTACCCCCGCGATGTCCGCGCCCCTGATCCCGTGCGTGTGGATCCTGGGCAACAGCTCGTAGCTGCCGGCCGGCAGCCGTTCCATGTCCACCAGCAGCAGGGTCAGCGAGCGCAGCCCCGTCAGGGACGGCTCGCGTACGAGCAGGCAGACGAACCGGGCCAGCCGGACGTTGTTGATCACCCACTTGGCGCCGTCGAGCATGTACCCGCCGCTCACGCGGCGCGCGGTGAGGTCGCTCGACAGCAGGTCGGCGCCCCTGTCGAGCTCGGTCAGCGCCAGCGACATCCACTGGCCGCGCAGGACGGCGTCGGCGTAGTCGCGCTGCTGGGCGGGCGTCCCGGCGAGCCACACCGGCGTGCCGGACGCCCACGGGGAGTTCGCGATCACGGCCACGGTCGGGTCGCGGCGCGCCACCACCCTGCCGAGGGCCAGCAGCTCCTACAGGGAGGTCAGCCGGCCGCCGAGCGAGGCGGGCACCAGGTGGGCGGGGTAGCCCCATGCCCGCAGCCGGTCCAGCGAGCTGTGCGGCCAGCGTTCGGCGTGGTCGCCCGCCATCGCGGCGCCGAACGTGAGAGGGCCGGTGGGCCGGTGCGGGTCGCCGAGGGCCAGTTCGAGCTGCTCGGCGGCGGGGAAGCGGTTCATGCGGCGCTCCTGACGCGCTCGTCCGCTGTCACGTGTTCGAGGACCCGGTCGAGCGTGCCGGCGAGCAGGTGGTCGCGCATGAGCAGGCGCTGGAACTTGCCGCTGGTGGTGCGCGGCAACCCGCCCCTGCCCAGGAGCACCACGTCGACGGAGGCGCCGCCCAGCTCCTCGGCCGCCGCCGCCCTGAGGTCGGAGACGAGCTGTCCGTACGGCGGCCGCGCCAGGGCGGCCTCAGCCAGCACCGCGATGCGCTCGCGCCGGCCGGCGGCGGGGTCGGCAGGCAGGACGACCGCGACGGCCCGCCGCTGGTACAGCCCCGCCACCTCGCGCACCCTGACCTCGACGTCCTCCGGATAGTGGTTGCGGCCGTTGAGAATGATCATCTCTTTGCGCCGCCCCGTGACGTGCAGCGCCGAGCCGGCCAGGTAGCCGAGGTCTCCCGTGGGGCACCAGCCGCCGGCCGGAAGGGGCGCCTGCCGGTGGTAGCCGCGCGTCACCGGCTCACCCCGGACCTCGATGTCGCCGACGACCCTCTCGCCGGCCTCGACGCCGTCCTTGACGATCCGCACCTGGACGCCGGGCACGGGCACGCCGCAGCTCACGATGCCGCGCGCGGCGGGGTCGTCCCGGTCGGCGGGCTCGGCCCGTCCCGCGTTGTTGAGCAGGTCGCGACGCACCCAGTCGACGCTGGCCTCCTCCCCCGCGGGGGTGAAGGTGACCGCGAGGGTGGCCTCGGCCAGGCCGTAGCAGGGGGTCATGGCGCGAGGGTCGAGCCCGGCGGGCGCGAAGCGCTGCTGGAAGGCGGCGATCAGGTCAGGGGCGATCGGCTCGGCGCCGTTGAGCATGACCCGCACCGCGGACAGGTCGTAGCCGGGCACTTCCTCCGGGGGGATGGAGTCGAGCAGGTAGCCGTAGCCGAAGGCCGGGCCCGCGTAGATGGTGGCGCGCAGGTCGCAGAACCAGCGCAGCCAGTCGTCCGGCCGCTTGACGAAGTCCTGCGGCGCGGACACGTGGACGGCGACGCCGGCGCCGACCGCCGCCAGCGTGGAGAACAACCCCATGTCGTGGGAGAGCGGCAGCCAGTGGCAGACCACGTCGTCGGCTCGCGCGTCGGCCCCACGCTGGATGACGCGCAGGCCGGCCAGCACGTTGCGATGGGTCAGCGCGACGCCGCGGGGCGCCGAGGTGCTGCCGGAGGTGTACTGGATCAACGCGAGGTCGTCGGCGCCGGCCTGCGGCAGCTCCAGGACGCCGGGATCGACGAGCAGTCCCGCGTACGGGCCGGCGAGGTGAGAGACCGGCACGACCCGCAGGCCGGGCACCAGCTCGGCGAGCGGCTCGGCGTACGGGTCGTCGATGACGGCGAACCGCGCGCCGCTGTCGGCCAGCACGTGCCGCATCCGGGACAGAAACGCCTTGGTGAACCCCGTGGAGACGGCGAGGGGGACCAGCACCGCGCCCGCGAGCGCGATGCCGCCGGTGACCCGGAGGAAGTCCAGCGGCGACTGCAGGAGCACGGCCACCGGCGTGCCGGGCTCCGCGCCGAGGGACCGCAGGCGCGCGGCCGCGACGCGGCCGTCGCGGAGCAACTCGTGGAAGGTCAGGCGGTGGCCGGGGAAGAAGGTGCCGGCGACCTGACCAGGATGCAGCTCGGCCGCGCGGACGAACATCTCACCCAGCGTCCGCACGCCTGCCGGGACGAGCGCGCTCAAGCAACCTTCTCCTGTTCCTGCCCGCACAGCCGGTAGACCTCGTCGGCGATCTCGCTCAGGGTTCCGCTGCGGAACAGCACCTCGTTCTCGAGCTCGATGCCGAACGTGCGCTCGATCCGCCCGGCGATCCGCAGCAGCTTGATGGATTCGACGAGGCTCAGGTCGGTGATCCTGGCGTCGTCGGTGATGGTGCTCTCGGGGACTTGCAGTACGCGCGCCACGATGCCTTTCAGCGCATGGGAAACCGCCTGGTGCGTGAGCTGGCCGGCCATTGATAACCCCATTTCAGGTGTTATTCGGTTGAGCCAGGCCAACGTAACCAGGGAATTGCGGCACTCCAACCCCTAACAATGCCGCCCCCTATGCCGTATCCACTGCCACCTGCGCCGACGTGGTCATAGGGGGTTGTGCCGCAGGGCATTGTTTCCGCGTACTCGAATTCCCGCCCCGAATTCCGGTTCCGGGAACGGCGGCGGTGAACTGGCGGCATGAGGGAGAGACGGGGCAGTGCGGGATGAGCCGGGGGTGCCGGAGCCGCGGCCGCCTCTTACGGTCGGACGGCCCTTGATCCGTTCAGGGCACCGGAGACAGACTAGCATCCGGGGTTCGCGCTCGCGGAAAGGAGCTGTGGTGTCCGTTTTCGCATGGGTATTAGGGGCTTTCGGGCTTGTCACGGCTTCGCTTCAGCTGTACCGGATGGGAACAGGGCGACTGCTCGGCAGATGGGTACGGGAGGCCGGGCCCGTGGCGGCGCGGCAGCGTTCGGCACGGCATTTCGTGTACGCGGGTCTGATGACGACTCTCGCGGCGGTTATCGGCGTGCTTGGACTCCGATTGCCGGAGGCTGTTCCGGTGATGCTGTTCGCCGCTGCTCTGGGCATGGCGTACGGTGTCAGCGACCTCGTCCTGTGGATGAAGGCATCGCGTGCGTGGGAGGAGGTCCAGCGGTCCGAGCCGCGTTCGCAGATTCATGACGAGAGAGCGGGCACGTGACCCGCTAGAGCATTTTTCTTGGCCGTTTATGTACCGTTTAGGGGGCTTTGCCCTGGTCGGGTGGCCGATGTTGGCCAGGCGCCGGTCCACCCCTTACGACCAGCACGAACATGCCCGCGCGCGGCTGCGAGCCCGATCGAGCCGATGCCGGCCACGACGTGGGCAGCGGCATCGCGATCCGCCGCAGCGCCACCCCCGTGATCTTCAAGTGTTCCTCTCCACCACGTAGTACGTCCTGCGATGGAAGCCGGTCACCGTCGCGCCCTCCTCCATGAGGCCGCCCAGTACGTCGCGCACGGCGTGCCGCCACGCCTTGGCGGCGCCGGCGTCCACCCCGCGCAGCCGCTCGATGTCTTCCGGGACCGCGACCAGCACCACGCGCCCGTCGGTACGGCCCTCGACCGGGCGGTCGCCGTCGTCGCCCAGCCCCACCACAGCGTCCTCCGGCACCGCCGGCAGGTACGGCACCCGCCGGACCGCCGCCTCGACCCGCGGATCGGTCAGCGGCCACACGGCCAGGATCCGGTCGGACTCGTCGCCCTGGTTGATGGCGTCAGCCATCACGCCGTAGAAGTTCGGCAGGTACTCCGCCGGCCGCGCGCCCAGCTTGGCCAGGTTGAAGTGCGCGTTGCGGCGGACCAGCGGGTCGTAGGTCCAGGTGATCCGGGAGATCCCGCGGTCGAGCGCCCACAGCCGCTGGTGCAGCTTCAGTTCGAAGCCGATGCCCCGTCCCGCCGCCGCGCCCGTGGTGTTCGAGTGCAGGGTCGAGTCCTGCCCGAAGAAGCCCACCGACGCCCCGACCATCCGGTCGCCGTCGAAGGCGCCGGAGACGTAGTTGCCCGCGTGGCTCAGCGCCCGCATCAGCCCGGCGCTGATCGGCCGGCCGTCCGGCTCGAACCCCCAGATCCGCTCGAACAACTCGTCGACCTGCTCGAACTCCTCGTTCGCACGGAGCTCCCTGATCAGGACCGAGATCGTCATGGTCGAATGGTCGAGCCCGGTGGCCGCCCCCGGCACGTGCACGCGGTCACCGTCGACGACAGCCCCGGCATACCTGATCTGTTCCTCGAAGGTCGATCCGCTGAGGATCGCGCGTCGCTCCGTCACCCGACGAACGCTAGGAGGACCAGGGGTGATACGTCCAATACGCGCTGGTCGATGAGTTGATATCTGTGGACGTATGGACCGTCCCGAGCGTCCCCTGCTCGGCATCGCGCAGCCGCGAGCACCGTTTGGTCGTTAGGGTGGACCGCACCTGGGTGGGCGGCTTGAGGGTGTTCACGAGTTTCAGCACCGGCAACATCATCGAGACCGGCACCGACTCCTACCGCCTCGCCCAAACCCGAGCACGCGCCGAAGCCTGAAAGAGGCCCGTCAGCTCTGTCGCCGAGCCGGCCTGGCAGACTCACCCGTTATCAGCTAGCTGCACGGGGGCGGCCATGACCAGCGATCATCTTGTGATCCTCAACGAGCTCGCCCAGGAGCTGAAAGCACTCGAGACCGGCATCGCCTGGTTCAGCTCCCTGAACCCCGCCGAACAGAGGGCCAGGTCCTCCGTGAGCTCTCCAACTACTGCATCCAAGCCCACCCCAGCCAGGAGGAGACCGCCGAGAGCATCCGCCGCGCCGGGCTTCGCCCGACCCACACGCCTGCAATGCTCATCACCCGCCCAGGCCTCCCCAGACAGCTCAACAAGATCATCCATCTGCCGCAGGCCGAGCGGATCAAATCCTTCCGCCTCCTGATCGCGCTGCTCGGCACCGCCGACATGCGCAGACGACTGCAAGATTGCATCAACGGATGCAACCATCCCTGGCACCACCTCTAGGCCAGCACGCCCTACGAACCCCCAGCCAGAGCAAGATCAAAAAGAGGCGCTCGAACCCATGACGAACTGGTGCCCGTTCGCACGTTCATACTCCGGTTCATCACGGACAAAGGCACTACCGCCGAGAAACTCCGGCCGGACCTTCCCGACAACGTCGAGGTGCCGACTCGGGAACTCAGATCGGTCAACTACTGCAAATACTCTTGCGACGAGTATCCGTTAGCGTCAACCAAAGAAGGTGCTCTCAACAGGTTCTATGACGCGATGCCGGCCGCTCGGTCACATGCCGGCGATGAGCTTGTCCACCCGCTCGTCGACGCTGCGGAACGGGTCCTTGCACAGGACGGTGCGCTGGGCCTGGTCGTTCAGCTTGAGGTGCACCCAGTCGACGGTGAAGTCGCGCCGCTTCTCCTGGGCCTTGCGGATGAACTCGCCGCGCAGCCGCGCCCTGGTGGTCTGCGGCGGCACCGACTTGGCCTCGAAGATCTTGATGTCGGAGGCCACCCGCTCCACCGAGCCGCGGCGCTGTAGCAGGTAGAACAGGCCGCGCTTGCGGTGTATGTCGTGGTAGGCGAGGTCGAGCTGGGCCACGCGGGGCGAGGACAGCGGCAGGTCGTACTTCTTCCGGTAGCGCTCGATGAGCTGGTATTTCGTCACCCAGTCGATCTCGCGCGAGACCAGGTCGAGGTTGCCGGTGTCGACCGCGTTGAGCGTGCGCTCCCACAGCTCCAGCACCCGGTGGGCGATGGCGTCGCCGCCGCGGCGGTCGACGAAGTCCTTCGCCTTGGACAGGTATTCCTGCTGGATCTCCAGGCTGGAGGCCTCGCGCCCGTTGGCCAGGCGGACCCGGCGGCGTCCGGTCATGTCGTGGGAGACCTCGCGGATGGCCCGGATCGGGTTCTCCAGGCTCATATCGCGCATCACGGTGCCGGCCTCGATCATGCGCAGCACCAGGTCGGTGGCGCCGACCTTGAGCAGCATGGTGGTCTCGCTCATGTTGGAGTCGCCGACGATCACGTGCAGGCGGCGGAACCGTTCGGCGTCACCGTGCGGCTCGTCCCGGGTGTTGATGATCGGCCGGGACCGGGTGGTGGCCGACGACACGCCCTCCCAGATGTGCTCGGCGCGCTGCGAGACGCAGTAGACCGCGCCGCGTGGCGTCTGCAGCACCTTGCCCGCCCCGCAGATGATCTGCCTGGTGACCAGGAACGGGATCAGTACGTCGGCCAGCCGGCCGAACTCGCCGTGCCGGCCCACGCAGTAGTTCTCGTGGCAGCCGTAGGAGTTGCCGGCCGAGTCGGTGTTGTTCTTGAACAGGTAGATGTCGCCGGCGATGCCCTCTTCACGCAGCCGCTTCTCGGCGTCGACGAGCAGGCCCTCGAGGATGCGCTCGCCGGCCTTGTCGTGGGTGACGAGCTCGATGACGTTGTCGCACTCGGGGGTGGCGTACTCGGGATGGCTGCCGACGTCCAGGTACAGACGGGCGCCGTTGGGGAGGAAGACGTTGCTCGAGCGGCCCCAGGACACGACCCGCCGGAACAGGTACCGGGCCACCTCGTCGGGGGACAGCCTGCGCTGGCCCCTGAACGTGCAGGTCACGCCGTACTCGTTCTCCAGGCCGAAGATGCGACGATCCATTTGCCTCACGCTACTCCCCCATCACGGTCTCGCCCAGGTCATCCAGGTGGCCGGCGAGGACCTGGTGGTCGGCGTCCCGATGACCGCCCTCCTGCAGGGCCTTCCCGCGCAGGAGGAAACCGACCCCGAGCGACAGCTGACCACCTGGGAAGCACCCAAAACCCTGGGTCCGCTTGGTCTGAAATCCCTTGCCGTCATCCTGCTGATGTTGCTCCGCATGACGCACACCGAGATCGAGATCACCGTGGAGTTGGTGCGGGAGCTGCTGCGTGACCAGCACCCCGACCTGGCCCATCACCCGGTGAGTCTCGGTGCGCGCGGCTGGGACAACCAGCTGTGGCGGCTCGGCGACGACCTCGCCGTCCGGTTGCCCTGGGCGACGGAGTCCGCGGACGAGCTGCTGCTCAAGGAGCACACAGCCGCGCCCGCGGATGGGCAGTACGCCGCGCTCTCGGCGGCATCCACGTCGGAGAAGCCGGCGTCCGCGGCCGGCCCAGCGGCAAGGCCACGGGGCCCACCCGCCCACGCTGCACTGCGACGCCTCATCGCAACGGCCCAGCGTTGATCGATCGCCTCTCCAGGCTCTCGAAGACCGTCGCGCCGAGGTGATCGTGCGCAAGCCCCGGATGTGTGTCGCCCGCGCCGGCTACCGCTTCCTGACGGTGTAGGCCAGGTGGGTCACCCGGGATGAGGTGTCCGTGCGGGTCTGGTGGAGGGCGAGGCGGGCCGGGTCCACGCGGTCGAACAGGCGGATGCCGGTGCCGAACAGCACGGGCGCGAGGGTGATCGAGAACTCGTCGATCAGGCCGCTGTCCAGGTACTCCTGGATCGTCTCGGCGCCGCCGGCGATGCGGACGTCGCGGTCGCCGGCGGCCTCGCGGGCCTGGTCGAGAGCGCTGAAGATGCCGTCGTTGACGAAGTGGAAGGTCGTGCCGCCCGGCCGCTCCCACGGGTCACGCTTGGTGTGGGTCACGACGAACACCGGGGTGTGGAACGGCGCCTCCTCCGGCCAGGCCAGCTCGCCGCCGTCGAACATCCGCTTGCCCATGACGCTCACGCCGGTGCGCTCGTACGTAGCCCGGACGACGTCGTTGTCGAGTCCTTCCTCGCCGCCCTCGCCGAGCTTGAGGTTCTCCCTGAACCACCGCTGCGGGAACACCCACGCCTGCAGCTCCGACCACTTCGTCATCCAGCGCTGGACCCTCGGGTCGTTCTTACCTTCGGGCGAGAAGACGTCCTCGACGGGCACGGCCTCCGGCGCCATGAAACCGTCGAGCGACATCGTCACGCTGAAGAACACCTTCCCGGCCATCAGCCCTCCGCTCCCTTCGGTGTGGTCTCGTTGCAGGTGAGTTCGGCGACGTAGGCCGCCAGGTTGCGCAGGGTCTGCTCGCCGCCCTCGATCGCGTGGTATTTCTCCACCGCCTCCTCACGGAGCTCCCTGGTGGGGAACACCGTGCGCATCACGATCCGGGTCTCCTCGCCGGCCGGTTCGAAGGTCAGGACCGACTCGAAGGCGTTGGGGTCGTCGCGGAACGCGCCGTGCACCAGGGCGATCCGCTCCGGCGGGACGATCTCGGTCCAGGTGATCCACTCCTGGTAGTCGGTCCCGTCCGGCCCGTGCATCACGAAGGCCCAGGCCCCGCCGACGCGGAACTCGAAGGACCGCGTCGTGGTCGTGAACCCTTCCGGCCCCCACCACCGCGACAGGTGCCGAACCTGTGTGAACGCCTCGAACACCAGCTCCCGTGGGGCGCCGATGGCCCGGGAGAGCACGATCTCGCGGTCCGCGGTCATGTGGTCAGGCGCGCTGCCGTTACTGGTCGTCGTCATCCGGTGGTTCCTCCTGATTTGCTTGCTTCAGATTTCGCACGTACTCGTCCAGCCGGTCGAAGGTCTCGTTCCAGAACTCCTCGAAGCCGCCCACCCACTCGTGGATCGGCCGCAGCCCGCGGGCGTCCAGGCCGTACAGCCGCTGCTTGCCCGCCCCGCGGACCCGCACCAGCCCGACCTCGCGGAGCACCCGCAGGTGCTTGGACGCCTGTGGCTGGCTCATCCCCAGGTCCCGCGCCAGTTCGGTCACGGGCCGCTCGCCGCCCCGCAGCAGCACCAGGATCTCCCGCCGCTGCGGCTCGGCGATCGCATTGAACGCGTCCGAGGTCGTCGCCGCTCGTGCCATGGCCGTCATCATATGCCCATATCGGAATGTGTCAACGGCGGTGTGGTCAACGACCGGTCCCCGGCTGGTCCGGCTTGCCAACCTGACCGTGACGAAGGTGCGGCAACGCATGGCTCGTGGGCGGCTGGGCCATTCACCCATACGGCGGTCCCACGTCGAGCGATGCGGATACTGGCGTGGGAGATCACCGGGCCACCCCGGCGACACGGACCCCGACACCGCGCGACTCGCACAAACGGTCCTTTGCCCGAGCAGCGCCTTCGGCCGCCACAAGCTCACGGATGACTGTCGCGGCCGCCGTGGCGCGCGTGCTGGTCGGCCACGCCGCCGACCTCGTGTCGGCGCCCGCGCTGGGGACGCGGTTCCTCGACGTCCGGGCACTGATCGGCACGGGCGAGGTGGCTGCGCACCCCGGGGCGGCGTCGGCCTACCGTGCTCTTCACGGATGAGACGGCTCCATCCGAAGGAGGATGCGCGTAGTGCCGGGGCGCTGCCAGGGTCGGAAGCAGGCGGCCGCTGGGCCGCCCCGATCCGGAAGGACTCCAGCAGTGTCATCGAGACACACCTGGGTGGTGCGAGGTTCGGCGCTGATCGCGGGCCTCGCGCTCGCGGGCGGGCTCACCGCGACCGCTCCCGCCGTGGCGGCGGAGCAGGCCAAGCTCACCGCGCCGGCCCTCACCGGCCGGTACGACGTCGGCACCACCGACCTCCACCTCCTCGACCCCTCCCGCCCCGATCCGTGGAAACCGGAACGCCGCCGGGAACTCATGGTCACCATCACCTACCCGGCAGACCGGTTCGCCGGGGGCCCGCGGGCACCGTGGCTCACGCCCGGCATGAGCACCGTCATCGACCAGGCGCTGGCCGGCGAGGACTACCTCGATCTCCCGGCCGGCTCCATCGACTGGGCATCGGCGAAGCGAAGGGCCGAGACCGGCGTCCCCGTGGCGCACGGCGCGCCGAAGCCGGTCGCGCTCTTCTCCCCCGGCTTCGGCAGCCCGCGGGAGACGTACACGGCGATCGTCGACGATCTGGCGAGCCGCGGCTACGTGGTCGTCTCGCTCTCGCACACCTACGAGAGCGTGGCGGTCGAGTTCCCTGGCGGGCGGCTCGAACTCGCGGTGTCCGGGGATGGAATCCCCGACTTCGAGAAGACGGCGCTCGACGCCCGGGTCGCCGACAGCCGGTTCGTCCTCGACCAGCTCACGAAGATCACCCGGGGCGAGAACCCCGACGCCGGCAAGCGGCCGCTCCCCCGCGGGCTCGGCCGGTCGCTCGACCTGTCCCGGGTCGGCGCCTACGGGCACTCCTACGGCGGGTTCACCGCGGGCGAGACGATGGTCCACGACCGCCGCATCGACGCCGGGATCAACCTGGACGGCGCGATGGCGACCGCGTTCGGCTATCCCCCGGGGACCCCTTACGTGCCGGGCGAAGTCACGAAACGCGGCCTGGACAGGCCGTTCCTCCTGATGGGCGCCGAGGGCGTCGACGAGAACGGGAAACCGCTCGAGCACACGCACCGGCATCCCGAATTCGACCGCAGTTGGGCGGACTTCTGGGCCAACCAGCGAGGCTGGAAGCGGGATCTGCTCCTGCGCGGCGGCAGCACGCACATGGCCTACAGCGATCTGCAGATCATCGTGCCGCAACTCGGCGCGCGCGTGGCGCCGGAGAAGCGTGAGGCGGTCATCGGCACCATCGATCCCCGTCGTTCGCTGGCCGCGCAACGGGACTACATCGGCGCGTTCTTCGACCTGCACCTTCGCGGACGGGACCGGCACCTGTTCGACGGCGAATCCCCGCGGCACCCGAACATCGACTTCATCGACTAGGGACTGAATGCAGTTGAAGTCTGCTTAATGTCTCGCCGGGCGCCGGTTGGAAAGATCTTATTATCCGATGCGTTTATCACTCGATCTCGCCCGTTCTGGATATGGCGCGCTCCAACAAAGGTGCGAAAGCGCCCGCCATCTGGGGGGGATGCCGCGGTGTCAGTTCGGTCAACGGATGGCCGATCCCTCGGTGCCCGCGTCTTGAGGTGTTGCCGCGGCGAGTACCGGAACGGACTCCGGGGGTCACTGGGCAGCGTCCTGTGCCGCTTCTACGCTCCGAACATGGCGAACGTCAGCTACTTCGAGGCGTGGGGCATGTGGTTCGACGGCAGGTCAACCCTCGGAAACGACCTGCTGGGGCTGTCGATGATCTGGTGGGGCCGCTTCGGCAAGATCCTCTCGTTCGTGGCTGGTGCCGCCGTCATAGTTGACCTGCTCGGGCCGAGCAGGCTGTCTCGATATAGCGACCGCTTGACGGGGTTTTGGCGCGGAGGACCTTCATGGCCACGGCTGGCGCCAGTTTCGTAGCAGCGATAACGTCCCTCTGGATCACCGACCCGATCGGGATGCACTGGCTGTTGCAATCTGTGCTTTGTCTGACATTCGTAACGGCTGCCGGCTTACTGGTCACCGCGGTCAGCCGCGCGCTGCCCGCCACTCACCGGGGCATACGGGCGGCGTCCCGCGAACGCATCGTCGGATGATGCCGACCCAGCCGGCGCTAGCATGGCGTGCCATGCCGATCATCGAGGAGACGATCACAAGGCTGCGGGTCGCGGCTGCCGCCGGGAACCCGGATGCCGCTCGCGAACTGGGCCGCCTGCTGTGCATGCTCAGGACCGACTCCCTGGAAGACGCCATGGACAGCGATTTCCTGGCCACTTGGCCGGAGGAACCCTGGCTCCGCGCCGCCCTGCGCGCCCGCCCTGACGATCAGCTCGCCGCCGTCCTCCTGGCTGGGCGGCTCGTTCAGCAAATCGCTTTCTGGCAGATCGATGACGACCACGCGATGGCGCATGGCGAGGACGACGACACGCTCGCCCGCCGACATGACGAAGCACAAGCCCTGTACGCGAGCGTGCTGGAAACCGATCCTGGCCATGCCGCCGCGCGCGCCGGAGTCGCCGCCCTGAACGCCTGGGCCGACGACACCGGCGCCCTGGAGAAGGAGCCGCCCTTCTCGTATTACGAGCTCATCATGGAGGCGGGATCGGGCTCGTTCAGCCATTCCGAGCATGTGGTCACCACAGATCCGGACGAGATGCGCTGGGCCTGCTCGTGGCTCGTGGCCCCGATGGTGGCGCAGGCAGAGGAGCCTCCCTTCGGCGTGGACCTCGATCTGTTCATCTACTCGGATGGGCGGTCCGACAGTGTCGTTCGTCTCGCCCGGCATTTCCGCGCCGACGGGACGCTGGACTGGGACGCAGTCGAGATCCCGCCGCTCACGGGCGACCCACTCCCCGTGGGCCACCCGGTCGGCATCGGTCACTACGGCTACTTCTGCGACTGGGGGTGACCTGCCATTTCCTTCAAGGTCTGATCTCGCGTTCCACCTCTGAGGGTCATCTAGGCAACGATCCTCAAGAGCACCGCCCCGCAGGGAACCGGCTGGTGTGCAAGGCCTGTTTCGCAGGGCAGTGTGTCCGTCCCATGACGGCGACGTCTTGCGCGCAGTGACGGCAAGCTGGCGGAGCCCAAGAAGGTCAGGGCGGGGGCCGTTCCGTCACCGTTGATCGATGTGTTCTTGCTCGGCGGTCGCGGCGTAGGCGGCGTCGAGGCGTTCGAACGGGCCTGGACCGTCGTGCGGCTTCGGCGGGGCGTCGAGGTGGCGGACGCGAAGCTCGTCCATGAGCTCCTCGATGAACGCCGGACCCTCCTCGCGCATGAGCTGCTGCCGGCTCTGAAGTTCGTCGCTGCCCGGGCGCCAGTCGAGGCCCCAGTTGCCGAGGGCGTAGATGATCGGAAGAGTCTGGATCCCGGCTTCGGTGAGGCTGTAGCGAGCGCGCTGCCCCCGCGCGGCGGTGCCGCGGGTGAGGAGCCCCGCGTCGACGAGCCGCACGAGGCGGTCGGCGAGGATGTTCGAAGCGATGCCCTCGACCGACCCGGTGAGCAGCGCCCGGAAGTAGCGGCGGTCGCCGAAGATGACGTCGCGCAGCACGAGCAACGACCAGCGATCTCCGAGCACTTCGACGGCGGCGTTGACCGGACACCCGGACCGTGGTTCCACGATTCCTCCTTGACAGGTATTTCGTCCTCCCTATAGTAGTTGCAGAATGCAATCACTCTTGGGATGGGGCGATGATGGGCCGCTTCGTTTATTCGATGCAGGCGTCCCTCGACCTGCGGATCGAGCAAGTTCCTGGGGACAACGGTGCCGGTGAGTGGCTGCGCATCGGCGAGGAGCTGCACCGCGAGGCTAATGCGCGGACGCGGGCGCTCGAGCTCATGGTCCAGGGCCGGGTCTACTACGAGGTCATGGAGGAGTACTGGCCACGGGCGCGCGGGGACGCGTCGTTGCCGGACTACATGCGCGAGTACGGCGAGATCTGGACCGCCAAGCCCAAGGTGCTTGTCTCCCGCACGCGCCTCAGCGCCGATCACAACACCCGGATCATCGGCGGCGACGACGCGATCGAGCAGCTCGCCGCCCTGCGAGCCGGAACCGACGGCAGCATCAGCGTGGGCGGCGCGGCGCTCGCGACGCAGTTGCTCCGGGCGGGGCTTCTTGACGAGTTGATGCTCTGGACCCACCCCGCGATCCTCGGCTTCGGCAGGCCGCTGTTCGACGACTACGACATGCCGATCGAGCTCGACCTGCTCGAGCAGCGATCGTTCGAGCAGGGCGTCACGATGCATCGCTACGCCATCCGGGACGCAAAGGGGGCGAGCTCGTGCTGAGGCAGGTCGCGGAGGGCGTGCTGGTCCACGAGAGCGAGTTCGTGCAGAGCAACGCCGTTGTCGTGCAGGGCCGGGCCGGCGTGTTGCTCATCGACCCCGGGATAACGGGCGACGAGATGGCCTGCCTGGCGAACGACCTGTCAGATTCGGGCCAGACCGTTGTGGCAGGCTTCTCGACGCATCCGGATTGGGATCATCTGCTCTGGCACGCCCATCTCGGCGCGGCCCCTCGCTACGGCACGGCCCGCTGTGCGGCCACCGTCCGGGATCAGCTGTCCGACCCGGGCGCGAAGGCCGACATCGCCGCCCACCTGCAGGAGACGGAGATCGCCGGACAGGTACCGCTGGACCTGCTCGGCCTCATCACCGCCCTGCCCGCCGAGACGACGCAGATTCCATGGGAGGGCGGCCCTCACGTCCGGATCATCGAGCATCAAGCGCACGCACCGGGCCACGCGGCGCTGTTCATCGAGGAACGCGGGGTTCTCGTCGCCGGCGACATGCTCTCCGATGTCTTGGTTCCGATGCTCGACCTGGACGGCACCGCTGACCCGATCGAGGACTACCTCGCAGCGCTGCGGCTGTTCGAGGAGGTGGCGGGCGGCGTCGACGTCCTCGTCCCGGGCCACGGGTCCGTCGGCGGAGCTGATCAGGTGCGCGCACGGATCGAGCGGGATCGGGCGTACGTGCTCGCCTTGCGTGACGGCCGGGATCCCAGCGACCCGCGGATCGGCCCATCGGCCAAGCCCGGCTGGGAATGGGTGAGCGATGTGCACAACGGGCAGGCCCAGCGCCTCGCCCGAAGAAGCGAGCGCGACGGGACGCCCGGCTAGCGATCGGTGGGCGACACGGCCAGTACACGCGGGTCGCCGGTCGGGGGCTGGGGCGACGACACGACGTTCTCCAGGGTGGTCGGGCGGGTCAGCGGGGGTTGCCCTCCGCGGCGGTGAGCCGGGCGTCTGCGAGGGTCTTGCGGACGGCGCCGACGAAGACCCGCACTCCGGCGGGGATGGTGCGGATGGATTGGCCGCGCCTGCGGCGGGCGTCATTGACCGCGCGGTACGCGTCCACGGCGACGTGGTCGAACGGGTCCGGTCGACGCGCTCGAATGGCAGGGCGGCGCGGCAACCGGGCACGGCTCCGCATCGACCGAAATATCCATGGGATTCCGGTCAACCCAGGACGAAGCTCAAGGAGTGTCAGGAGGTGGTCCCATGAAGGAGAGGAGAGCTGGTGGACGCGGAATTCGTGGAGTTCGTGCGGCACCGGGGAGATCACCACCTGAGAACGGCGGTCCTGCTCACGGGGGATTGGCACCTGGCTGAAGATCTGGTGCAGTCCTGCCTGGGCAAGCTGTATCGGGTGTGGCACCGGCTGGATACCAGCAGCGCCCCCGACGCCTACCTGCGCCGCATTCTTGTCAACACGTACCGATCGTGGTGGCGTGCGCGATGGCGCCGCGAGATCCCCCGGGCCGAGCTGCCCGATCTGCCCGGTCCGGGCGATCTGGGAGACGCCGGGGCCGTGGCCGAGGACGTACGGAACGCGCTGGCGAAGCTGCCGGTCAGGCAGCGGACGGCTTTGGTGCTGCGGTTCTTCGTGGACCTTCCGGAGGCTGAGGTCGCCGACCTGATGGGCTGCTCGGTGGGGACGGTCAAGACCCACACGCACCGTGGCCTGCAGGCGATGCGGCGGCTGATCCCGCCCGGCACGCTGGTCAACCGAATCGAGGAGGAAGGGAGTGGGATCCGGTGAGAAGCCAACACGAGGAGCCGTCCATGAACGAGCATGAAATCCGCACGCTGCTCACCAAGGCGACCGAGGACCGGCCGGCGGGCATCGACGTCATGCCGGCGCTGCCGAGACGTCGGCCGGCCAGGATCTTGGCCCCGCTCGCCGCGCTGGGCGCCGCCGCCGCGGTGGCCTTGGTCACGGTCGTGCTGCCCGCCACCCCGTCCACGGCGCAGGCTCAGGTGGTCGCCGCCGTCGAGAACACCGGCCAGGAGAGCTACCGCATTCACACCACGTCCCGCGACAAGGAGTTCGACGGCGCCTTCGATCCCGTCCGGCAGGCGGGTGTCATCACGAGGAACGACGGGGCGGAGACCCGGATCCTCGGCGACCTGATCTATGTCAAGGACAGCGGCGCCGCCACGTGGATGGTCTCCCCGCGCAGCGATGCCGCGTTGGAGCAGGAACCGCCGGCCGTCGCCCTGGTCAAGCTCGCCCCGCTGGACCCGCAGGCGGCGCTGCAGCGGCTCCGTACGGCCACCGACGTCCGCGAGAGCGGCGCCGCCTCGGGACAGGGCTGGACCGGCAAGCGGTTCACGTTCTCGCTGGAGGCCACGGCCGGCACCGACGACGATGCCGGCTCGTCAGCAGAGGTCATAGGAGTCGTGGACGTGGACGACCAGGGCCGGGTCCGGCACCTGGAGGTCGACTTCGAAGACGCCGGCCGCCCCACCATGACGGACTTCAGCGACTTCGGCACCCCGGTCTCGGTCACCGCCCCACCCGCCAACCAGGTGCAGCAGGCGCCCGCCGAGAAACTCGGCCAGCCGAAGGCAAAGCCGACCTCCTGACCGGCACCCCTCCGCTGTGGCGCGGGCCGGCCTCCGGCCCGCGCCGCTGAACGCGCTGTCCCACATCAGCGACGGCGACCCGCTCACCGTCCAGGAGGCCGACCGTCTCGGCCGCAACCTCCTGGACGGCTGATCGTCCTCAACGACCCGTTCCAGCGCGGCATCGGCGTCGACCACAAGACCCTCGCGGACTCCCAGTCCGGCGCCGGCGTCAAGCCCGCCACCCAGCGCGCCGTCGCGGCCGCCGAGGACGCCCCCCGCTGGCCGGCGCTCAGACGCCCGGCGCAACGTCAGATCTGCCTGTAACCCGGCTGGAAAATCCGGGCCCATTGCCCGACGGGTGGTTCAGAATCCGATGGTTTCGCGGAGCAGCAGGACTGTGCCGCGCGTCCAGGCTGGTATTCCGCGTTGAGGATGAGAAGGCGGTTGATGGCGCTGGGCCACCCATATGCCTCCTGGGTGCGTGGCGTGTCCGGATGAGTGGGTGCCGGCGGCGGCGCGGGACAGTTCCGTCCAGGCCGAGCCCGGTCTGCGCAGTGCCGGGGTCGGCACGTTGAGCGCCTTGGCCAGGGCGGGCACGAGGCGGAAGCGGGCGATGCGGTACTGGGTGGCGCCCTTGGCCTTGCCGGTGCGGCAGGGGGAGCCGGCCGGGGTGGCGCAGGAGGACATCGGGCGGTCGTGGGCCTCCACGTGGAGGAAGTCGTCCCTCGAGGGCGGGACCGTACCGCGGTTCGCCGCCAGCCCGAGTGTCGGCTTGTGTCCGTGGACACCGGTTCGGCAACTGGATCCTCAGCCTGACCCCGCCGGCCGCCAACCCCACCACCCGACTCGACCTCGAATCCAAAGTCCTCTTCGCCCCATGACCGGCGGCTCGCTCGCCGCTGCGGGTGTTCTTCGGCACTGAAGGGCTGCGGATGACCCAGCAGGCCTACTCCGAGCGGCTCAAGACGTGGGCCGAGTGGTGGAAGGAGCTGTCAGCGGCGGCTCACTGACTGCTTGGCCTCCTGGCTGTGCGGCCCGGACGCCCGTCGGTGTCCGGGCCGCGGTCAGCCACAGGCCGGTGAACACGGCGCAGGCCAGCGTCACGGCACCCGCCGCGAGGAAGGCGCTGTTGAGGCCGGATTCGAAGGAGGCGCCGCCGGACTGCCGCGTGTGGACGATCGCCCCGAGCATCGCCACGCCGAGCACCGCGCCGATCTGCCGGGTGGTGCTGCTGACGCCCGAGGCGAGGCCGCCCTCCTGCGGGCTGACCGCCTGGATGGCGGCCCCGGTCAGCGGCGACATGGTGAGAGCGAAACCGATGCCGACGACCGCCAGCCGCCACCACACGTTCCCGTAGCCGGTATCGGCGTGGACGAAGCCCAGCGCCAGCAGCCCCAGCCCGGCCAGCGCCAGGCCGATGCCGACGACGACGCGGAAGCCGTACCTGGCCGCGAACCGGCCCGCGTACGGGCTGACGATCACCATGGCCAGCGAGACGGGCAAGGTCCGCAGCCCGGCGACCAGGATCGAAGTGCCCTGGACGTAGACGAAGAACTGGGAGAAGAAGAACGACGACCCCATCAGCGCGAACCCGACCACGACCATCGCCGTGTTGGACACCGTGAACAGCCGCTGACGGAACAGCCGGAGCGGCAGCATCGGCGTCGACACACGACCCTCGACCACGACGAACGCGGCCAGAAGCACCAGCCCGGCGGCGAAACTGCCCAGGATCACCGGCGAGGTCCAGCCTCGGGAACCGCCCTCGATCAGGCCGTAGGTCACAGCGCCCACGCCCGCGACGGACAGGACCGTGCCGGGGACGTCGATCGGCGGCGCGCTCGGGTTGCGGGACTCGCGCAGCACGCGCAGCCCGGCCAGCAGCAGGACAGCCCCGATGGGCACGTTGACCAGGAAGATGGCGGGCCAGCCAAAGGACTCCACCAGGATCCCGCCCGCCAGCGGTCCGGCGGCCAGGCCGATGCCGCTGAAACCGGCCCACAACCCGATCGCTCTGACGCGCTCCCTCGGGGCGGGATACGCGGCGGCGAGCAGCGCCAGCGAGGCGGGGCTCAGCGCCGCGGCCCCGACGCCCTGCAGCACCCGCCCGGCGATCAGCCAGCCGATCGAGGGCGCGAGCGAACACACCACCGACGCGGCCGTGAACACCGCCACCCCGGCCAGGAACACCCGCCTGCGGCCGAACCGGTCGGCGAAGACGCCGCCCGACAGCAGCAGCATGGCCACCAGCAGCACGTAGGCGTCGACGATCCACTGCAGGCCGGTCAGCCCGGTGTGGAGCTGCTGCTGCATGTCGGGCAGGGCAGCGCCGACGATCGTGTTGTCGAGCAGCACCATGAACTGACCTGCGCAGGTCAGGGTGAGCAACGCTTTCACGCAGATCCTTCCTAAAAGCAGTTAATGACTGGTCTCACGCTTGTGAACGCGTCAACGACCAGGTGATGGGGATCGGGCAGGTGGTGGTGCCAGGCACGCCATCCACGCGCGTTGGTCGGACATGGCCCGGGTCGCTGGTCACCGACGATGGCCCGCGTAGCGGGCGGGCCATCGTTGTGGTGCGGGATTCGGTCGTGGTTCATCCATCAGTTGCGGGCTGGCCGGGTTCGATTCCCATGGCCGGCACGCCGAGTGCCTCTTTCTCGGGGCGCGTGGTTGCGGCCGAGGTCAGCGTGTGCCGAACCAGGTGGAGAGTGCTTCTCGTAGCGCAGGCGTGGCTGTTCCGGCGGGGTCGTCGATGGGTGCGGCCCAGGCGATGTGGGCGTCCGGGCGGATCAGCAGGGCGTCGGCGGGTCGCTGGTCGGTCTTGGCGGTGTGGACGTCGACGCGCTGCCCCCAGTCGCGGGCGGCCTCGCGCAGGTCGGAGCGGTCGGCGAGGTCGAGGAGGATGGGCCGGGCGGGGTGCAGGAGGTCGGCGACGCTGGTGACGCCCTGGTCGGTGTGCAGGGCGCGGTCGGGGGCGAAGGTGCCGGTCAGCGGGTGGTGATCGGTGCCGGGCATGGGGTAGCGGAGGTCGGTGCCGGCGACGAAGGCTCCCATGCGGCGCAGCGGCTGCTCGTCGGTGAGCAGTTCCTGGAAGACCTCGCGGAGCGCTTCTGCGGCCGGGTCGTGCCCGCGGCGTAGCGCCACCTGGGCGCTAGTGTGCAGCATGGTGCGGGTCCCGGCGAGGTGGCGTTCGTCGTGGTAGGTGTCCAGCAGGCCGGGCGGTGCCCAGCCGTGCAGGTCGGCGGCCAGCTTCCAGGCCAGGTTGACCGCGTCCAGCATGCCCGCGTTGAGTGCCACGCCGGTGGCCGGGAACAGGTGCGCCGCATCCCCGGCCACCATGATGCGCCCGGCCCGGTAGTGCTCGGCCTGGCGGGCTTTGAAGGTGAAGCGGGACAGCCGGGTCGATCCGGCCACGGGCAGGTGCGTGCCGAGGACCCGGTGGATGCTGTCCTGGAGTTCGGTCAGGGTCATCGGGACGTCGTCGTCGTACTCGGTGGTCTCGTCCTCGATGGTGTAGAGGGAGACGCTCGTGGCGCCGGGTGAGGAGCCGAGGCCGAACAGGCCGTGGTCGGTGCGGGTGAAACCGGCGCGGATCGTGCCGGAGCCGGGGACGTCGAGATCGCCGTTGCCGAGCACGGTGACCGTGCCGGGCAGGGTGACCTGGGCCAGCCGGTTGACCTCCGGGTAGACGGTGCCGGGGAAGCCGATACCGGCCCAGTCGCGGACGCGGCTGCGGGCGCCGTCGCAGCCCACCAGGTAGCGGGCGCTCACCTGGTACGGCCCGTCCGGGCCCCGCACGTCCACCGTCACCGCGGTCTCGTCCTGGCTGATCCCGGTCACCTCGTGCCCGCGCCGGACATCGATCTCGAGTTCACCGGCGCGTTCGTCGAGCAGCCGTTCCAGCAGTTGCTGCGGCAGCGGCAGGGCGTGCAGCGGCGGGTTTTCCAGCTGGGTGAAGTCCAGATGCACCCCGCCGAACGGGAACCGGGGAGCGGGCATCGGGCCGGGGCAGGCCGCCTGGAAACGTTCCAGCAAGCCCCGATAGCGCAGCAGCTCCAGGATCTGCCCGCCCAGACCACCGGCCTTCGGGGTGTCGCGGCGGTGCGGGTGCCGTTCCAGCACCAGCGGCCGCACCCCGGCCAGCCGCAGTTCGGCGGCCAGCATGAGGCCGGTCGGGCCGGCGCCCGCAATGATCACATCGGCGTTCGTCATGTGCCGTTTCCCTCGCGATTCGTCGTTGTCGTCAGCATGCGGATGTCGTTACTCCCCGGTCCGCGGGTTCCGGGCCCGGCCGATGATCTCCTGGACGGCTCCGGCGATGGCGTGGCCGGGGTGGGATCGTGCTGCGTCATCTTGGGGTTCGTCAGCTTTCGAGGTCGGCCACGGTGGAGGCCGGGGTGGTGAGGACGGCGTCGAACGCGTCCAGGATGGGCGTGTGCAGGTAGGCGCTCTGGATCCGGTAGCGGTCGGGACCGGGGACCTCGCGGGGCGCCCGGCGGAGATCGCCGATGCTCAGCCCGAGTCCGGCGTCGGCGAAGGCGGCCTCGATGCTGCCCTGCTCGGGTGGCTGCAGCGCGGTGTCGTCGATGGCGAAGCCGAAGCGCGCGTTCTCGTCGGGGCGCATGTCGGCGGTGCGTCCGGTGATGCTGGTCAGGGCGAGGGCGACGTAGTCGTCGCCGAGCCTGTTGTGCAGGTGCTGTCCCATAGGCAGCCCGGTGAGGTGGCCGTCGAAGGAGACGGGCGTCTTCTGGATGTGGGCGTTGTGGGCGGCCAGCACGATGCGGGCCCCGGGGCCGGAGCGGTCGAGGTGCCACAGGACCGATCCGGCCATGTAGACGTCCCGGGCCGAGGTGTCGGCGGTCCACCCGGTGCCGGCGTACAGGCCGGCCATCGCGCGGAAACCGTAGTCGGCGTGGCAGGCGGCCTCCACGCGGCGCAGGGCGATGTCGTAGCTGTGCCGGTCGCCACGGGAGACGTACAGCACCTCGACGGCGCGGAAGCGGAGGAGCAGGCGCATGAGGATCGCGCTGAGCGCGTCCTGCTCGGCGGTGGGCAGGCGGGTCCAGGCGGGTGCGGCCGAGGCGGCGGAGGCTCCGGCGAACGATCCGGCGATCCGCATCGCCTGCTCGATGGCCGGCAGGGTCTCGGGGTCGATGTCGCGCAGGTAGTCGGCGACGGGGGCCAGGGCGGGCAGCAGTGATCCGCCGGCCGCCGGGATGTCGATCCCGGCGAAGCGGATCGGCATCCCGGCGGTGGCGTTGTGCCGGCGTAGCCGGCGCAGCGGCTCCTCGACGCCCACCGGGATGGCCGTGGCGAGCTGGGCTGACAGGTCGTCGTCGGCGCCCTCGCCCTGGGCCCAGGCGTCCAGGGGGAAGCCTTCGCTGAAGCCGTACTCGAAGGCCAGGACGGTGAAGCCGCAGCGTTCGGCCAGGAAGCGCAGGATTCGCTGCCGCAGTTGGGAGAACTCGGTGATGAAGTGGGAGTTCTCGCCGATCGCGACCACGCGTGCGCTGCCGACGAGGTCGCGCAGCGGCTCCAGGTCGTCGAGCGGCGCCTCGGGGTCGAGGTGGGTGAGCGGGGCGGCGTGGTCGCGAAGCCAGCCGGCGAACGGGTTGGGGTGGGACGGAGCAGGCATGCTGGTGAACCGATTCTGTCGTGCTTGATACGGGCGGATCAGTGGTGCGGGAGCGCGGGGGCCGCTTGCTCCAGGTCGTCGATGCTGCCGGACATGATCGTCCGGACGTGCTCGGTGAGGTGCTGGAGCGGCCAGTCACCACGCCAGCGCGAGGAGGCGGGCGATGTCGGCGTCGCTGTGGCGGCGGCGGATGAGCCGGGCCGGGTTGCCGCCGACGATGCCGTAGTCGGGGACGTCCTCGACGACGACGGCGCCGGAGGCGATGATCGCGCCGTGGCCGATGCGGACGCCGGGCATCACCAGGGACCGGTAGCCGAGCCAGACGTCGTTGCCCACCACGGTGTCACCCCGTCCGGGCAGGCCGGTGATGAGGTCGAAGTGCTCGGCCCAGGAGCCGCCCATGATCGGGAAAGGGAAGGTCGAGGGGCCGTCCATGCGGTGGTTGGCACCGTTCATGATGAACCGCACCCCGGTGCCCAGCGCGCAGAACTTGCCGATGATCAGTTTCTCCGGGCCGTGGTGGTAGAGCACGTTGCGGGTCTCGAAGGCGGCCGGGTCGTCCGGATCGTCATAGTAGGAGAACTCGCCGACCTCGATCAGCGGTGAGGTGACCAGCGGCTTGAGCAGCACCACTCGGGGCTGCTCGGGCATGGGATGCACCACGGTCGGGTCGGCGGGAACAGCCGTCACGCAATCGTCTTCTTCCTGTGAGGTGGCGATGGTGTGGTGAAGAACGTCGGGCCTCGTTGAGGGCACACCGTTGCGGGGTGGCGACCTGGCCGTTCTTATCCGTACGGAACGTACCGTACCGATAAGATGATGTCCACGGCGGGCGCCTGCGTCAAGTACGGAACGTTCCGTACCGATAAGGTGTCGGCATGACCGACACGCCACACCGTCGCGGCGCCGACCGGACCGAGGCCATCATGCGGACCACGCTGGAGCTCGGCCAGGAGATCGGCTACGCCAAACTGAGCATCGAGGCGGTCGCCGCCCGAGCGGGCGCCAGCAAGCAGACCATCTACCGCCGATGGTCGTCCAAGGCAGCCCTGCTGCTCGACTCGCTGTTGTCACTGAACGAGCCCGCCCTGGACTACCCCGACACCGGCGACATCATGGCCGACTTGCGCGCGCAGATCCACTCGGCCGTTGACCTGCTGGCCAGGCCGCCCTTCGGCCCCCTGTACAAGGCCCTGATCGCCGAGGCCCAGCACGATCCCCAGATCGCCGCCGCACTCAACGAGCGCTTCATCGCCCCACAGGCGGACAAGACGGTCGCCCGCTTGAAGACGGCCCGCGACCAGGGGCAACTGTCGCCCGCCTTCGACCTCGACCTGGCCATGGCGATCCTGTCCGGCCCGCTGTACTTCCAACTCCTGATCACGCAGGAACCACTGACCCATGAGTATGTCGACCGGATCCTCGACGCCCTTTTCGCCGGGATGAGCCCGGCGACGTAGCTCAGCCCCTGTCAGGCCACCGAGTTAATCGGCGCCCTCCCGTTGCACAAGCGAGGGCTCGTGAAACAGCTCTGCCGGTTCACGGACGAATGTCGATCTCCCGGACGGCCGGCACCGTGGACTTCCTGTGCCGGGAGGAGACCGATCCGCACCTCGTCCTCGACGGATACCCGGCAAGATGCGCTATTTCGGTGCGTGGAAGCCGCCGATCCTCTGCTCGAGCAGTTCGGCCAGCCGCAGCGGGGTGCGGTCCTCGAACATCGGACCGATGAGCTGCACACCCACCGGCAGGCCCTCGGGGGACCGACCCGCCGGTATGGCGGTGGCGGGCAGGCCGGGCATGGTGGCCAGGCCGGCCCAGACGAGCTGGTCGAAGTACGGGTACTCGACACCGTCGATGTCGATGTGCCGTTCCAGCGGATGGGGGTCGTGGTCGTGCGGGAACGCGGGCGTCGGCGTGATCGGGCACACCACGGCGTCGAACTCGGCGAACAGCTGCCGCCAGCCGTGGCGGTGGACCTCGCGGCGGTTGCTCGCCTCCATCCAGTCGCGGTGGCTGAACACCATGGCGCGCAGCCGCACGGCGTCAAGACTCTGGTCGTCTGTGATCGGTCCGGCGGCGCGGGTCCGCAGCCGCTCGTACGATTCGATGGGAAAACGCGCGACGGAGCCCGAAATCAGCAACTGCATGTAGAGCGTCGCGGCTTCGGTCAGATCGGGCAGCAGCGGACTGTGCCGTTCGACGCGGGCGCCGCCGTCGGCGAGCGCGGCGGCCACCCGGTTCACGCCCGCCCGCACGGCGGACCCGGTCGGAATGAGCGGATGCTCGTCGAGGACCATGACCCGGAAATCGCGGAGCCGATCGTGGCGGGCGGGCGGCAGCGTCAGGTCGTGCGCCTTGCCGAGCGTCAGCGGGTCCGGTCCGGCCATGACGTCGAGCAGGAGCGTGAGGTCGCGGGCGGTGCGGGCCATCGGACCGACGACGGCGAGGTCGAGGTCGGCCGGCAATGCCGGCTCGGACGGCGGGACCATGCCGCGGTTGGCCGCCAGTCCGAGCGTCGGCTTGTGCGCGTAGACGCCGCAGAAATGCGCGGGGGTGCGCAGCGAGCCGGCGAGGTCGGAGCCGATGGACAGCGCGCCGAACCCGGACGCCAGGGCCGCCGCCGACCCGCCGGAGGATCCGCCCGGCGTGCGACCGTGATCCCACGGGTTGACGGTGGTGCCGTAGATGTCGTTGAAGCTCTGGATGTCTTGCAGCCCCAACGGCACATTGGTCTTGCCGAGCACCACCGCGCCCGCGGCCTTGAGCCGCGACACCTGTACCGCGTCCTGGGCCGGCATATAGTCCCGGTGCGGCGGCATGCCCCAGGTCGTGGGCAGCCCGGCGATGTTGTACGACTCCTTGACCGTCACCGGAATGCCGAGCAGCGGCCGGCCCTCACCGCGCGCGCGTGCCTGGTCGGCACCGCGCGCGGCGTCCCGCGCACGATCGAAGTCCGGCACGCAAATAGCGTTGATCACTTTGTCGTCCCGCTCGATACGGGCGATCGCCTCGTCGGTCAGTTCCACCGAGCTCACTTCACCGGCACGCAATGCAGCTGCGAGGTCTTCGGCCGCCTGAAAACTCCATTCCATGAAGTTGACTCTAACGGCCTGCCGTAAACGTTTGTCACCACGCACGTCGCCCGTATTCGCCGGAAAAGCCGAAACGGCCATCTTCACTGGCTGAAGTTGCGCACTCGTTCTGCCGTCCAAGATGCTCCGCCCCAGGTCAGCTGGGTTGGCAGCAGATCGGCTCCATTGGCGAGGGCATGAAATGCGGCTTCGCGCAACGAGATAGACATCTCAATTCTCATCATGTATCTCCCCGGCCGCCGACTATTCGCTCGACTGCTGGCCATAGTGTGCGGGGATTGTCCAGTGAACGGGGTAACTTATTTTGAATTGTGCGCCCAACAGCGGCCCCGGCGTGCGGGTAATGCTTGGCGATATCGGTCGGGGTGTTGTCGCGGATCAGGGTCACCGGGGTCAGGTTCCGCAGTCGCGGGGTGAGCGATCGGTGGCCATCGGATGAGCTCATGGTGCCGCCGCCGACGCGGCCGTTGCCGCAGGTCGGGCCGGTGCTTCGTTGGAAGTTTCTTCATTACTACCGGCGCACCCCGTTTGATCGCGTGGTGCCGGCTCGTCCTGAGGCCAGATCTGCAGGAGACAGCTGTCGATGACCTCGTCGGAGGTGTCCGCCTCCGCAGCCCCGTCCATGTTCTGAGCGTGGGTAGCGCAGTCGGTGCCAGCCCGGCCCCGGGGGCAGCTGTCCGGCCTCGGACTTCAACGCGCGCGCGCCGGCTCCAGCGTGCAGGGCCGTGACCAGGAAAGCACCGCCGTCATCCACCCGCATGATCCCGACGGGATGCACAGGATGGTCGGCGGGTATGCCCTCCGGGCCCATGGCGTCGTCGGTGTCGTCGACCGGGTACGCCTCTCACTCTCCGTAGCCCTCAGGCCTGTCCGCGGACGGAGTGAGCCGATGGACCCGTACGGTGGTGCGGACGGCCCCTCCCTCCTGCTTGTCCTCGTACGCGCCCACCTTGACGTATCCGCGCCCTTCGTAGAAGCGGTCCAGTTCGGGACTGCCCGCCCAGTGGTCGAGGGCCAGGGCCGGAGATCCGTACGTTCTGGCGCGGTGCTCGGCTTCCTCCAGGAGCGTCGCGCCGACTCCGCGACCCTCGGGTCCGCGGTCGGACATGACGGTGTGGATGAAGATGGCCCCGTCGGGCACCAGCCCGGCCGGCACGCGGGGCGGCGCCGTGGGGCCCAGGGCGAGCAGCCCCACGCAGGCCTCACCCCGTTGGGCGAGGGTGATCGCTCCCTGGGCGGTCCAGTCGGCGACCCTGCCGGGGAAGCCCGGGATGCGGGAGAAGGGCGTGGTGCCCCACTGTTGCGTACGGCCGCGGGCGACGAGCCAGTCGAGGACGGAGTCCATGAGCGCGAGGAGGGCGGGAACGTCCTCGCCGATGGCGGGGCGCAGGACAATCTGCTGGTTCGACATGCTCGCCTCCGGGAGAGTAAAGTGCGACGAGCAGACACTTTAATTTTCTAAGGATTAGATTGTCAAAGCAAAATTTGATCGACGCGCTCGCCAGGGCCGTGCAGGAGCTTCAAGACGCCACGGACGTCATCGACGAACTGGCGGCACGCCGTCTCGGAGTCAACCGCACCGACCTGCGCTGCCTGAGCCGCCTGAGCGCCCGAGGGCCGTTGACCGCCACCGAACTGGCCGCCGCCGCCGGGCTCACCGGAGGCGCCATGACCACCGTCATCGACAGGCTGGAGCGGGCCGGGCTGGCGCGACGCCATCGGGATGAGGCCGACCGCCGCCGCGTGCTCGTACACCTGACCGAACGGGCCGAACGACTCAGCGAGGAGATTTGGGGCCCCGTCCTGGCCGACGCCCGTACCGAGCTGGACCGGTTCACGCCGGCTGAGCTGACCCTGATCGAGAGGTTCCTGTCCGTGGCCCTGGAGCACCAGCAGCGCCACGCCGACCGCCTCCGAGCCGAGACGCCGCTGTGAAGCCGCCGGCCGACCTCGCCCCGGCCGGCGTCGTCCGCGAGGCCGCGTTCACCGTCTGGAACCGCAGGTGCGGCCTCAGAGCCGCCTGCCCCGAAACGGCCGGGCCGCCGGCCGGAGGGCGCCGGACGCCGGCTGACGACCCTGCTCGATCAGCAACTCGCCGGGCTGCGACCGCGCGTGGCTGCCGCTGGGGCGGCGGCCGGGACACTCCCGGGTGCGGCACCGGGCGACGGAGTGCGGGCACCGGGCCCGCCCTCTCCCCTCCACCGTAGGAGCCGGCCGTTCCAGGTAGCTCCCATGACGCCCGTGCAGTCGCGGTGATCAGGCGGCCTCGCCGCGGGCGATGTAGAGGTTCATGTCGGTGAAGTCGACGGTGATGTTGTAGGGCTTCCAGAAGCAGTGGGAAAACCAGCCCATCGTGTCGAACCCCGTCCCATAGGGCGAGGGCACGTTGACCGGTTGGTTGGGGTTCGTGTAGGAGTAGACCTCCTTGGCGACGGCGTTGCCGAGGCGGATCTCCTTCGGGTAGCAGGGATAGACGACGGCCGGGTGGCTCTGCGCAAAAGTCCCGACCTGGCGGTCGTAGTCGGTGCGGATCCCCAACCGCTCGGCCGTTTCCCCGCGCATGCCCGCGGCGATCTCGCTGCCTCCGCCGAAGTTCACGCCCACCACCCCGGTGCGGGAGCCGGCGTCGCCGGCGAAGCTGCCCGTGCTGTGCAGGTATTGCTCACGGGCCAGCCACAGCGGCAGGGGTTCGGCGCCGGCCCGCCTGGCGGCGGCGCGTGCCTTCCTGGCCGTTTCGGGGGTGCGGCGGCGCAGGATCAGTTGCCTGCCCGCGTAGTCGAAGGTGGTCAGCAAGTGGTAGAAGACCCACGTGCCGATCAGGCCGTCGCTGTCGGTGTCGACGTCGTCGCCCGACTCCGTCGCCGACCAGCCCACCGGGACGTTGCGCAGTTCGATGCCGCCCAGCTTGAAGGAGTCCAGTATCCCGTAGTACGCCCAGATGGCGCCGCCCTCGAAATCGATCCTCTGACTGGCGACGGGGCTCAGCCCGGCCTCCTTGGCCACCGACGCGCGCACGCTCAGATTCGGGGCGCCGGTATAGAACGTGAAGCGCTTCGCCGGTCCGCCGTTGACCGAGGCCTCCACCAGCGGCATCGGGTCCGTCTGCTTCCATGACACCCGCGCGGTCTCGCCGTGGACCTGGTACGCCTCGCCCCGGACTGCCGCGAACCACGTGGCGTAGCTGTCCTCGCCGGCCGCTCTCCAGTGGGGTGCGGACAGGCCGAATTTGTCCTGCCGGATGTAGCAGTCGGCCAGGAAGTAGTTGGCGTCCTTGTCGTCGGGCGCCAGGGCGAGGGCCGTCTTGAGGTGTTTCTCGGCGTCGGCGAACCGATTGGCCAGCAGCGCTACATGGCCGCGCCGGCGGGCCGCGTGCAGGTTCCTGGGGTCCTTCTTGAGGATCTCCTCGTACGCGCGGCCCGCCTCCTCGAACTTGCCGGCCTCGAACAGCGCGTCCGCGTCACCGCTGCCGGCCAGCGCGGTGGCCGCGCCGCCCAGCAGCGGCGGGGCCGCCGCGGCACCGGCCAGCACGGCGGCGCCCCGCAGCAGCGAACGCCGGTCCCATTGCCTGTCATCAGCCACGCCTTCTCCTTTTCCTGATCACCTTCGCCGTGACGTTCCGTCCGACGGGCGGGCACAACACCTCCGGCCGGTTCATCTCGCCCTGCTCGATGAGGGCGACACCGTGGTGCCGGGGCCACCCGGGCCGTACGGCGTCGTACCGATGCGGGTGGCCGGATCACTTCGCAGCGCGCTGCGTAACTCGCCCGCCGTCCGACCCGTCCACTGTCGGCCAGGCGTATCCCCGCCTCGACCGCGCCGTGTCATGGTCGTGTCACGGCCGCGACCGACGGTGGCAGCCGTCGACGAACCGAGACATGCGGCAGACAACGCGCGCACATTCGGCACCGATCGTGGTTCGTGATGAGCTGAGGAGAACCCCGGTCCCGGTGTGAGCATCGACCTCGACGATCTCATCCGCATCGCCCGCCCGATCGGGGCACACCGCGCCAGGCATACGATCCACGGCACGTCATTTCCCCACGGAACAGCCCTGAGGTGTCAACAAGCATCACCCCAGCTCAACGCCAGCGGCACCGCGCCAAGCTCGCCGCCGACAAGGCCGCCGCGGCGTAGAACGCTCCGCCTGGTCAGCGCACCCGAACACAGGGATGCCAGGTCGGCCACCGCTATTGACCCCCGCGCCCTCACCGTCGAAGGTGCACCTCACCGGCCCAGCCGCGCGAGACCGCCCGGTGGGTACGGCACCACGCCGCCGGATCGGCTTTCGCAGGCCGAAGCGAGATGGTCTTGTCCGGACCGTAAGGTACGTCGGCCGGCCTTCGCAGCAGTCGCCTCCAACGCCCGCCGCGCCGGCGGATCAGGCGGGGCCGGTGAGCAGGGCGTGCAGGTCGCGGGCCTGGCGGACCAGCTCGCTGGTACGGGTCCGGCCGGCCAGCTCGGCCACCACGGGCAGCTCGCCCCGCGCGTCCGCCCATCCGGCGACCTCGGCCGCCAGCCGCAGCAGCCTGGTGTGCACGCTGGTCGCCCGTTCCCCGGGCCCCGGCAGGTACGCGGGCAGCAGCCCGGTCATCACCTGCCACACCTGCCGGTGCGCGCCCAGCCTGGCGGCCTCGGCTAGCGCGGCGATGGCGTCGCCCGGGCGGCCATGCCCGCGTTCCAGCAGGACGGCCAGTTGTCTGCCCAGCTCGGCGCCCGGCAGGCCACCGGAGGCGGACAGGAGCAGCAGCGGCCGCACCCTGTCGCCGTCGGGCCCCTCCAGCAAGTGGCGGGCCAGCAGCAGGGCAAGTCCCGGCCCGCCGGGTCCGTCGGCGAGCACCAGGCGGCCGAGGTCGCGTGCGGTGGGCTTGCTCATCGGCCAGGACGACATCAAGGCGAAGACCGACCGCGGGCGCCCACAAGACTGTTGCTGATCATCCCGAGCGCTTCGGGCAGTTCCCATACGCTCCTGCCCTCCTGCTCCGCCTGGACGGCCAGCTCCCGCCACCGGGCCTGGTGTTCCTGATGGCGCTCGATGTCCCGGCGCTCGCCGGCCCGCTGCGCCACCGGCAGGTAGCGGGGCAGCTCGCGCGCCACCTCGCGCCGCTGGGCGTCGTCGAGTCCGGTCAGCAGCGCGGCGATGGCGGCGAGGTCCTCGGCGTCGATGGCCGCGCGGACCGCGTCCCAGGCGTTGATCATGCCCGCAACCGTAGGGAACCCCACCGACAATCTCGCCGCGGGCGGCGGGTACCGGGCCACCGGCAACCTCTGCATGACCGAGCCGGGCGACAGGGTGGACGCCGGAGGGGATGTCCGGGCCCGCGGCCCGCCGCGCCCTCAAGGCCGCCGCCCGGCAGCAGGGTGTCTCCGCTGGCGGCGATGGGCAGCCCCAAGCCATCCATCGACGATGAATCGTCCGGCCGGGGATGGCAGGCAGAGACGATCGAGCGCCCAGCGGGACCGGACTGGACGGCAATTCATGACATATGTCCCTACACCGCGACACCTGGCGGATCGTACGTTACAGGTGCTCCCGGGCGGTTACCGCTGGATGACGGTCGGGCCCGGATGCTGCTGCCGGAGCGGGCGGAGGTCGCCTCTGGGAGCCGGGCGCGAGGTGCCCGAGCGGGAGATCGATGACGTTCTGGGCTTCAAGCGAGCGCGTATGGCAGGCAGGGCAGTGGTGCTGGGCGGCGGCGGGATGATCGGGATCGCCTGGGAGACGGGGGTGCTGGCCGCGCTCGCGGCGGACGGTCTCGACCTGCGCGAGGCCGACCTGATCGTCGGCACATCGGCGGGCGCGGTGGTCGGCGCGCAGCTCGCCACGGGGCTCGACCCCCTGGACCTGTACGCCCGCCAGCTCCGCCCGCAGGCCGGCGAGCAGGCGCCGAAGTCGTCGCCGTTCGCGCTGTTCCGGATCGTGTGGCAGTTGACCAGGTCGAAGACGATCGAGGAGTACGGCGCCCGGATGGGCAGGATCGCGCTGGCTGCCAAGACCTCCACCGAGCAGGAACGCCGGGCGGAGGTGGCGGGGTTGCTCGGTGACGACGTGCGGGAATGGCCGAACAAGCGGCTGGTCATCACCGCCGTGGACGCGGAGACCGGCAAGCCCGCCGACTTCGACGCGGCCAGCGGGGTCGGCCTCGTGGACGCCGTCTGCGCCGGCACGGCCGGCCCTGGCGTCCGCCCGCCTGCCACGATCGGCGGGCGCCGCTACATCGACGGCGGGATGCGATCACCGGCCAATCTGGACGTGGCCGCCGGATACGACCGCATCGTGGTCATCGCCCCGATGACGCGGGGCGGCGGGGTCATGCCGGGAGTGGAGCGGCAGATCGCCGCACTGGGTGACCGGGCACGGGTCGCGCTGATCACGCCCGACCCGGCGAGCTGGCGCAAGGTCATGGGCCGCTCGCCGGCCGGCGCCCTCGACCCGGCCCGCCGCGCCCCCGCCGCCAGGAACGGCCGCTCGGTACGGGCGGCGGAGCGAGTGGCCGCCGTTTGGAACTGGGTCGGGGAACAGCGGGACAGCCACTAGCGGTGACCACAACCATGCGGTCGCAACCCCTGAGCCACCGGGGTTGACGTACTCCAACGCGTGGGGCGGCTGACCATGATGGGGGCGATCGTGAGTGCTGTCCTGATGCGGCGTCAACCTGTGAGGAAGAAGATCACGAGGTATACGGCTGGGCAGAGCGTCCAACCGGACCGAACGAGAGAGTCGCCGGCGACCGCTCCGTTGTCAGTTCGACGACGACTCCGACCATGCCGATGAGCAGGAACGCGAACGGCGTGTACAGCAGGAGGATCGGCAGCAGGGCGAGGCTGAACGTCATCATGGGGACGAGAAGGACCACGGCAGTGTAAACGCCAAGAGCCGTGCCCGCGCCGAGTAGACCCCGTGATACATGTCTCGCCGGCCGGTTCATGATCGGATCATCCGTGGCCCTGCCAATCATGGCAAGACGATCAGACGCGTGGACCCCGGCCGGGACCGACGACCAGCAGATGCCGCCGCAGCCGATCGCCACGCCGGCCGGGTACCCGTCCCAAGGCCGGCATGGTGCATGCCGGTCTCGCCGACGAGCATGGACAAGACGAGCGCGCGGACGGCGGCGCTGCGCCGGCCCGGCCAGTGCCCGGTACGTCTCGGGGGCGACGCGGATGCGCTCGATCTGCTTGCCGAACGTCCGTCCGCTCAGGGACGTACAGAGCCGGGCGCTGCCGCCGTCGTTCCCTGTTCCGACCTCACCAGGACAAGACGGCGGTCGCCTTCGCCCTGCTGGACGTGGTCAGTGCGGGATGGCGTCCCGGTGGGTGGCCAGCCAGGTGTCGAAGGACTGCAACTGCGGGTTGAGCTCGCGCAGCAGCTCGCCGTCGATGAGGTCGACGATGTCCTGCTCGGCCGTGATCAGGTACTGGAGCATGTTGCCGACCTCTCCGGCGCCCGGGAAACCCGCAGCCCGGATCTGGTCGGGGCTGACCGCCTGATAGGTCACCGGCTCACCGAGCGCCTGGCCCAGCGCGGCGGCGTACTGCGCCCCGGTGAGCACGGAGCCGGCGACGCTCACCCTCCTGCCGGCCAGCGCCGTACCGCGGCGGAAGATGCCGAACGCGGTCCTGCCGACATCCTCCGCGGCCTGCGCGGGCACCCGCGCGTCGCCGAATCCGAGTTGCAGCACCAGCGCGCCCTGCTCGTCGCGCCGGGGTGCGAACATGTCCTGGAACGCCTCGTAGTACACGTTCGCCTGCAGAAATGTGGTGGGCACCCCCGATTCCAGGAAGAGCCGGTCGGCCTCTGCCTTGCCGTCGGCATGCGGCACCTTGTACGTGCCGCCGAAGGTCGGCGTGCCGTCGCCCGGCCGGAAGTAGCCCCGAGTGTCGGACAGCGTGGACCAGATGAAATGACGCACGCCGGCGTCCCGGCCGGCCCGCGCCGCGTTACCGGCCTGCTCCAGCTCCTTGGTGGTCGCGGGACGTGCCTGCTCCTCCTCGGGCGTCCGCGGCTCCCAGAAGTTGGTCACCACGAACACGCCGTGCGCGCCGTCGAACGCCTTGCGCAGGCCGGCCGCGTCGTCGAGGTCGGCCTTGACGACCTCGGCCCCGAGCGCGGCCAGTTCCTCGGCCCGCGCCGAATCCGGGTGCCGGGTAAGGGCTCGCGCGGCGAACTGCCCGCTTCGATCGGCCAGGATCGCGCGGACCAGGCCTCCCCCTTGGGCACCGGTCGCGCCCACCACCGCGATGATCTGCTGTTCGCTCACCGGAACAACTCCCTCGATTCAGGTTGATGTATCAACCTAGGCACCATACCGCGTTGGGTTGATACGTCAACCAGCGGGTACCATGGTCGCCATGGGATGGGAGCAGGAACTCGGCGAGGCCGACCGGATGTGGCGCACCTACATCGAGATGTCCAAGCACCTCGGCTCACACCTGCAGCAGCACATGCAGCGCGACCACGAGTTGTCCGCGGCCGACTTCGAGGTCCTGGTCAGGCTCGCGGAATCGGCGGACCGGCGGATGCCCGTCGCGCAACTGGCCGCCGCCACCCAGTGGGAGAAGAGCCGCCTGTCCCACCAGCTCACCCGGATGGCACAACGCGGACTGGTCGAGCGGGTCGATTCCGACCGCCGCTACCCCGACGTCCTGCTGACCGACAAGGGACACGCGGCGATCAACAAGGCCGTTCCGGCGCACACCGAGATGGTCCACGCCCTGTTCATCGACGTGCTCGGCCCCGAGCGGCTGGCAAGCTTCGCCGAAGCCTGCGCCGACGTGCTCCGCACACTCGACGTCCACCGGGAGCAGGACTGCTCGTTGAGCGGGTGACACTCGTGGAACGCAGCAGCCAGGGCCAAGCCCGCGCCTCAGTAGGCCCATCGGCGCCCCGGCCGGGTCGGCCGGCCGGGGAGGATGCGCCCTCCCTGGCAGACCGTTAGAGTTCCCGATCAACGACGTGTCTTCACGCCCGTAGCTCCCCCACACTCGGGCGCCGAGCGCGTCGGCCGATGTCAGCGTGATCACCCGAGGACGTGTGTGGCCAGCCAGAGCAGAGGACGGCCGGGTTGGCTGCATGTAGGTGCGCTCGAAGCTCGCGTTCGTCGGGCGTGGGGTTCGGGAACGTTCCCTCCTGCCGAGACCCTGTTGGCGATCATGACGTTGTCCGCGGTGCCGCGCGCTCTCGGCACCCGGCTGGCCGCCCATCTGGACGGCGGCATCGTCGTGGGCCCGGGCGCCGTCCCGGACTTACCGGGCTTCGAGCGGCTGCGGGGCGTACCGCTGCCCGCCCAGCAAGGCGGATGGGAACGCAGCGCGGGCGTGTACGACCCGACGTGGCGCGCGATCGGGGTGGGCAGCGTGCCGTCACCATCGGCCAGCGTGGCCGGACATGAACTCGGGCACGCGACCGACGACATGGACGGCATGCCCTCGCAAGGCCCGTTCTGGACAGCGCTGCATGCCTCGTGCGCCGAGCGGCTGGATCCTCCGTACCGGGCCATGGTCACCGAACTGTACGCCGAGGCGTTCGCCTGCGTGCTGGTGCGTCGGGCCCGGCGTCTCATCCACCTGTTCGCCGACGAACACGCCGCCCAGCAGGCCTACACCTGGTTCACCGGACAGTACGGGATCGGCTGAACACCATCACCCCTGCCCCCGGCGCGCCGGGGCTATGCTGGGGAGCGAGACGGTGGCAGATGAGACGGAAGGGGCGAACCACATGACCGCGATCAAGCTGGCCGGCGGCGTCCTCCGCGTCCCCACCTGCACCGTGCTGGCTGACGGGACCCACGTCGACGGCACCCGGGACATCACCCCCGACGAACCCGACTACCAGGACTGGCTGCCCCACGCCATCGACGAGGCGGAATCCTGGCACGGGGGCCCCGACGACGACGCCATCTTGCGCCGCTGGAGAGCGGCGGCCAGCGCGTGACGGCTCGGCCTCCTTCTTGGGGGCACGCCTGGCCACGGGTGCTAGCCGGCCCGACCTTCATGTCGTGGCGCAGGTCTTCACCCGAGGTCGTACCAGCTGCGTGACGTGGCGGCGCTTCCTTGCCCGGCATCGCAAGCTCGTCCGGCTGGTGTGGCCGATGCCGGCCGCGCTGCTCGGCAAGTGCCCCACGCAGGACGAGATTGCGGCCGTTCGGGACGTCAGCTGTTCCCCGCCGGGCAGTTCTCCTGCGGCCGCTTCGCGCGCAGCATCGGTGAGGCACATCCCGCGACACGACGACGACCGCAAGGGAGCGCTCGATGGCTACCACCGCAAGGAGATCACTGCTGGCGAGCCTGGCGGCCGTGCTGCTCTGGGCGGGGCTCGCGCCCGGCGCAGGCGCGCAGAGCGGCACGGCGTTCGGCTGGACGCCGGTCGGCACCGTGGACCCCCAGCACGTCACCTCGGCCGACACCCAGCTCGTGCTGTACGGGGTGCAGGCCTTCACCCCGAACAACGTCGCCTTCAACCCGGACGTGATCCCGGCCTCGGTGGGCCAGCTGGTGGTGCCGTACGTACGGGTGCCCGACGGCAACCCGCACACCTACCGGCTGCGCTTCCACCTCAACACCACCAACGCCGCCGGCACGCAGTACCAGCTCATCACCCCCAACGGCGGCGGCACGCAGACCGCGAACGTCTCCGGCGGCGCGATCACGCTCGACTTCACCGTCAGCGTCGACCTGACCGCAACAGCGTGGATGTACTGGTCGCTGAAGAACAGCGGCGGCCACATATGGGTCTTCACCAGGTGCGAGATCGACGAGCAGACCCCCTGAGGCCGCTCCGCTCTCCCGCACCGCCCAGCGCCCGCCGGGTTACTTCTCGGCCGTGCCGGGTTTCCCGCCGATGGACTCCTGATAGATCTCCGCGTAGGTGCGCGAGTCCTTGATGAGGTCGTCGGCGAAGGCGGCGACGTCGTCGCCGATGAGCTCCAGGACCCCCTTGCCGGCCGCGACGCCCTCCTCGAAGAAATCGACGATCCCCGAGAGCAGGGACCCGTCGGTCAGCTCGACCGGCCCGACCTTGAACAGGTACCTCTGCATCTCCTTGTAGACGATCTGATAGTCCGGCGGGAGCGCCTTGACCCGGGCCATGTGCGCCCGCCACTGCTTCTTGCCCTCGATGATGTCCTGAATGCCCACGTCAGCCTCCTAGCCGGCCCAATTTCCTGGCGACGTTCCTGTTCAGCTGCTCGCGCCACCGGTCACGGAAGGTCCGGGCCCCTTCTCCGCCGGCCAGCGCCGCGCAGAAGCCTCCGATGTCGTCACCCAGCACCTCGTGAATGCTCTGCCCGTCGGCCGCCGTCTCCTCGAGCAGCCCCAGAGCACCGTCGAGGATCGGCATCAGGTTGCGGCCCGTGAAGTCCCCGTAGAGAAAGAGATGACCCTTGATCTGTTCCCACGCCGCCCGGTAGTCGGCCGGCAATGCCCCGGCCCGGACCTCGAACGCCTTCATGTCCCTGGTGAGATCGCTGCCGGTGATGGTCTCCCAGAAGTTCATCTCCCACCCTCCTTGAGCTTGTCGATCCGTGATGTGATGTACTCCCATTTCGCCCAGAACGTCGCAAGTCGTTCGCGCCCCGCGTCGTTGAGCGCATAGAACTTGCGCGGCGGGCCCAGCTCGGACGGTCGTTTCGTCACCTGGACGAGCCCGTTCTTCTCCAGCCGCAGCAGGATGGTGTAAACCGTCCCCTCGACGACGTCGGCGAAGCCGAGCTCGTTCAACCGGCGCGTGATGGCGTACCCGTAGGTCTCCTCGTTGCCGATGATTTCCAGCACGCAGCCCTCAAGCGTGCCCTTCAGCATCTCCGTCAGGTCGTCCATCGTGGGTCCTCTTCGATCCTCCAGGTACTCCGTACTAACGAGTACCACTATAAAGTATCACAACGTAGTGGTTTCCCGTCCCCGGCACGCGGCGAGCACCGACCACGGAAGCGATCCGGCGGGGGCGTCAATCCGTCACGAGCAGGCCCCGGGCTCTCAGGTCATCGACGAGGTCGGACGGCAGCGCCCGGCAACCGGACACCCTTACCTCCTTGAGCGACGGGAAGCCGGCGATCGCGCCCAGGTCGCTCAGCCTGGAGCAGGAGTCGAGGTCGAGCCTGCGCAGAGACGGCAGGCGCTCGACGTCGCCGAAAGTGCGCAGCTCGTCGGTGTAGGCCACGTGGAGCTCCTCCAGGTGGAGCAGCCCCGAGAACGGCGTGAGGTCGGCGAGCTGCTCCAGGCCCTGCAACGTCAGCGTCCGCAGGGCCGGCATGCGGGCCAGCGCCGAGAAGTCGCGCAGGTCCTCCGCGTAGGCCAGGTACACCTCCTCGATCGACGGGTGCCCTTCGAGCCCGTCGAGCGAGGTGAGCCGCTGGTCCCGGTCGATGGCCAGCCGCTCCAGCGCGGGCAGCCGCGACAGCGGCCGCAGGTCGGGCAGCGGGGCGGGCGGCAGGCCGAGAGCCGTGAGCCGGGGATGGTGGCCGAGGCCGTCGAGGCTCTTCACCTTCGTGCTGCCGCCGAGCCAGAGCCTCTCCAGCCCCGTCATGACGCCGATGCCGTCGAGGCCGGTCAGGCGGGTGCTGTGCAGGCTCAGCTCGGTGACCGAGCCGAGGTCGCGCAGCCCCTCCAAAGAAGTGATCTTGGTGCGGCTCAGGTCCAGCTCTCTCAGGCGGCTCAGCCCCGACAGGCCGCGTACGTCGTCGACGAACCGGCAGCCGCTCAGATCGAGCTCTTCCAGATCGGGGAACGCGTCACCGACCCCCGCCACACTCGCCACCGCGGTGCCCCGCAGGTCGAGCCGGCGCAGGTGACGCAGGCCGAACAGCGGGGACAGGTCGGCCACCTGGCGGCAGTTGCGGAGCAGCAGGCTGGTCAGGCCGGTGAGCCCGGACAGCGGCCGCAGATCGCTGACGGCCGCGCAGCCGTCCAGCTCCAGCGCGCGCAGCGCGGTCAGCGGGGCCACCTCGGACACGTCCGTCAGTGTCTTGCAGTGGTCGAGGGTCAGGCTCTCCAGCATCGTCAGGTGCCGCAGCCCCGTGAGCGAGCCCTGCCGGCGCAGCACCAGCTCGGTACGCCCCTCGGCGTCGAAGGCCGGAGCCAGCACCTGCTCGGCGAAGCCGTCGGGGTCGAGCGCCTGGGGCCAGAGCCTGAGCAGGTTGTCCGTGGACGGCTTGGCCACCTCGGCATAGGCGGCGGCCAGGGCGAGCGCGTCACCATCCCGGCTGCCCAGCGCGAGCCGCCGCACGGCCTTCCACGCGTTCGCCGGGGACACGGTCGCCAGCTTGGCGCGCAGGTCGGTCAGGTCTGTGGGCTGGATCATGCCACGAGACCCTAAAGGGTGGGGACGACGATTTCCGGGGAAGCGACCATGAAGAACGCTTCAGGAGCAGCCCGGCGACGCCCACCCAGGGTGCGGCCCGCCGGGCGGGGCGACGATCCGGACGCCGATCGGCATCGCGGACTCGCGCACCTGCGCCGGCGGGCACACCCCCGCGGGGTCGTCAGAATGAGCAGCTGTCCACCCATCGGTGGGAGGAGATCTCGTCGTTGGCGTAGGACCCGTCGTTGAAGATCTCCCAGCCGAGCGCGAGATTGCCCCAGTGGTCGCCGTTGCCCAGGCACATCGACGGCTGAGCGTAATGAGCGTGCTTGAAGAACCGCACGTCGTCGAACTCGCCCGGGAAGCCGGTGTTGTACATCGACGTGGCCACGTTGTCGAACGAGTGGCTATCGGACTTGCAGATGCCTGGGGTCGAGCCTTCCCAGGTATCTCCCGATGCGTCCTCCCAGAACCGGTGATTGCCCAGCCACTTGCACCACAGGCCGCCTTCGGTGTCCCACATGGCGTGTTCCCAGACGTTGATGTAACCGTCGGCCAGCACGGCGGCCGTGTCGGCCGTGCCGGTCGTGCCAGGGGGCACGGGCTTGCGCGCGGCATCGCTCGGGACGGGCGTCGCCGTGCTGGACGGATCGGGGCCGGGCGGCACCGCGGAGGCCGCCCCCGGCGTAGCCGCCAGGATCAGGATCGCGCCGGCCAGGCCGGCCAGGGCTCCGGTGGTTCTCTTCATGACTTTCCCCTTCGTGTCGGTCGCCGAATTGACTGCGGAAGGTGGCTCAGGGGGTGGCTCGGACGACGCCGGGCGTGGACGACGGTGCGTGACCTCCACCGGCGGCGGTGATCCTCAGGGCCATCGGGAGCGCGTCCCGTCGCATGCGCCGCTCGGCGATCACGTCCGGCCGGTGGCGGGCCACGAGCTCCCGCGCGTACTTCTCGTCCAGCTCGCGAGCCACGGCCGACAGGCCGCTTTCGCCGGCGCAGATCGCCTCCGCGACCGCGGTGGCGATCTGCTTCTCACGTGCCTTCCGTGCGGCCGGTCCCGCCGACCCGTCCGCGACGGCCTCCGCCCGCGTCAGACGCGGGTGAGCGTACGGATGGCCGCGCCCGCGCATGCACCTCGACCACGCCCCGACCGCGGCGGCGAAGCGCGGATCCCGCACGACCCGGGCCCGGCGCAGATCGGCCAGGTTCTGCACCACCCTGGTGGCCCGGAACCACGTCGCCAGGTCGCCGTACAGCAGCCCTGGCGCCTCCGAGGTGCAACTGGCCGCGTTCCTCCGGACGACGCCCCCCGTGGGAAGCCGGGCCTCCAGCTGATCGGGGCGAGGCGTCGCGGCCCAGGACTGCGGCCCCTCGCCGTACAGGGCGGCGAAGGCGGCTCTCCGGCGCTGCGCGGGCAGCCCTTCGAGATACCGGCGATTCGGATTCCGATCCCGCAGCCGGTCGATCCGTTCGAGGATGTCACCGCCGTAACCATGCCGGCGGGCCCAGCCGAGGTCGTCCACCACGTAGGGGAAGTCGCGGTTCTCAGGGATCGAGTCCCGCGGGACGACCCAGTACCGGAACCCGCGCCGCGCCATGCAGTCACGCACGAGCAACTGTTCGGCATCCCACAGCACGCGGGCCTCACCGGACGTCACCTGCGGCGGCAGATCTGCGGGCCCGGCCCGGGGGGCGGCACCCACCGTCTCCCCTCCCCCGGCCGAGCAGCCCGCGACCACCAGGAGACCGACCGCGGCGGCCACCAGACGCCGCGTACCGGTCGACGGCGATGGGAGCGCGGCGGAACGACCTCCCATCTCAGTAGCCGCCCCGCCCATGGGCACCGAACGACAGGTTGAACGCCTGCCCGATCCCCACCAGGACGTTCCTTCCGGTGCAGTTGTCGAATTCCCACACCCGCTGCTCCTGGGGCGAGCGGTTGTAGACCGACCAGGCGACACCGGCGATCCTCACGCACTGCCCCGACGGAACCGGAGCCGAATACCACGGATGGCCCGGGAAGTTGAGCGCGTTCCACCAGCAGAACCCCGACGCCGGCCGGCAATCCCATGACGCGGACTGGGCCGGCGCGGACAACGGGACGCTCAGGGCCAGCGCCACCCCGGCCGCCGCGACCGCGATCCTTCGCTTGAGCATTCTCGCCCTCTCTCTCGATTGATCCGCCGGTGTCCGGTATAGGGGAGGAGGGTTGTTCGGTGTCACGCGCCGCACGCCGAACAACAACGCTTGAACAACGGCGCCCGCAGATCGGGGGACGGACATGCCGCGTCAGGAACGGCCACTTGACGACGGCGACGACGGCGACGACCGGTTACTCCGGTTCGCAGCCGACCTGCGCCGATTACGCGAACGAGCGGGCAGCCCGTCCTACCGGGAACTCGCCAAACAGGCCCACTACTCCGCCGGCACCCTCTCCGAGGCGGCCGGCGGGCGCAAACTGCCCAGCATGGCCGTCACCATGGCCTACGCGAAGGCCTGCGGAGGCGACCCGGCCGAGTGGGAGGCCCGATGGCGGGCGTTGGCCGAGGAGTTCAACCGGCCCGACACCGCCACCACACCGGACGACACAGCGCCGTACGTCGGCCTGAGAAGCTTCGGACCCCAGGACGCGAGCCGGTTCTTCGGCCGCGAGCGGCTGACGGACAAGGTCGCCGCCACGATGCGCCGGCACCGCCTCATCGCCGTACTCGGCGCGTCCGGATCCGGGAAGTCCTCACTGCTGCGCGCCGGCCTGCTCCCCACACTCGGCTCCCACCCGGTACTGCTGATCACCCCAGGCACCCACCCGCTGCACGAGTGCGCGGTGCACCTGGCGGCGAGGCTCGACGTCACACCCGGCGGCCTGCTCACCGAACTCACCGACGATCCCCGCACCCTGGGCCTGGCCACCCGCCAGCTCCTGGCCAAGCACGCCTCGGCCGACGACGTGGTCCTCGTCGTGGACCAGTTCGAGGAGACCTTCACCCTCTGCACCGACCCCGCCGAACGCACCGCCTTCATCGCCGCGCTGGTCGCAGCGGCCCGCGACCCCGACAGCCGGACCCGGGTGGTCCTCGGCGTACGGACCGACTTCTACACCCACTGCGCACGGCACCCGGACCTCGCCGACGTCCTCCAGGACTCACAGGTGCTCGTCGGCCCCCTGACCACCGAGGAACTGCGCCGGGCCATCACCCAGCCCGCCGTCGACATGGGCTACCGCGTCGAATCCGCCCTGGTGTCCCGCCTCATCGCCGACGCCGCCGGCCGGCCGGGCGTGCTGCCACTGGTGTCGCACGCGCTGCTGGAGGCGTGGGGACGCCGCCGCGGGAACACCATCACCCTGGCCGGGTACGAGGCCACCGGCGGCATCGAACGCGCCGTCGCCCGCACCAGCGAGGAGGTCTACACCGCGCTCGGCCCCGAACGGCAGCCCCTGGCCCGGCAGATCTTCCTGCGGCTCACCGCCCTCGGCGAAGGCACCGAGGACACCAAACGCCGCATCACCCGCGGCGAGATCGACCACCCCGAAACCGCCGCCGTCCTCGACGCGCTCGCCGGAGCCCGGCTCGTCACCCTCGACGGCGACATCGTGGAGATCGCGCACGAGGCGGTGATCCGGTCCTGGCCACGGCTGCGCGACTGGCTCACCGAAGACCGCGAAGGGCTGCGCATCCACCGCCGGATCACCGAAGCGGCCCAGGCCTGGGAGGCCGAGGACCGCGACGAGGGCGCACTCTACCGCGGCACACGGCTCACCGTCGCGAACGACTGGGCCACCGGGAACCCGTCCCTCCTGTCCCCGGGAGAACGGCGCTTCCTCCAGACCGGCCTCGCGGCCGAAGCCCGGGAACAGGAAGCCGCCCGCCGCCGTACCCGCCGGCTGCGGCAACTCGCGGCCCTGCTCGCCGTCCTGCTCGTCCTGACCGCCACCACGACCGTCTACGCCTTCCGCGCCCAACAGACCGCCACACAGCAACGCGACATCGCCCTGTCGCAGAAGGCCGCCGCCGAGGCCACCGACCTGCGCGAGGCCAACCCGGCCCTGTCCGCCCAGCTCAGCCTGGCCGCCTACCGCCTGTCCCCCACCGTCGACGCCCGCGACAGCCTGCTGCGAACCTTCGCCGTCCCCTACGCCACCCGGCTCACCGGACACATCAGCCGGGTCAACGCCGTCGCCGTGAGCGCCGACGGACGCCTGCTGGTCACCGCCAGCCGCGACCGGACCGCGAGAGTCTGGGACGTCGGCGACCCCCACCGCCCGCGCCACCTGCTCACCCTCACCGGTCACGGCGACAACGTCAACGCCGCCGCCTTCAGCCCGGACGGCCACACCGTCGCCACCGCCGCCTGGGACAACACCGCCCGCCTGTGGGACATCACCACTCCCGCCCGACCCCGCCCGCTGGCCGTACTCCCCCATTCCATGGGCGTCAACGCCGTCGCGTTCAGCCCGGACGGCCACACCGTGGCCACCGCCAGCTCCGACAAGACGGCCCGGCTGTGGAACGTACGCGACCACCGGCTCCGCGCGACACTGACCGGCCACGACGACGGGCTGGTGTCGGTCGCGTTCAGCCCCGACGGCCACACCCTGGCCACGGCCAGCTTCGACAACACCGCGGCGCTCTGGGACGTCACCGACCCCGGTCACCCCGGCAAGCCCCGAAAACTGACCGGCCACACCGCCCCGGTGGCCTGGCTGGCCTTCAGCCCGGACGGCCGCACCCTGGCCACCGCCAGCAACGACCACACCACCGGACTATGGGACATCTCCGGCTCCGGCCGGGTCCCCCGCCTGGCCACGATCACCGGCCACCAGGACATCGTGCGCTCAGTGGCCTTCAGCCCGGACGGCCGCCGGATCGCCACCGCCGGCCTGGACGACACCGTCCGCCTGGCCGACATCGCCGACCCCCGCCGTCCCCTCCCGCTCGCCACGTTCACCGGCCACACCGGCAACGTCGTCTCGGTGGTGTTCACACCCGACGGCCGCACCCTGGCCACCGGCAGCGACGACTACACCGCCCGCCTGTGGGACCTTCCCGGCCCGGCACTCACCGGCCACGCCTCCAGCATCTGCTGGCTGGCCTTCAGCCCGGACGGACACACCCTGGCCACCGTCGGCGAGGATCGGGCCGTACGACTCTGGGACACCGCCGACCCTCAACGCCCCCACCTGCTGGCCACGCTCACCGGCCACACCGACGCGGTCTGGAGCGTGACCTTCAGCCCGGACGGACGCACGCTCGCCACCGCGGGCAACGACCACACCACCAGGCTCTGGGACATCTCCACCCCCGCCGGCGCCCGCCCCCTGGCCACCATCCGCGGCCACACCGACAACGTCAACGCGGTCGCCTTCAGCCCGGACGGCCGCACCCTGGCCACCGCCAGCCTCGACCACACCGTACGCCTCATGGACGTCACCGATCTTCGGCACCCGACGCAAGCGGCCCGCTTCGAGGCCGACGAGGAAGGCGTGAACGCGGTCGCCTTCAGCCCCGACGGACACCTCCTCGCCACCGCCGGCTGGAACCGCACGGCCCGGCTATGGCACGTGACCGACCGGCGCAACCCGGTCCCGGCATCGGAACTCTCCGGGCACGCCGACGGGATCAACGCGCTCGCCTTCAGCCCCGACGGCCGCACCCTGGCCACCGCCAGCTACGACGACACCGCCCGGCTGTGGAACGTCGCCGACCCCCGGCGACCCACAACCCTGGCCACCCCGATCAGCCACACCGACAGCGTCAACATGGTGGCCTTCAGCCCCGACGGGCACCTGCTCGCCACCGCGGGCAACGACGGCGCCGCCCGGCTATGGGACCTCACCGACCCGCAACACCCCCAGCAGCAGACCTCCCTCGAAGCCCACACCGACCGCGTCTCCTCGATCGCCTTCAGCCCCGACCGGCACACCGTGGCGACCGGCGGCTACGACCGCGCGGCACTGCTGTGGGAGACCGACGCCGAACGAGTCGCCGCCCGGCTGTGCCGGCTGGCCCACCCGCGCATCGATCGCCAGGAATGGGCCCGGCACTTCCCCGGCCTGCCCTACCGACCACCCTGCCCATGACCCGCGACCCCGGAAAGCCGACAGCCCTGCCGCTTCCGGCCGTCACGACGCCTCGGAGCGGGCCAGGTATTTGTCGAGACGGTCACGGACGTGGTTACGGGCACGGTGCAGCTCACGCCGCGCCGTGACCGGATCGAGACCCAGAGTGCGGATCGCGAGTTCGCTCGGTACGCCTTGGACATCGACCAACGAGAGCAACTCCGCCCCCGCCGGAGGCAGCTCGTCGAGTGCGGCGTCGACGACCCCGTACAGCTCCGTCGTCGTCACGTCCTCATCCGGAGCGAGAATCTGGGCAGGCCCCGGCCAGGAGTTGGGCGACTTGATCCACCCGCCTAGGTCCGGTCCCTCCTGGTAGAGATCGGGATAGAACAGCTCGGCCGGGTCGGCGTAAGGGTCCGGCTCCATCCGGGACACCTCGGTGGCCCGGTCCCGCCGGGGCTGCTCGGTCTCCACGTCCGTGACGCTGTGCCGGTCGGCGAGGTCACCCAGGGTGCTCAGCAGGCTGCGCAGCTCGAACGCGTCCGGGTCTGCCTGCCGCAGCGCCTGGACCCACGTGCTCTGCACCAGGTCCTCGGCGTGTCCGGGATCGATCGCCCGGGCGAGCGCGAGCAGCCGGGGACCATGCTCGGCGAAGGCCCTCCGGAGGTCGCCTCCCTCGCCGGCTCCCGCGTTCATCCCGTCCACGGCTTCTCGAAGCGGAGCGGGGACCTCGATACCAGGGCGACGGGCGAGGACATCGATCGTCGTCCGCAGCTGTGCCATATAAGCGGCGCAGTCCGCGCAGCCCTCGAGGTGCTCCGTGACCCGGGCCGCCTCACCAGGATCCAGAACCGAATCCAGGTAGTCGCCGGCCCGGGACACGACGTCGATGCAGGTCAACTCATTCATCAGCGATTCAGGAGCCGACAGGCCTGCGCCGGCACCCTGGCCCCTTCCGTTCCGCGAGAGCGCCCCTCATCGGCCGGCCTTGTCGTCGCGACGCGGCAGCCGCCAGTCCGGCCGGACGTAATGACAGGTGTAACCGCTCGGATAACGTTCCAGATAGTCCTGGTGCTCGGGCTCCGCCTCCCAGAACGGCCCGGCCGGCTCGACCTCGGTGACCACCTTGTCCGGCCACAGACCGGAGGCGTCCACATCGGCAATCGTGTCCTCCGCGATCCGCCGCTGCTCATCACTGGTGTAGAAGATGGCCGACCGGTAGCTGACCCCGACATCGTTGCCCTGGCGATTCTTCGTGCTCGGGTCATGGATCTGGAAGAAGAACTCCAGAAGGTCCCGGTACGAGACCTTCTCCGGATCGAAGACGATCTCGATCGCCTCCGCATGGGACCCATGATTCCGGTAGGTCGCATTCGGCACGTCACCGCCCGTGTACCCGACCCTGGTGGCATACACCCCGTCGCGCTTGCGAATGAGATCCTGCATACCCCAGAAGCAGCCCCCGGCAAGAACCGCCCTCTCGGTCGTTCCACTCATCGCTTCACCCCTCACCCCTTCACTCTTCCAGCTTGCGGTCCCAGTAGTAACGGCGCAGAAAACAACAGGTACACACCCCGGCGATCCACCTCCCAGATCGCACTCCAAGATCCATAACGGAGCAGGGCGATGCGGTACCCACTAACGCGACGCACCTGCGCGTTCCAACAGCTCCGCAGTCGCCTCCCACAGGCGCCGCTCCCGATCCCGGTCGTGAGCGACCGGCCGCACCTCGGCCAGCTTGGACTTCACCACGAACGCACCCGCACGCAAATGCGCCCACTCCTCGTCAAGGGCCATCGCAGCCAGCAGCGGCCCCGAACGCTCCGGCGTCGACACACCAGGCACCCGACCCAAGGCGCGACTCACCGCCCGAACCACCGCGGGAGCGCCACGACCCAACGCGGTGCCCGGCATCCAACCCGGCTCGAACACCGACACGCTGACCCCGGCACCGACACGACGCTGCAGCTCATGGGCGTAGTACAGGATCGCCAGCTTGGCGTTGGAGTACGCGACGCCGGAGACCGTCATCCCCGGAGCCCGCTCACCGGCAGCCGGACGAGCAAGCTCGACAGGATCGGCCCACTCGGCCTCGGCCACCCCCAGCAGCCTGCGCCAGAAATTGGCGTAATAAGTGTTCGAGCCGAGCAGCACGACCCGCGCCGGGGCAGCGAACGAGCCCAGCAGATCACCGACGAGCTGGGCGTGGGCGAGATAGTTGACGGCGAAAGTCAACTCGTAGCCGTCGGACGAGGCCAGCCGGGTGTCGGTCGAGATGACACCGGCGTTGGCGATCAACGCCCGCAGCGGCCCCACCGCACCGGCAGCGAGCAGGTCACGCACCGCGACCGCCGCGGCACGCACGTCGGCCAGGCGCGACAGATCGCAGCCGATCTCACGGACACGCGCGCCACGCGCGCGAGCCTCGTCGGCGACCGCGGCCAGATCCCGCCCGGCGCGGCCCACCAGCAGCAGATCGGGGCGCTCCCCATGCCGGCGGCCGGCCATGGCCAGCACAGCATGGCGGCCCAGGTTGCGGGTCGGGCCGGTGATCAGAACAGTTCCGGGTTCGGTCATGACCCCAGCCTGCGAGATCAGCCGGCCCGCAGGCAGTCGTCCCGTTTTCGTAGGACTGCCAGGGCCAGGACAACCCAGTACGAGCACCCGCAGACTGGAACGCGTGGAAACATGGGAGTTCGGCCGAACGGTACGCCGCTGGCGCGACCGGGTGGCACCCGAGACCGCCGGCGTACCCGTAGGCCGCCGACGCCGGGCCAGCGGCCTGCGCCGCGAAGAACTGGCCGCGCTCGCCGGCATCTCGGCCGACTACCTGACCCGCCTCGAACAAGGACGCGCGACCGCGCCGTCAGCGCAGGTGGTGGAGTCACTGGCCCGAGCCCTGCGCCTGTCCGACACCGAACGCGACCTGCTCTACCGGCTGGCCGGACACGCCGCGCCCGGCCCGGACATCGTGCCCTCGCGGATCCCCCCGAGCGTGCAACGCCTGCTCGACCGGCTGTCCCACACCCCCGTCGTCGTGTACGACGCCAGCTGGACACTCGTGCTGGCCAACCCGCCCTACGACGCACTCATGGGCGACACGACCACCTGGCACGGCCTGGAACGCAACGCCGTCTGGCGCAACGTCGCCCGCCTGCCCTCCCGGATCGCGCACACCCCACAGGAACAAGCCGAACACGAAGCCCGGCTCGTCGCCGACCTACGCCTGACGGCCTCGCGCTACCCCGCCGACCGCACCCTGCGACGCCTGATCAACGACCTGACCTCCGGCAGCCCCCGCTTCGCCGAACTCTGGGACGCCGACACCCCACCACCCCTGACCGACCCGTCCAGACACAAGACCATCAACCACCCGTCGGTCGGCCCGATCACCCTCGACTGCGACACGCTGTTCGTCGCCCTGGACGACCTGCGCATCACCGCCTACACCGCCGAGCCCGGCACCGAGGACGCCGACCGCCTGGCCCTCGTCATCGTCCTTGGCACCCAGTCGCTGGAGCGCTGACCACGAAAAACGTTCAAAGCCAGCGCCTTTACATTGTAGATTTCTTAAGTTGGAGACTGCGGCGCAAGTGGCGGCAGGCCTGCGACCATCACCCCGTGCGGAGCCGCGCCAAGTGGTAGTCGAGCAGCGCCGCGACGTCCTCGGGTGTGTAGTGCCCCACCAGGGTGGCGTTCACCACGCCCTGCGCGAAGGCGTACAGGATGCTCGCCTCCTTGCCGGCATTCAGGTGGGCGGCGAGTTGGCCGGCGGCCTGGGCGGCCCTGATCTGCTCGGCGAAGAAGGACAGCAGGAGCGGCAACCCGAGCCGCATCGCGGTCGCCTGGTCCTCGGACACCACCGAGCTCGCCTGGAACGCCAAGCCGATGCGGTTCAGGTAGCTGCGCTCCTCGTCCAGCGGCAACAGCTCCAGCACGGTCGCCCGCAGCACGTCGAGCGGCGTGGACCGGTGCGCGGCCACGGCGGCCACCCGCTCCCCGATCCAGATCCCGATGCGCTCCAGCGCCAGCAGCAGCATCTGGTCCTTCGTCGTGACGTAGTACTGCACCGCCCCCATGGACATCCCGGCCTCGGCGGCGACCACCCGCAGGCTGACGCTCTCCATGCCCTTGTCGTGGATGACGCGGTGCACGGCCTCGGCGATGTGCCGCCGCCGGGCCTCGTGGTCGACGATCTTCGGCATATCCCGCGACTTTATCATGCGAGTGCATGGTAAAAACCATCGTCCCCGTTTACCATGCGACTGTATGAAAAAAGGGGACTGACGGGGGTGGATCTGGATGCGGGTTCTGATCATCGGAGTCGGCACGCGCGGGGACGTGGCGCCGTACACGGGGCTGGGGGTGCGGTTGCGCGAGGCCGGGCACGAGGTGGCCATCGCCGCGCACGAGCCGTACGCGGAGCTGGTGACCGACGCGGGCCTGGACCATCTGCCGCTTCCCGGAGACCCGCTCCGCGCGCTGACCGGCCGGCTCGCGGTACGCGTCAGCGCCTTCAAGGAATACAGCGAGCAGCTCGTGGAGGGCCTGGCCGAGATCGCCGAGCAGGAGGCCGACCTGCTCCTGCTCGGCTTGGCGGGCGCGTCGGGCTATCACGTCGCCGAGGCGATGGGCGTGCCGAGCATGGGGGTGCACCTGCAGCCGGTCGAGCCCACGGGGGACTTTCCGCCGGTCATGAGCCTGTTCCACCGGTCGCTCGGGCGGTGGGGGAACCGCAGGGCGGCCCGGCTCGCGTTCGAGTTACCCGCCGCCGGCCCGCTGCTCGCCGGGTTGAGCACCAAGATGCGGGCCCGGCTGGGGCTGCCCCCGATGCCCCCGCGCGCCCTCTACCAGCACCGGGAGAGCACGCGCTGGCCGGTCTTCCACGGGGTCAGCCCGGTGGTGCTGCCGCGTCCGTCCGACTGGCGGCCGGGGCTGGAGATCACGGGTTACTGGTGGCCGCTCCGGCCGCGGGGCTGGCAGCCGGATCCGGTGCTGTGCGACTTCCTGGCGTCGGGACCCGCACCGGTCTTCGTCGGCTTCGGCAGCCTGGCGGGCACGCGGGCCGAGCAGTACACGGAGCTGGCCGTGCACGCGCTGCGGCGGGCCGGGTTGCGCGGCGTGGTGCAGACCGGCCTGCGGGGACGCCTCTCGGACGATGTGCTGGCGGTCGGTGACGTGCCGCACGACTGGCTGTTCCCCCTGATGGCCGCCGTCGCCCACCACTGCGGCGGCGGCACCACCGGAAGCGGGGTGCGGGCGGGGGTGCCCGCCGTGGCCGTGCCGGTGATGAACGACCAGCCGTTCTGGGCGTCCAGGCTGGTGGCGCTCGGCGTGGCTCCGGCCGCGATCCCGTTCCGCCGCCTGACGCCCGCACGGCTGGCCACCGCGCTGACCACAGCGGTCACCGACCCGGCCTACCGGCAGCGGGCCCAGGCCCTGTCGGTCCGGGTCACGGCAGAGGACGGCGCCGCGCCCGTCGTCGAGGCGGTGAACCAGCTCCGGGTTACCCGACGGCCCGGCCACCGGCCAAGATGACGGGTCGGACGGGAGGTCCTTCCGGGCCGGCATCGGCGGCACGCACCATGCTCGGGGCGGGCCGCCGAGCCCGAGGCGATGACCGACGTACGCCGGGCCCAGCGCCCGTTCGGGGGCAGCGAAGCTCTGTGATGGCTGATCCCTCATTGTGTGATGGAACGATGACAACGCGGCTGATCGCCGGATTCGTCTGGTTGCCTTACGGACCATGCAACCGACGAACCCCTCCCCTGGCTCCCCGTTCCCCCAAGGATCCACCGCCCGCCGTCGTGCCGGAGTGATGGCGGCCGTGGCCGTCGCGGCCGGGGCCACGGCGACGGCCTGCGGCGCGTTCACCGCGGCCCCCGGCGCCGGGCCGACCGCGACGGCCCGGCCCGCCGGTCAGGCCGCGACCAGCGTCAGGGTGTTGTGGATGGGCGACTCCATCGCGGGCGCGCAGGCCCCGGCCGTGGCAGCCGCGCTGCAGGCCAGTGGTGTGCGGTTCAGGAACGCCACCTCCAACGGCGGCGGTAACATCGTCGCCGGTGATCATCCGGTGACGGCCATGGCGGCCAAGGACACCTGGAAGAGGCTGAAGGAGGACCTCGTCTCCTTCCGGCCAACGGTGATCGCGTACCAGATCACCACCTACGACTGGGGCACGCCCCGCCAGCAGCTGGCGGCCTACCAGAGGCTTGCCCGGGCGGCGAAGGACGCCGGTGCCCGGCTCGTCCTGGTCTCCGCCCCGCCGTTCAAGATCGACGAATTCTTCAAGCCCCACGCGGACGCGATCAAGAGCGCCCCCGCGATGGCCGCCAAGGTCGCGGACGTTCGCTACCTGGACGCCTCTGAGCTGTGGGGGGACGACTACGCCGCCGGCAAGGCCCAGCGGGCCAAGGACGGGATCCACTCCTGTCAGCAAGGGTCGGCGGCCTTCGCCACCTGGTTCGCCAGGCAGCTCGGCACGCTGGCCGGCTTCACCCCGGCTGCCCCCGGCGCCTGGGCCACCGGGCCGTGGACCGGCGACGAGCGCTTCGTCAAACTCGGCTGCGGCTGATGGAGCCGGCCGCCCGCCGCCCGCATATCGGCGCGCTCGACGGGCTGCGCGGGCTCGCCGTCGCCGCGGTCCTGCTGTTCCACGCCGGGCACATGCGCGGCGGGTTCCTGGGCGTCGACCTGTTCTTCGTCCTGTCCGGCTTCCTGATCACCGGTCTGCTGCTGGAGGAGCTCGCCGGGCGCCGCCGTATCGACCTGGTGGCCTTCTGGGGGCGCAGGGCCCGCAGGCTCCTGCCCGCGTTGGCCGTCATGATCGCGGCGACGTTGCTGCTGGCCTGGGCGTTCGCCGGGCCCGGCATGCTGGGGTCCGCCCTGCGGGACGCGCCATGGGTGGCCGTCCAGGGCCTGAACTGGCATTTCATCGGCGAGCAGATCGGATACTGGAACGCCTCCGGCACCCGTCTGTTCGCCCACCTGTGGAGCATCAGCGTCGAGTGGCAGTTCTACCTGGCCTGGCCCCTGGTGGTGGCGCTGGTCGGGAGGGGGCGCGGCGGGCAGCGGCGGGTCGCGGTGGTCGCGGTCGCCGGTGCGTTCGTCTCGCTCCTGCTCATGATCAGGTTCGGGGCGGCCGTGGACACCACCCGCGCCTACGAGGGCACCGACACCCGGGCCTGCTCCCTGCTCCTCGGCGCGGCCGCGGCCACCGCGCCCGTCCGCCACGCCGTGGCCGGCCTGTCACGCGCGGCCGTGGACGCGATCTGCGTCCCGGTGCTGGGCGGGCTGCTCGCGTCATGGGTGCTGACCAGCGGGGAAACGAACCCCGGCCTGTTCCGGGGCGGGATGTTCGCGCACGCCCTGGCCGGCGCGGCGCTGATCGCGCTCCTCGCCCACGCGCCGGACGGCCTGGCGGGCCGGGCAGTGGGCAGCGCCGTACCGCGCCGGCTGGGCGAGCTGTCCTACAGCCTGTATCTGTGGCACTGGCCGGTCTATCTGCTGCTGCCCTGGCCGGTGGCCGGGCTCACCGGCTGGGGCTGGACGGTCGCCGCGATCGGCCTGTCGCTGCTGGCTGCGGTAGTGTCGAAGGTCGCTGTCGAGGATCCGGTACGACTGCGCGCCCGGTGGGCCACCGGGCGCCGCGGATGGGTGGCGCTGGCCGCCGCGGGAGCGATGGCGGCGGGACTGTGGGCGGCGATACCGCGGCCGCAACCCGGTGCCGGGACGGTCGATGTGAGCAAGCTCGGTCAGCTCTAGCCAGGTCACACCGGTGACATCGCGTCGAAGAGGAGAACACCACATGCCGGGGGTGCTGCGCCGCGTGGCGACCGTACTGGTCGTGGCGGCGGCCCTGGCGGGCTGCGGGATCACCGACACCGATGCGCTGCCCGCCGGTCAGCCGGTCCGGGGCGGCCTGACCGAGAACAGCGGCCGGCTCCTGCGGGTGTACTTCGTCACGCAGGAGGGCACCTGGCCCGTCTCGCGGCCGGCCCCGGCCGGAAACCGGCTGCAACAGGCCATGAACGCGTTGCTCGCCGGCCCCACGGCGGAGGAGCGGGCCCGAGGGCTGATCACACGGCTTCCCCCGTCGACCCGGCCGGTCCGGGCCACGACGATCAGAGGCCGGGTGGAGCTACGTCTGCCCTGGCAGGTACGCAACCTGCGGCCGGTGGCGGTGAGCCAGCTCGTCTGCACGGCCGCCGCCGCGTACGCCGGCGACGACCCCGTCGTCGAGGTGGTCGAGCCCGACATGGACCGGCCCTGGCCGGTCAGATGCGACGAGAACGGATCGGCCGTCCCGGCCGACCAAGGAGCCTCCTCATGACCCGCGTGCTCGTGATAGAAGACGATCCGGCCGTGCGCCGGGGCGTGAGCGTCGGCCTGCGCCACCGGGGCCACGAAACGGTGCTGGTCGCGACCGGTGAAGAGGGGCTGGCCGAGCTGGTCGCGAGCGCACCCGAGGTCGTGCTGCTCGACCTGATGCTGCCCGGCATGAGCGGCCTGGAGACCTGCCGCCGCATCCGCGCCTTCAGCCAGGTGCCCATCGTGATCCTGTCCGCGCGCGACGATGACGTGGACATCGTGGTCGGTCTGGAGGCCGGCGCCGACGACTACGTGATCAAGCCCGCCAGCAGCGAGGTCATCGAGGCACGCATGCGCGCGGTGCTGCGCCGTACCGCGCCGCCCGCCTCCTCCGGCCAGACCCGCACCACCCACGGCGACCTGCTCATCGACCGGGTCGCCCTGCGCGTGCTCAAGCACGGCGCGCAACTGGCGCTGGCGCCGACGGAGCTGAAGCTGCTGCTGTTCCTGTCGGCCGCGCCCGAACAGACCTTCAGCCGCCAGCAGCTCCTGGAACAGGTGTGGGAGCACACCTTCCACGGCGACTACCGGCTGGTCGACGCGTGCGTGATGCGGCTGCGGGCCAAGATCGAGGACGACCCCCGCAACCCCCGCTACATCCAAACCGTACGCGGCTTCGGCTACCGGTTCGGGCCGCTGTGATCCCCCCGTCGCTCCCCCGCGGTCTGCGAGCCCAGCTGGTCCTGGTGTTCCTGCTGGTCTCCGTGCTCAGCGCGCTGATCGCCGCCACCATCACCTTCCGTCAGGGCCGTACCGCGATCGTGGAACGCGCCCAGGCCGACGCCCTTCAGGACCTGCGCGCCCACCTCGCCTCCCGGACGCCTGACCTGCCCGCCGACCCCACCGAGGCGGACCTGCGCATGCTGGCGCTGCAGCTGGACCGCGCGACAGGCATCCGCGGCTGGCGCACCGCCCTGTCCCATCGCGGCGGCCCGCTCATCGCCACCGGAGCGCAGCCGCCTCTGCCCGCGCAGTTGCGCACTCAAGCGGCCACCGCGACCACCGCACTGGCCCAGCGCTTCCATCGCGGCCAGGAGCCCTGGCTGGCCATCGCCCTTCCGGTCACCGCCGCCGCCCGCCCACACGGCCCCCCGCCGCTCGTCGTCTACGCCTCCTTCTCCCTGGCCTCGCAGCAGCAGGATGTGGACACGCTGGCGGCCGCCGCCCGCGCCGGAGCCCTGCCCGTCGCCCTGGTCTCCATCGTCCCCGCGCTGCTGGCCGCGCGCAGACTGCTGCGACCGGTACGGCGGCTGCGGACGGCCGCCGAGCGGGTGGCGGGCGGCAGTCTCGACACCCGCGTACGCGTCACCGGCAACGACGAACTCGCCGACCTCGGCCGTACGTTCAACACCATGGCGGCCACGCTCCAGTCCGACGCGGCCGCGCTGCGCGACATGGAGGCGCGGGCACGCCGGTTCGCCGCCGACGTCTCCCACGAGTTGCGCACGCCGCTGGCGGCCATGTCCGCCGTGACCGACGTCCTCGACGCCGACGCCGCCTCCGGCCGCCTCGCGCCACTCACCGCCGAGGCGCTGCAACTCGTCTCCGACGAGACACGCAAGCTCAGCCGCCTGGTAGAGGACCTGATCGAGGTGTCCCGCTTCGACGCCGGCGTCGCCGTACTGAACCTTGACGAAGTCGACGTGGGCGAGCTCATCGACAAGACGCTGGCGCTGCGGCACTGGCGCGACCGGGTCCGCACCGAGGTTCCCCCCGGGCTGCGCGCCCGGCTCGACCCGCGCCGCGTCGATGTCATCCTGGCCAACCTCGTCGGCAACGCCCTGCGCCACGGCGGCTCGGGGATGTCGGTCCTCGTCCAGGTTCGGGCCGATGCCGACCAGATCGTCGTCACCGTCTCCGACGACGGGCCCGGCATCCCCGCCGACCTGCTGCCCCACGTCTTCGACCGCTTCACCAAAGGCGACGCCGCCCGTACCCGTACCGACGGCAGCGGCCTGGGCCTGGCCATCGCCACCGAGAACGCGCGCCTGCACGGCGGCACTCTCACCGCGGCCAACGCCCCCCGAGGCGGAACCGTCCTGACCCTCACCCTGCCGCGGAGCCATGGGACTCGCCTATAGCACCCGCTGACAGTCAGCTCGCGGCGCGGTCGCCGAGCGGGCGGCGGCGCAACGCCGGGTCGGTCAGGGGCGCGGGGCTCCAGAGGCCGACAGGGTGGTAGACGTTGGTGCCGGGCGGCACGAGCTCGTCGATCCGGTCGAGCACGGTGTCGTCGAGCACCAGCGAGGCGCTCTTCAGCAGGCTCTCCAGCTGCTCCATCGTGCGCGGGCCGAGGATGACCGAGGTGACCGCCGGGTGTGACGCGACGAAGGCGACGGCCAGCGCCGGCAGGGTGCAGCCGAGCTCGTCCGCCAGTTTCACCAGCTCCTCGACGATCTCCAGCTTGGCCGCGTTGACCGGGATGGCCGGGTCGAACCGTTCTGGCGCCCGCGCCGCGCGGCCCTGCGACAGGTCGACCTGCTGCCCCTTGCGGTAACGGCCGGTCAGGAACCCCCAGCCCAGCGGGCTGTAGGTGAGCACGCCCATGCCGAGCCGCTGCGCGGTGGGAAGGACGTCGCCCTCGATGCCGCGGGCCAGGATGTTGTACGGGGGCTGCTCGGTGCGGAACCGGTACAAGCCGCGCTGCCGGGCCACGTGGTAGGCCTCGACCGTCTCGTGCGCCGGGAAGGCCGAGCTGCCGAAGGCCCGGATCTTGCCCTGCCGTACCAGATCGGTGAGTGCGGAGAGGGTCTCCTCGATGTCGGTCCGGTGGTCGGGGCGGTGGATCTGGTAGAGGTCGATCCAGTCGGTGCGCAGCCGCTTGAGACTCGCCTCGACCTCGCGCATGATCCAACGCCGCGAGTTGCCGCTTCGGTTGGGCCCCTCCCCCATCTGGAAGTGCACCTTGGTCGACAGCACCACCTCGTCCCGCCGGCCCTGCAGTGCCTTGCCCACGATCTCCTCCGACTCGCCCGCCGAGTACATGTCGGCGGTGTCGACGAAGTTGATGCCGTGGTCGAGGGCGGTGCGGATGATGCGGATGCTGTCATCGTGGTCGGGGTTGCCGGCCGAGCCGAACATCATGGTGCCGAGGCAGTGGGTGCTGACCTCGATGCCGGTGCCGCCGAGGATGCGATGTCTCATACTGCGGACCCTAGAATCTAGAGCCGACTCTAGGGCAAACTCGGCCACATGTCGGGTTTGAGCATCGGCCAGGTCGCCGAACGCACCGGGCTCAGCGTGCACACACTCCGGTTCTACGAGCGGGAGGGGCTGCTGGCCCAGCCGGTACGGCGCGGAACCGCGGGGCACCGGGTCTACGACGAGGGCGATGTCGACTGGCTGGGCGTGTGCATCCGGCTGCGGGCCTCCGGCATGCCCCTGACCGACATCCGGCGCTACACCGAGCTCGTCAGGGCGGGCCAAGGCAACGAGGTGGCTCGGTTGGAGGTGTTGCGCGAACATCGGGAACGGGTGCTCGCCCAGATGCACGAACTCAACGAGTCCCTCAAGCTGATCACCCACAAGGTCGCCATCTACGAGGGCCGTCTGGGTTTGCGGGACAACGTCGCAGATTGTGCGCCCTGACTTTCAGCTGGGTGCTGCTACCGTCCTTCTCCGCGTCGATGAGTCCGTACGTGGCGAGCGTCATCGAGTCCCCGCCGCCCTCCAGCACCAGGCGAATGGCTTCTTCCTTGCACTCCGGCGAGAAGCGGCCCGGCCGCCACATGCCGCGCTCCCTCGCGGAGGACTGAACGTGCAATTACGTCCAATCCACATCGCCTGCCGCATCCTTACCGTGTCGGCATGACGACGCCGAGCGAACCCAGCCCCGTCCCCATTGACCTGACCCCCGGCATGATCGACGACCTCGGCCGCCAGGCCCTCGATCTCATCGTCCGACAGGTCGCCGCCCTGCCTGAGGCCCCCGCCAGCGACTACCGGGCCGCCGCCGAGCTGTCGGCGCGGGTGCGCCGTCCCCCGGCCGACGGGCCCGGTGATTTCGGCGACCTGCTGGAGACCTTCCGGCAGGCGGCCGGGCAGGGTGTGGACACCTCCGGCCCCGGTTACCTGGCCTACTTCCCGGCGGGCGGCCTCGTCTCGGCGGCGCTGGCCGAGCTGCTGGCGCAGGTCGTCAACCGGTTCACCGGGGTGGCGCAGACCGCGCCCGCGCTGGTCGCCATGGAGGAGAGCGTGCTGGCCTGGCTCGCCACGCGGTTCGGCCTGCCCCCGGGTGCGGGCGGGGTGGTCACGACCGGGGCCTCGGTGGCGACGTTGTCGGCGGTGGTGGCCGCGCGGCACGACCGGCTGGGCGCGGAGTTCGGCGACGGCACCCTGTACGCCACCGAGCACACCCACTACAGCCTGGCCAAGGCCGCGCACCTCGCCGGGCTGCCGGCCGGCTGCGTACGTGTCGTGCCCACCACCGCGGACCTGCGGATGGACCCGGCCGCCGCGGCTGCCATGATCGAGGCTGACCGGGCGGCGGGACTGCGCCCGTTCCTGCTCGCCGGAACGGCGGGCAGCACCAGCACCGGCACGATCGACCCGCTGGCCGGCCTGGCCGCGCTGGCCCGCGAGCAGGGCCTGTGGTTCCACGTGGACGCCGCCTACGGCGGCGGCTTCCAGCTCACCGAGCGCGGGCGCGCCCTGCTGGCGGGGATCGGGGACGCCGACTCGCTCACCTTCGACCCGCACAAGAGCCTTTTCCTGCCGTACGGGACCGGTGTCCTGCTCGTGCGGGATCCGGCGGCCCTGCGCGCCGCTCACGCCGGCGGCGGGCAATACCTGCAGGATCTCAGCCCGGTCGAAGATCTGCCCGACTACAGCCAGCTCGGCATCGAGCTGACCAGGGAGTATCGGGGTCTGCGGCTGTGGTTGCCGCTGCACCTGCACGGCGTACGCGCCTTCGCCGACGCCCTCGACGAGAAGCTCGACCTGACGACCCTGGTGTATCGCGAGCTGTCGGCGAACCCGCGCCTCGACGTGCCGTGGCCGCCGGACCTCACCGTCCTGGTGTTCCGGCTGCGGGACGGCGACGACGAGCGCAACCGGCGGTTCCTGGCCGACGTCAACGCCACCCGGCGCGTCTACCTGTCGAGCACCACGGTCGGCGGCGTCTTCTACCTGCGCATGTGCGTGCTGAGTTTCCGCACCGGCAAGGAGCGGGTGGAGGAGGCGCTGCGCATCATCGACGGCGCGGCCCGCTAACCGGCACCCTCTGCGGGGCCGCCCGTCGTGAGGCCGCCCGTCGTGAGGCCGCCCGTCGTGAGGCCGCCCGTCGTGAGGGCGCGCCCGTTCCGTACCCCTCGCTGGTACGCCCCCGGCGTCACGCCGACGGCCCGGCGGAAGTGCCGCGACAGGTGCGACTGGTCGCAGAACCCGACCGACACCGCCACCTCCGCGGGGGCGATCCCCCGAGCGAGCAGGGTCTTGGCCCGCCGCACGCGTAACTGCACGACGTACGCGTGCGGCGGCAGCCCGTAGGCCCGGCGGAACGCCCGCAGCAGCGCGAACGGCTCCGCCCCGACCGCCGCGGCCAGCGTGCCCAGGTCGGGCGGGTCGGCCGGCGAGCCGTGCAGCAGCTCGCGGGCCCGGGCGGCGGCGCGGGCACCGGCCCTGGGGCGGCGGGCGCGCATCTGTCCCCTGGCGTAGCGGCCGATCAGGCGGGCCAGCAGCACCCGCAACATCGAGTCGGCCGCCAGCCGCGCGCCCTGCTCGGCCGCGCGGTGCGCCGCCAGCAGCAGCCGGCACGCGTCGTCGTCGTCCGCCACCCTCGACGGGAACGACGGAACGCCGTCCCCGGCCCCGGCCTCCCGCGCGATGGCCTGGACCTGCTCCGGCCGGGGGTAGAGGACCCGATACGACCATCCGTCGGGGGTGCGGGCCCGTCCGGTGTGCACCACGCCGGGGTCGATCATCACGATCGATCCCACTCCGGTGCTCCGCACGCCCTCCGGGAAGCCGATCTCCTCCTCGCCCCGCTCGACGGCGCCGATGGCGTACGTGTCGTGCAGGTGCCGGCCGAACGGGTCACCGGTGAAGGTCGCCGACATCAGATCCACCCCGCCCCACAACGGGTCACGCCAGTACCGCACCGTGCTCATGCACCACACGGTACCGAGGACCCCCGGCGGCGAACGGCGGCAGCCGCAGAGCGCGGCGCTCTGCGGCTGCGTGGTGCGTCGTGCCGGACGGGTGGGTGGCTCAGTCGGCGGTGGTGTCCCAGCCGTAATCGGGCAGGTCGAAGAAGTCGTCGCCGTCCAGGGCGTCGACGCTGCCGGTGGCCAGGCCGGTCATCAGCGACTCGACCCCGGTCCGCACCGCGTTGACGAACATGCCCTTGTGCTTCTGGCCCAGATCGTCCTGCTGGCCGCGCACCTCGAACAGGACGGTGCCGGTGCCGTTCAGGGCGAACGCCGATCGGCCCTGCCCGGCGTACTCGCGGGTGTCCGGGTGGAAGTAGCGGCCGACGGCCGTGAGGGGGGATTGCGCGCCGTACGTCGCGATCAGCCCGTTGTAGACCGAGAGCGCGTAACGGCGGGACTTGTCCTGATCCAGCGCCGGCCATTCCGCCTTGTACGCGGCTCCGTCCTGCACGCCGAGGGGCGGGTAGTCCAGCGAGAAGGTGATGAGGTCACCGTCCTGGGGTCCGCCGGTGAGGCGGTCGCAGGGCCCCATGTGGTGCAGGTCGACGTAGGCGTCCACGGCGCCCTTCTCCTGGCGCAGGCCGACGTACACGTCGCGGATCGCGCGCGACTCCGGAGCCAGGAAGAACCCCGCGTCGGTGTCCTTGCCAGGCAGGTCGGCGGCCCGCGGCACGTAGTCGAGATCGGGGTTGAAGTCCCGGTTGAGGTCGTAGCCGGGGAGGTTGATGCCGTCACCGCGCAGGCTGTGGTACCAGGCCGCGGGGGCGCCTTGCAGCTGCGGGAACGTGGCCACCGTGTCGGCCCAGGACAGGACGTTGATGCGCCGGTTGAGCTCGCCGCCGTCGGGGTTGACCATCGGCATCGCGACCAGCGTGATGTCCTCCAGCAGCTGCCTGGTCCGCGCGTCGCCGCCGCTGCCGAGGTCCTTGAGGATCGCCAGCAGCGCCTCGGTCCCGGTGCGCTCGTTGCCGTGGATCGCCGACGTCACCAGCAGGACCCGGTCACCGGTTCCCACCCGGGCGGCCCACAGCGCCCGGCCCTGTGCGGAGTGACCCACGACCTCCACGTCGACGCGGCCGCTGCTGGTCCGCTCGATCTGCGCGAGCGCCGCACCGACCTGCTCGTGGTTGGACCAGCCGGACCAGGAGGGGTTGTCCTGGACCGTGCAGTTTCCCGGCCCTTCCTCGTCCAGCGCGTGCGCGGGTGAGGCGGCGACGATCGACGTGGTCAATGCCATCGCCATGGTGGCGGCCATCATGCTCGTCCGGCCACTGAAGAATCTCGGTGACGGGCTTACCGCGTTCCCTTCGGCTTTTCCTGGAAAACATTTGCGCAGACGCACGACCGCTCCTTGCGTAAACCTGCCAGACCCGCCGGGGAGACCGAAATCCCGGGCGGAAAAGTCACCAGCGACGTTTCCACGGCGGTCCGCCCCGGGACAAGTCCGGATTCCTGTCAGTTTCCTGGGTGTTTTGCGGGCCCGGTTATGGCCGCGACGTTCGGCGGCACCCCTCAACGCCGCCAAGGGTCACGGTGCGGCCCGGTCCGGACACCGAACGTGACACTTGTCATGCCAGTTGAGGTTTGTTACAAGAGTCATGGCGACCTGCGCCGGTCGTGTTGCAGCAAGCACCAGGGAAGGACGATATTCATTCTGCTTCGCCGTGCCGGGGTGCTCCCGACGCCCGCGGCCCCATTCGGTCCATATCCAGATATCAGCGGCCACCGGCTACGGCGTCGGCGCGAGGAGCACGCAGTGTTCGTTGACTAACCCCTTTCCACCCTCCACGAGGGTGAATTGACGGGTGTCGCCGCGCATCGGGACGGGCTTTCCCATGCGCCGGAATTTCGTGTTCTCAAGTGGCGGTGGAGCGCGCCCTGAAACCCATTTACGCCTCCGCCGACGTACATCGATAAGGAGACTGTTCTTGTTCACAAAACGACGAACAGCAGTTGTTCTGGCCACCGTTCTGGGCCTCACGATCTGGGGGACGGCGACGGCGTCGGCTGATCGCACGACGCCGGGAGGTCCCTGGGTCCAGGACGCGCAGCAGGTCTCTCTCCAGCGCCTCCACACCTACGACGAGCTCACCGCCGCACTGCGACGCCTGGAGCAGGGCTCCAAGGGCGCGGTCGACGTGGAGTCGATCGGGAGGACGAACGAGGGCCGCGACATCTGGACCGCGACGGTCGGCACCGGGCCGACCAAGGTGCTCTACATCACGCAGCAGCACGGCAACGAGCCGCTGGGCACGGAGGCGGCGCTGCAACTCCTCCAGCGGATCGGCGCGTCACAGGCCAAGTGGGCCGCCGACGTGCTCGACGACGTGACGCTGCGGATCGTCGTACGCGCGAACCCCGACGGCACCGAACGTTTCCAGCGGCAGAACGTCGACCCTGGCTGCTCCGGCCCCTTCTGCCTGTCCGGAGTGGGATTCGACATCAACCGCTACCACGACCCCGCGATGTCGCCCGAGGCCAACCCGGTGCCGGAGTCGGCCGCGATCCAGCGGATGGTGCGCTCGTGGCAGCCGGACATCACCGTGGACTACCACCACCAGGGCAGCTACCGCCAGCCTGACGGGTCCCTGGCCACCGCCTCCATCCTGTGGCCCACCAACCCCGGCGTGGCGCCGCAGGTCCTCGCCGACAGCAAGCGCGTCGCCGGTCTCGTCTACACCTCGCTGCAGCAGTACGGTTTCGCCGACGTCAGCCTCTACCCCGGCGACTCCCTCCCGGGCATCGCGCGCAACTCCTTCGGCCTGCAGGGCAGCGCGAGCCTGCTGGTCGAGCTGCGCGGCGGCCTCGGCCAGAAGTCCGGCGGCTACCTGATCCGCACCGCCTACGCCTCCATGGCCGCGCTGCTCCAGGCCGCCGCGGACGGCAGCCTCGCCGCGGTCGACCCGGCGGTGGCCGACACCATTCCGGAGCGCGGCGAGCCGATCGACCAGGACGACGAGGAGTGAAGAAGACCATGACGAGGAAGAACCGAACCGCGTACGGTGCCGTGGCGCCGAGGCTGGCCGGCGTGGGCCTGGCCGTGGCGGCCCTGGTGGGCGCGTCCCTGCCGCTGGCGTCGCCCGCCGTCGCCCAGCCCGCGAACGCGCACTGCGGCACCTCCACCGGGGACACCGGCGCATCCGCGTGGACCAGCCACGCCGAGCTGCGCGAAGAGCTCCAGCGGCTGGAGTCGCAGCGCTCCGACGTCCTGGACGTGACGCAGATCGGCACGTCCAACCGCGGGCGTGAGATCTGGGCGGCGCGGACCGGCACCGGCCCCAAGGTCGTGCTGATCACCAGCGAGATCCACGGCAACGAGAAGACCGGCACCGACGCCGTGCTCTCCCTGCTGCGCGACATGACGGCCGGCACGCCGGCGGCCGAGCGCCTGCGCTCGCTGGTCACGCTGGTCGCCGTGCCCAAGATGAACCCGGACGGCGCGGAGCTCGACCGGCGGGGCAACGACCGTACCTGGGCCGAGGTCGTCGCGGACTTCCCGCAACTGGCGGGGGCGCAGCCGGCGTGGAACTACTACGACCAGCCGCGTACGGGAGACGACTACGCGACGCGGCCCGGCTTCGACGTCAACCGCGACTACCACCCGGACCTGAACTACGTGCCCCGGGCCGCGGACTTCCCCGGTTCCTCCTCCGAGCCGGGCTGGTACATCCATCCGGAGTCCAGGGCGGTCAGGGACCTGTACAAGTCGCTGAAGGCGGAGTTCGGCGCCGTCGACACCTACCTCGACCTGCACCACCAGGGCCCCTGCGACCTCGACGAGAGCGGGGAGGACCAGGTGACCATGTCGCTGTCGGGCAAGTTCGTCGACGTGGAGAACCACCACGAGTACAACCAGGGCTACCGGCTCGACTACTCCAAGCGGCTCACCCTGGCGGCGTACGACGCACTGTCGCTCCGCGGGCAGTCGCCGTTCGGATCGTTGACCCTCTACCCGCAGGACATCGACCTGCCCGGCACCGGGCTCGGCTCGTTCGCGCTCAACGGCTCGGGCACCGTGCTGTTCGAGGTGCGCGGGCAGACCCAGACCTGGGGGGCCAAGCAGCGCGGGCAACTGGTGCAGACCGTCGCCAACGGACTCGACGCCATCATCGAGGCCCTGGGCACCGGTGCGGTGAACCAGATCGACCCCGCCCGGTACGACGACATCCCGGAGACCCAGGACTGATCAGGCCGACGGGAACCTGTCGCCCCTCCCCCGCTCGTTCGCCGTCCATTCGTTTCCGTCGGCGCTGAGCAACGTCCGCGTGTGCCGAACTCTCACGCGGACGTTGCCGCCGATCGGGGGAAGTTCGGTGGCGAGCAGGTCGCCGGGGTGCAGGCAGGTCAGCGGGCCGCTGGAGGTGTCGACGTCGACGCGGGTGGCGATGCCGAGTGCGACGGTCCGGCGCAGCGTTCCGGTCACCGGCCGTACGTCATCGCCTTGGTCAGCGGGGCCATCGGACGCCTCGAGGATGAGGTGGGTGTGCTCGGGCCGTGCCACGAGGGTGTGCGTCCGGCCGGTGAGAGCCGGGGGGAGGATGTTGGTGTAACCGAGCAGCCGGGCCGTGCCGGCGTCACTGGGGTGGTCCAGCACCTCGGCGGTCGGGCCGTGCTGGCGGATCCGGCCGCCGATCAGCAGCGCGGTGTCCTCGGCCAGGGCGAGGGCCTCCTGCCGATCGTGGGTGACCAGGATCGTGGCGGTGGGCTGTCCGGTCAGCGCGGCGCGCAGGTCGGCGATCAGGTCGGCGCGGGTGGTGCCGTCCAACCCGCTGAACGGCTCATCGAGCAGCAGCACCCGAGGCCCGACCGCGAGCGCGCGGGTGATGCTGACCCGCTGAGCCTCGCCGATCGACAGGGTACGGGTGTCCCGGCCGGCGAACGGGCCCAGGCCGAGCGCCTCGATCCACGGCCAGGCGCGCATGCGGGCCTCGCGGCGGCTCATACCGCGGAACCGCAGTCCGCTGATCACGTTGGCGGCCACCGTGCCGCGGCGCAGGATCGGCCGTTGCAGCACGGCCGCGATGGCGTGGCGCATCAGTGGGCGCGTCGCGGGACGACCATCGAGCAGGATCTGTCCGGTGACACGGTGGCTGCTGAGCAGGCCGAGCGCGCGCAGCAGGGTGGACTTGCCGGCTCCGTTGGGACCCAGCACGGCCAGCGTGCGTCCCGAGGCGACATCCAGCTCCGGCACGCTGAGCAGCTCGCGGTCGCCGGCGCGCACGCGCAGGTCTCGGCACCCGATCCCGGTGCTCGGGCCGCTCACCGCGGCGCCGTCCGTTGCTGCTGAATCAGCGTCAGCGACAGGTTCACGCCGAACGCGATCGTCAGCAGGATCATGCCGAACGCGATTGCCAGCGAGAACTGGCCCCGGCTCGTGGCCAGCACCGCAGCGGTGGTCAGCACCCGGGTCTGTCCGGCCAGGTTGCCCCCCACCATCTGCGCGGCCCCGACCTCGCTCACCACCGCGCCGAAGGCGGCCATCGCCCCGGCCAGCAGCGGCAACCTGGCCTCGCCCAGCAGCGCCGCGAACGCACGGATCGGATTCGCTCCCAGAGCCTGCATCTGAACGCGGAAGTCGGGATCGACCTGTTGCAGTGCGGCCGCGACCAGTGCGATCACGATCGGGGTGGCGATCGCGGCCTGGGCGATGATCATCGCGGTGGGTGTGTAGAGCAGCCCGAGCCCGCCCAGCGGCCCGCTGCGCCACAGCAGCACGGTGACGAACAGCCCGACCACCACCGGCGGCATGCCCATCCCGGTATTGGCCGCCGCCAGCAGCAGCCGCCGGCCCGGAAAGCGGGCCAGCGCCACGATCGCACCCAGCGGCAATCCCAGTAGCAGGGCGATCGCGGTCGCGGTCAACGAGACGCGCAGGGTCAGCGCGATGATCGACCAGCTGTCCTCGTCCCCGGAGAGCAGCAGCTCGATCGCGTCCACCAACCCGTCGAACAGCACATCCATCGAACGACCTCCCCGGCTGTGCTCACTGGCCCAGCGTCGCTTCGTCCTTGCCGGCGTCCGGGGTGAACAGCGGGCGGCCGAACTCCGCCCGCCCGAACTCGCCGATGAGCCGCTGCGCGGGCGGGGCGACGATCCAGTCGGCGAACGCCTTCGCGCCGTCGGGCCGCACGCGGTTGCCCGCCCTCTCGGTCATCTCGATGACGTGGTAGACGTTCAGCAGGCCCGGGTCGCCCTCGCTGAGCACCTCCAGCTCCAAGGTGCCGCGCTGGGTGAGATAGGTGGCCCGGTCGGACACGGTGTAGGCGGCCTTCTCGCCGGCGACCCGCAGCGTCGCGCCCATGCCCTGCCCGGTGGACTGGTACCAGGAACCGCCTGGAGTCACTCCGGCCCGGGACCAGAGGTCCTTCTCCCTGGAATGCGTACCCGACTCGTCGCCCCGGGAGACGAACACCGCCCGCGCGGTGGCGATCTTCTTCATCGCGTTCGTACTGCTCGTGCCCCGTACTTCGGCCGGGTCGGCCTTCGGGCCGAGCAGCACGAAGTCGTTGTGCATCACCAGCCGCCGGGTGCCGGCGCTGCCCTCGGCGACGAACTTCTCCTCCGCTGCGGGGGAATGCACCAGCAACACGTCGGCCTCCCCGCGACGGCCCAGCTCGATGGCCTGCCCGCTGCCGACCGCCACGGTCTTGACCTGCCAGCCGCTGTCGCGGGTGAACACCGGCAACAGCTCGTCGAGCAGCCCGCTGTCCTGGGTGCTGGTCGTGGTGGCCAGGATCAGCGACTTCTCCGCCGGCCCGCTGGAGGAGGGGGCGGTCCCGCACCCGGCCAGTAAGGCTGCCGCCATCCACGCGAACCCGATCAGGACCTGTCTGCGCATGACTGTGACCCTATCTGTGCTACATCAGAGTAGTGCAAGGGTAAATTGTGCAACGTGACCCGATATCGGGAAATTTGCATTGATCTCGCCCAGCGGATCAGCGCGGGGACCCTCCACCCTGGCGACGAGCTGCCGGGGGTCCGCGACATCGCCCAGCAGTGGGACACCACCGCCTCCACCGTCAGCCGGGCGCAGCGCCGGCTGGCCGACGTCGGAGTGCTCGAGCTGGCCGAGCGTCGCCGTGCCCGCGTAGCCCCCGGCGCCACGCTCGCCGCCCGGCGCTTCCTGCACGGGGACCTGGTCTTCACCCTCGCCGGCAGCGACGACCCCGCTCTCGATCTCCTCGCCGGCGCGCTTCACGGCAAGCTGAAGATCGCCACCCGCGAGGGCAGCGTCACCGGCCTCGCCGCGGTACGCCAGGGTCGCGCCGACGGCGCGGCGATCCATCTGCTGCACCACACCGGCGTCTACAACGCGCCTTTCGCGCTCGGCATGCTGCGCGGCCTGGACCCGCACCTGATCCACCTCTGGCGACGCGAGCAGGGGCTGATCGTGCTGCCCGGCAACCCCCACCGCATCACCGGCATAGCCGATGTGGCAAAGCGGCGGGTCTCCACCCGGCGGCCGGGCACCGGGACCCGAATCCTGCTGGACCGGCTGCTCCTCGCCGCCGGTCACGACCCGGACAGCCTCCGGGGACCGCAGGTCGGGACCCACCTCGAGGTCGCCCTGGCCGTTGCCACCGGCACCGTCGACGTCGGCCTCGGAATCCGCGCGGCCGCTGCCGAGCTGGACCTCGAGTTCATTCCCCTGACCTGGGAGGACTTCGACATCGGGCTGGTCGGGACCGCCCTCGACCCGGCCGCTCATCTCATCGCCGCCCTACAGACGCCGGCCCTGCGCGACCGGATCTCCGCACTCGGCGGCTACGACACCGCCAGATCCGGCGACGTCACGAAACTCCCCGACTCGGGTGCCCGGTGAGTTTGGCGGCCACGGCGTCGAGGACCCAGTCCAGGCCGGTCGCGAAGGACGTCTCGGCGTCCACCTCCGTGCCGTCGTGCACGAACTTGGCCAGCGCCGGGAAGCGGCCCGTGGCCAGCATCCTGCTCACATGCGGGCCGGAGGCGCGCTGCCAGTCGCGCTTGGACAGGCCCGTGGCGCGCTCGGCCCGCAGGTTCGCGATCTCGCGCCTGATCGCGCCGGTCAAGTAGGCGCTGACGGTCTCCACGGCGCGCATGACGGTGTCGAGGTCGGCGAGGCCGTCGAGGGCGGCCAGCTTGGCCTCGGTCACGGCGAGGGCGTTCGGGCCCAGGGCTGGACGGCCGCCGAGCAGGTCGGCCAGCCATTCGTGACGGAGGGTGGCCTGCCTGGTGCGGTGGGCGTGGCTGCGCAGCGCCTCCCGCCAGTCGGCGGGCTCCTCCTCGGGGAGGATCTCGGCGTGGACCTCGTCCACCATGAGGTCGAACAGCTCCTCCTTGGTGGAGATGTACCCGTACAGCCGCATCGGGCCGGCGTCCAGCCGGGCGGCGACCTTGCGCAACGACACCGCCTCCAGCCCGCCTTCGTCGGCCAGGGCGATGGCGGCGGCGACGATCCGCTCCCGGTCGAGCGGGGCGGGGCGAGTCGGCGGCTCTGGCCGGTCCCACACAGTCATGCGTACATCGTACTGTTGCGATACGCCATCTCAGCGAAATACAGTGTATCGACATGAGACACCGTATCGCCGTGGTTGGAGGCGGCCCCGCCGGCCTCACCTTCGCCCGCGTCCTGCACCGCCACGATCACCCCGTCACCGTCCTCGAACGCGATCCCGCCCCCGACGCCCGTCCCCCGGGCGGCACGCTGGACCTGCACGTAAAGCTGGGCCAGCTCGCGCTGGACAAGGCGGGGCTGCTGGCGGAGTTCCAGGCGCTGTCCCGTCCCGAGGGGCAGGCCATGCGCATCCTGCACACGGACGGGGCCGTCCTGCGCGACTGGCAACCCCGTCCGGACGACCGGGCCAATCCCGAGATCGACCGCGGGCAACTCCGTGACCTGCTGCTCGGCCCCCTGGACGTTCAGTGGGGGCGGGGCGTGACGGAGGTGGTGCCGGGGACCCGGGACGGCGTGCTGGTCCGGTTCGCGGACGGGCGGCAGGAGACGTTCGACCTCGTGGTCGGCGCGGACGGCGCCTGGTCCCGGGTCCGCCCGGCAGTCTCGTCCGCGACGCCGCACTACACCGGCGTCACCCTGGTCGAGACCTCCCTGGACGACGTCGACACCCGCCATCCCGACCTCGCCCGGCTGATCGGCGACGGTTCCGTGGCCGTGTACGGCGTGAACCGCGCCCTCGTCGCCCAGCGCAACAGCGGCGGCCACGTCAAGGTGTACGCCCAGTTCCGCGCGCCGCTGGACCGGCACACGAACCTGGACCGGCGCGCGGGCCTCGACGTGGCCGATGTCGAGGCCGATGTCGAGGCCGATGTTGAGGCCGATGTCGAGGCCGATGTCGAGGCCGATGTCGAGGCCGATGTCGAGGCCGATGTCGAGGCCGATGTTGAGGCCGATGTCGAGGCCGATGTCGAGGCCGATGTTGAGGCCGATGTCGAGGCCGATGTCGAGGCCGATGTCGAGACCGTGCGGTCAAGGCTGCTGGCCCTGTTCGACGGCTGGGCCGCTCCCGTCCTCGACCTCCTCCGCCACGGCACCGCCTTCGTCCCCCGCCCTCTCCACGTCCTGCCCGTGTCCCACACCTGGACCCACGTTCCCGGGGTGACGCTACTGGGCGACGCCGCCCACCTGATGCCCCCATTGGGGGCGGGCGCGAACCTCGCGATGCTGGAAGGCGCCGAACTCGCCGAGTCCGTCGCCGCCGCCCGCGGTCCTGAGGATCTGGACGAGGCCGTCCGCGCCTTCGAGGAACAGATGTGGGCACGGGCCGGCAGATGGGCGAAGATCACAACAGCCGGGCTGGAACGCCTCGTGAGCCCGGACCCCACCGAAGCCATCGCCCTCTTCGACGAAGTCCAGCCATCCTGACTGCCGAACCCGAGAGAACCAGCGACCACGGGACAGCACCGCACCGCCACGGGTTCCTTCCGGCGATCCACCGCCCGCCCTGTTCCCACCACCGCCCCCAAGCCGCGCTATCGCCGCGCTAACCGCCCGCCAACGCCCGTCCCGATAATCGCCACGACCGTCAGTAAGTAGGGGATACGAGGAGGCAGGATGAAAGTGCTCATCGACAAGGCTCTGGCGCTGGTACTTCCTGAGGTGAGGGCGTCGGCGGTGTGCGGATACCAGTACAAGTGCTTCTCGAGCGGCTGGCACAGGAGGCTGTGCTGCTCGTCTTCCGGCGACAACTGCTCGCCCTGGCAGTTGCTCGGCCCCAGCTGCCCGTCCTAGCGAGAAGACCCGCCACGCACCGTACCGTCAGAAAGGGAAGCCATCGCCGCGCTGTCGAACCCGGACGCGCCGTTGGTCCGGTCTGACGGTTGTTCATCGCGGACGGGCCGGGCTCCGCGGGGGCCCGGCCCGTCGATGCCGCTGTGGTGAAGGGGAATCGCCGGCGGCGCGTACCAGTTGCCCGTACGTCCTTGATGACCTTCAAGCGGCCTCGTCGGGGGCCGCGCCCGCCAGTCGGCCGGCGGGCCGGGCGTTGCGCAGGCCGAAGGCGGAGACGGCCGCCCCCAGCAGCACCATGATCACCGGAACGACGAGCGCGGTGCGGTAGGCGTCCAGCACCGCGCCCGGTGAGCCATCGGCGCCGGCCGCGGCGAACCCGTACACCGCGGTCACCGCGGAGATCCCGACCGCCGAGCCGAACTGGGTGAAGGTGTACAGCAGGCCGCCGGCCAGGCCCTGCTCCTCCTCCGCCACGCTGTCGGTGGCCGCGATCGTCAGCGGACCGTAGGCGAGGGCGAAGGCGGTGCCCGCGATGATCAGGGTCGGGAACATCGCCGCGTACGACCAGTCCATCCCCACCGGCAGGAAGAGCCCGTAGGCCGCGATCGCCAGCAGGAAGCCGCCGAAGATCACCCGGGCGCGGCCGTACCGGTTCACCAGGCGGGGGGTGAGGATGGGAGCCAGCACGGCGTCGCAGCCCATGACGATCAGCGCGATCGCGGTCTGCAGCGACGACCAGCCGCGCAGCTCCTGCAGGTAGAGCGTCACGATGAACTGGAAACCGAAGAACGCACCCAGGAACAGCAGCGCGGCGACGTTGGCCCGGACCAGCGCGGCCTTGCGGAAGATCCCCAGGCGGACGAGCGGCGCCTTGGCGCGCCGTTCGATCACGATGAATGCCGCCACCAGCGCCAGCCCGGCGGCGAGCGCGCCGAGGGTCAGCCCGAGCCCTTCGCCGCCGTGCTCGAGCCGGACGATGCCGTAGGCGAGCAGCAGCATCGCGGCGGCGGCGCTGGCCGCGCCGGCCAGGTCGTAGCCGCAACGCGCGGGCTCAGGGCGGGCCTCGGCGGACAGCAGCCTGAGCGCCGCGAACAAGATGACGCCGGCCATGAACACCGGGGCGAAGAACACCCAGCGCCAGTCGAGTTCGGTCAGCAGGCCACCGATGACCAGGCCCAATGAGAAGCCGCCGGCGCCGACACCGGCGAAGATCAGCAGGGCCTTGTCGCGCTGCGGCCCCTCCGGGTACGAGGTCGTGATGATCGACATCGCGGCGGGGGTCATGAAGGCCGCCGCCACTCCGGTGACGAACCGCGCCACGACCAGCATCCAGCCGTCGGCCGCGAAGCCGCCCAGCATGGAGAAGACCAGGAAGACGCCCAGCCAGGTGAGGAACATGCGTCGCCTGCCCAGCAGATCGGCGGCACGCCCGCCGAGCAGGGTGAAACCGGCGTATCCGAGCACGTAGCCGCTCATCACCCACGCCGCGGTGCTGGTGGTGAGGCCGAGGTCGGCGCGGATGGTGGGGATGGCGACGGCCAGCATGGCGACGTCGCTGCCCTCGAGGAAGATCGTGCCGCACAGGACGAGCAGCAGGGCCCAGGATCGTCCGCTCCCGCGGGCCGTGGGTGTGGTGGACACGGATTCGCTCCTCACTCGTTGAGCCGCTTGGTCACATCCGGTTCATCAGCAGGACGGCCAGATCGCCGATCGGGCCTCGGCCGGGAGCCGCCTGTGGGTCGGTCACTTCAGCGTGGCCCTTCATGAGGTCCGCCCTGCGGGGGTGGTGAGGGCGCACGAGGCTCTGGTGAAGGGGGTGAACAGTTCGACGGTGCCGTCCTCGGTCGTCAGCACGGTGCCGCCGACGGCGACCTGGCCGTAGCCGGCCTGGAGGGCGAAGGTCATGCCGGGCGCGATGACGAAGTCGTGGCCGCTCGGCGGCTCCTGGCCGCCGGCACTCAGGCTGAGCGGGTTGAGCCCCACGAGGTACGGCTCCCCGCCGGGACCGCCCAGGTGCGCGGCGACCGCGGCGGCGGCCTGGCCGACGGTGTTGGCGGGCCGTACGGCGCGCAGCCCGGCCGCGTAACCGGCCTTGGCCCGATCGAGCGCCTCGGCCACGGTGCCGGGCACCTCGCCGGGTAGGCGCGGCATGCGCCCTCTGACCTCGAGGAAGCCGTACGTGCAGCGGATCTCGACCAGCACCACGTGCCACGGGAGATCGGCCCGCCGCCGGCGCGGAGAGCGGGCGCGGCGAAGCCGGGGCCGGTGGCCGGAGTGGAGGGGCCGACGCGCCGGTGCTGATGCGTACGGCCGGTGTGGATGGGGAGACGCCGGCACTGATGCGGACGGCCGGTGTGGAGCAGCCCGAGCACCTGCGACCACAGGCTGTGAGGCAGGAGCGGACCCCGGTGGATCGGCGGGTACGGTTCCAGGCCGAGCACGCCGACGGCCGACCGGTGCAGCCGGTGTTCCCAGAGCACCTCGGCGATGCCGTACGCGTGCCGGGACGGCCGGGTGGGCGCCCACGGGCTCCGGGACGGACCGTCGGTCAGCGCCACCGGCCTGCCGACGCGGGGGAAGACGACGATCGCGTCCGAGGGGCCCCCGGTGAAGTAGGTGTTCTCGTACAGCAAGAGCGCCTCGACGACTTCGGCGTCCATCAGCGCCCGGCCCAGTGCCCAGCGACGGCTGCGCTCGTTCTGCGAGTACGTCCCGAGGTTCATGGTTCGAAGGCTAGGAATCACCGGGCCCCGGCCGCATCGGACAGATGTCCGGTCTTCCCGATTGCCTGCCGGACGGACACTGATCTAGATTTCCGGTCATGCTTCATGGGCGCGGGAAGGAGCAGGCCGAGCTCGATCGGCTGCTCGACAAGGCCCGCGCCGGCTCCAGCGGGGCACTGCTCATTTCCGGGGAGCCGGGGATCGGCAAGTCGGCGCTGGTCGACTACGCCGCGGATCGCGCGCCGCCACTGCCGGTGCTGCGGGTCAGCGGCGTCGCGAGCGAGGCCGAGCTGCCTTACGCGGCACTGCAGTTATTGCTCGGCCCGGTCCTGGGGGAGATCGAGGCGCTGCCCGAGCCGCAGGCCGACGCGCTGCGAGCCGCGCTGGGCCTGGCCGCGGCGCCGCCGTCCGGGGTGGACCGCTTCCTCGTCGGCCTGGCCGCCCTCACCCTCCTCGCCGAACGGGCGCCGCTGGTGTGCCTCATCGACGACACCCAGTGGCTGGACCGGGCTTCGGCCGACGCCCTGCGTTTCGTGGCGCGCCGGCTGCGGGGCGAGGGCGTCGCCCTGGTCTTCGCCGCCCGGCCGGGGTTCGAGGCCCCGGGGGTGCCGGTGCTGTGCCCTGCCGACCTCGACCGCGCCGCGGCGGCCCGGCTGCTGGACGAGCACGCGCCCGGCCTGAGTGCCGGGGCACGGGAGCGGGTGCTGGCCGAGGCGGCGGGTAACCCGCTCGCGCTGCGCGAGCTGCCCGCGTACACCACCGACCCGCTGGCGACGGCCAGGCTGCCGCTGCCGCACCGCATCCAGCAGGCATACGAGCAGCGCATCCGCGAGCTGCCCGCGCCCACCCAGACCCTGCTGGCCCTCGCCGCGGCCGAGGAGTCCGGCGACCTGACGGTGATCTTCGCAGCCGCGGCGGCCCTCGGCCTGCCGGTCGCCGCCCTCGACTCGGCCGATGCGGCCGGGCTGGTCACCGTCTCCGCACCGACGTGGTCGTTCCGGCACCCGCTCATCCGGGCCGCCGCCTACCAGAACGCCACCTACAGCCAGCGGCTGGAGCTCCACCGCGCTCTCGCCGACGTACTGACCGGCGAGCTGGACGCCGATCTGCGGGCCTGGCATCTCGCCGCGGCCGCGACCGGACCGGACGCCCAGGTGGCCGAAGCGCTGGAGCGGGCCGCTGTCCGCGCCCGCGAGCGCACGGGCTTCAGCGCCGCCGCCTCCGCGCTGACCAGGGCCGCACAGCTCACCCCGGACGTCGCCGAGCGGGGCCGGCGGCTGGTGCTCGCCGCCGAGACGGCCGAGCTGGCCGGGCGGACGGAACACGCGCTCGCCCTGGCCGACGAGGCCGAACGCCTCACCCCAGAGCTCCGGCCCGCCGCCCTGAGGGCGCGGATCGCCTTCGAAAGCGGTTCGCTGCGTACGGCCTGCGACATCCTGATCGAAGCGGCCGGGAAGAACGACACGGAAACCGCCGCCGCGATGCTGTCCGACGCCGTCCGCGCGGCGTTCTACGCGGGCGAACCCGGCTGGGCCGGGCAGGCCCGTACCCGGCTCGACAAGCTGCCGCTCCCCCGCGACGCCCTGGCCCGGCTGATGGCCGCCGGCGTCACCCTGCTCCTCACCGGAGCGGTGGAGGAAGCGCTGCCGAGCTGCCGCGCGTACGTGGCCCGGGTCCGGCGAGCCCCGGACGCCCCGGCCATGATGCGCAGCAACGCCGCCTCGCTGGCCATCCTGGTCGGGGACTTCGACGCCTCCCGCACGCTGTCGATGTCGCTCACCGAGGAGTGCCGCGCCCGCGGCATGATCGGCTGGATGCCGCTGGCCCTGGCGACGCTGTCGGTCGCCGAGCTCTACCGCGGGCGTTTCCGGGACAGCGCGCTCGCCGCGGCCGAGGGGCTGCGCGTCGCCGAGGACACCGGGCAGCTCCACCGCCTGGCGCACCAGCAGGGCGTGCTGGCCTGGCTGGCGGCGGTGGAGGGCGACGAGGAACGCTGCCGGGCCCTGGCCGAGCAGAACCTCACCCACTTCGCCACCGAGCACGTCGCCACCAGCAGGGCCTGGGGCGTGTGGGCCCTGGCCATGCTCGACCTGGGCCACGGACGTTTCGAGGCCGCCCTCGACCGGCTCGACCGGGCCGCTCAGGGGCCGGTCGGACGCCAGATCCACGCCGTGTACTTCGCGCCCGACCAGATCGAGGCCGCCGTACGGCTCGGCCGGCCGGAAGCGGCGGCGGTGCCGTACGAGCGATTCCGCCGCTGGGCGGAGGCGGCCGGCCTGGCCTGGGCGCGTGCCGTACTGCACCGCTGTGAGGCCCTGCTGTCCGCGGACCCGGACGCCGAGGAGCACTTCGTCGCCGCCCTGGACCGTACGGACCGCCCCTTCGAGCAAGCCCGCACCGAACTCCTCTACGGCGAATGGCTGCGCCGCAACCGGCGCCGCACCGACGCGCGCGCCCACCTCCGTGCGGCCCAGGAGACCTTCCGCGGCATCGGCGCCGCTCAGTGGGCCGACCGCGCCGCGGCCGAACTGCGCGCCACGGGCGAGACGCTCAGCCGCCACGACACCGACGACCTGGCCGCCCGGCTCACCGCCCAGGAGCTCCATGTCGTCCGGCTGGCCTCGACCGGAGCGACGAACAAGCAGATCGCCGCCCAGCTCTTCCTCAGCCCCAAGACGGTCAGCCACCACCTCTACCGGGCCTTCCCCAAGCTGGGCGTCACCGTGCGCACCGAGCTCGCCCGTATCGACCTGGGCTGAGTTCAGCCGTCGGACGATGGCCGCGTGAGGTGGCCATCGCTTCGGGCGATCGAGTCCATCGGGAACAATCGCTTTTCACGATGGCGTCTGGCTCCTAGCGTGGTCGGCATGACAGCGACCCACCGTCGCACCGACAAAGGCCATACCTCGCGCCTGGGATGGCTGGTCCTCGCGGTCGCCGTCGTCGTGCGCTGTTCCGACGATCAAGAGAGAGTCCGATGAGCACATTCGTGTTGATCCACGGCGGAGGAGACGTCGGATGGTCGTGGCACCTGGTGGCGGCCGAGCTACGAGCGCGTGGGCACGACGTGCTGGCCCCCGACCTTCCGGGTGACGACGAGTCGAAGACGCTGGCGGACTACGCCGACGCCGTGGTCGAGGCCGTCGGTGACAAGCGGGACCTGGTCGTCGTGGGCCACTCCTTCGGTGCGTTCACCGCCCCCTTGGTCGCCGATCGCCTGCCCGTCGACGTGCTGGTCCTCCTGGCCGGCATGATCCCGTCGCCGGGTGAGTCGCCGGATGAGTGGTGGGCCAACACCGGCTACCAGAGCGCGATGGAGGAGCAGGCCAGGAGCGATGGCGGTTTGACCGGCCACGCGGATCCATTCGTGAGCTTCTACCACGATGTGCCCCGGGAGCTGGCCGAGGAGGCGCTGGGCAAGGAGCGCGACCATCCGTCCAGTGCCGCCTCGGCCGGTCCATGGCCGTCGGATGCGTGGCCGGACGTGCCGACGAGGTTCGTGCTCTGCACCGAGGACCGCTTCTTCCCGCCCGGCTTCTTCCGCCGGCTGGTGCCCGAGCGCTTGGGCATCGTCCCCGACGAGATCGCGGGCGGCCACTGCGTCGCACTCAGCCGCCCCGGAGAGGTGGCGGACCTGTTGGCGGGCTACGCGGCCGCCGCGTCCGCCACGAGGATCGAGCAGTGAACCGTTCCTCGCCGTCGCCCTCCCACCCAGCGCGGGTCCGACGCTCCCCGGCCGGTGGCCGGCGGACCTCACATCGGATGGACCTGATGCGAGGCTGCTCCCCAAGGGTCGGTCGAAGCGGTGTCGAGAGGATCCGGTGACGGTGATGTCCAACAGGCTGGAGTCACATGGCCAGGTCGCGGCGGCGGAGCCCGTACAGGCCCGCGGCCGTGAACCCGGCGGCCACGAGCGTGAGCCCGAGCAGCGTGCCCGCGGCCGGCGCTGCCCCGACCCAGCCCCCTGACGCGGCCGGCAGTCCCCAAAGGACCCGGCCAGGGGTAGCCCGGCGCTGACGCAGACCACGGTGATCAGCACGGCCAGGACGACATTCGCGGCCAGCACGACGGTGAGGGCGGCGGTCACCGGGGTGTGCCGCGCCACGGCGGACGACCCGACGAGCTCGCGCCTGCCAACACCCGCGGACGACATCGAAGTGCTCTGGCAGGCCGGAGACGTTCGGCGCACGACGGTGCAACTGATCTCCATACAGGCCCCAACAGCCCGACACCCTGCCTAGATCGGCCGCTTCGAGCCCGGCTTGCACACGATTGCCCCGGAACCGTCCACGCCTGCGGCGCAAGGTTGTCGAACCTTGAGGGGAATCTGCCTTCGCCCCCATCTGACTCCCGAATGCGCACATTTACCCTGGTCGCACAAGGGGGAGCGCGTTGAAGGCATGTCGTGAGTGGTCGGTGCGGACCCGGCTGAGCCTGCTGTCGGCCATCGTGATGACTCTCCTGTGCGCGGGCATCGCCGCGTTGATCATCAAGATCGTGCACGACGACCGCACGCTGGAAACCAATCGCCGTAATCATCATGCGATCACGCACGCCGCCCGCCTCCTGACCCGTGGCCAGGTGCCCACGGCAAGCACGGGTTACCCGATCTCCGCCTTCCAGGTGATCGACCCCACCGGCCGGATCGTGTCGGCCAGCGCGAACCTGCGAGGACGGCCACCTATGGCCCCATTCGTCCCGAGCCCCCTCGTGGGCGGGATGGAAACCCTGTGCCACATGCCCGACCTCCCGGGCACCTGCATGATCGTCTCCGCTCAGCGTGTCCCACGGCCAGACGGCGACTGGAGCATCTTCGTAGCCGCGCCCGCCCACCCGTGGTACGTCACCGAACGGCTCCTGACCGGCGTGGTGGCGGTCTTCGTGCTGCTGATCGCGATCACGACCATCGGCGCGTGGCGGATCGTCGCCAGATCACTCAAGCCGGTCGATACCATCCGGACCCAGCTGTCCAAGATCACCTCCACGGATCTGGGGCACCGCGTTCCGGTGCCCGGGCCGCGAGATGAGATCCATGACCTGGCCTGCACGGTGAACCAGACCCTGACGCTGCTGGAGGCCGCGTTCCAGCGGGAACGCCGCTTCACCTCCGACGCCTCACACGACTTGCGCAGCCCCATCACCGCGATGCGCACGCAGCTGGAAGAGGCGCTCCTCCACCCTGCCGACGCCGACTGGCCCGCCACAACCGCCGCCATGCTGAACAGCCTGCACCGCCTGCAGGCCATCGTCACCGATCTGCTGACCCTCTCCCGCCTGGACGCCGGCGCGCTCGGTCCCGCCGCGCCGGTGGACCTGAGGGATCTGGTGTCCTGCGAACTGGACCACCGCCACCCGCATGAGGTGGTCATAGCTCGCGACCTCCAGTCGGCCCTGGTCCACGGCGACCGCCTGCAACTCGTCCGCCTGCTCACCAACCTGGTCGACAACGCCGAACGGCACGCCGCTTCCACCGTGACCATCTCACTGAGCGCCGAAGCGGGACAGGCCGTGCTGGCGGTGAGTGACGACGGCTCCGGCATCCCCGCGGGTCAGCGGGAGCGGATATTCGAGCGCTTCGCCCGCCTGGACGACGCCCGCGACAAGGACGCCGGCGGCACCGGGCTCGGCCTTCCGATCGCCCGGCAGATCGCCGAACGCCACGGCGGAACGCTCACCGTCGAAGAGTCCGAGCAGGGCGCTCGTTTCGTCGCCCGCATCCCGCTGTACTCCGCACGCCGGCCACATCCCTCACACGATCAGCCCACCGAGTAGCGAGCAAGGTTCTCCCGACTACCCGGATGCGTGCGCAACTGCGGGAGTTTCCGCTGCGCAGGCACCAGTTCGACGGGACGAGGGTGAGCGCGAGCGCCTGGCGGCCGCGCCTGCAGGCGGTCGGACACGCTGTCGCCGAGACGGCCACGGACGCCGGCCTGCAGTGCGAGACCCTGGATGAGCGGGATCGAGTCAAGCTGGGAGCGGATACGACGTCATGGCAGCGGCGAGCGGTCGCCGGCGGCCGGGTCGGCTCGCGACCGGGGATCGCCTTACGGAACACCATCGAACCTCCCGCGCGAGATGCGACTGTCACCCGCGGGGGACGGCGTCCTGCTCCCAAAGCTGTCTCAACCCTCAGAGCGGCTGTGAGCTAGATCACGGTTGAGGTTTACCTTGGGTCAGGGTGCAAGCTCGGCGCAGCGCAGCGGCGCGACGCTGACCCGGACATAACAGCTTCGAAGGGCAAACCACCATGACGATCACCCTTTCCGATCAGGACAAGAGCACCCTGCGGATTGCCGCCTACGGCGCCGTGTCGCTGATGGCCGCCGCCGGTGCCGCCGGCAAGCCTCACAAGATCGCCACCAACGGCAGCATCGCGCTGGGCTCGGCCACCGGCCTGATCGGGCATGTGCTCGCCGACTACCCTGACGGCAAGGACCTGACCGGCACGTCCGTGGCCGAGATGGCCGACCGCGTGCTGCCGGCCCTGACCGCGGCCATGAACCTCCTGAAGCAGCAGGATCCGGCCGAGGCCGACAACTTCCGCGGCACCGTCCTCGTCGCTGTCGAGACCGCCCAGATGCACCAGAGCCGGCCGAGCCCGGCCACCGCCGCGATGGCCCGCAAGATCACCGAAGCCCTCGACACCGCCGGGGCGGCCGTTGCGGACGGCGGGGCCGTGCCGGAAGCCGCGGCCGGGCAGGACCGGCCGGAGCTGCAGAAGGTGATCGAGGAGATCGTCGAGTCCGGTTTCCTCGGGGTGTCGCTGCGCGTGCACGACGAGCGGGGCGAGTGGGCCGGCAGCGCCGGGGTGGCCGAGCTGGGCGGGACCGCCAAGCCGCCGGTCAACGGCCATGCCCGGATCGGCAGCAACACCAAGACCTTCACCGCGACCCTGGTGCTGCAGCTGGTGGCCGAGGGCCAGATCGAGCTGGACACCCCGGCGGCCGACTACCTGCCCGAGTTCGGGCTGGACGAGCGGATCACGGTGCGGATGCTGCTGCAGCACACCAGCGGGCTGTTCAACTTCACCGGCGAGGTCTACGACGACGGGTCGATCGTGCACGGGATCCCCGTGCCCTACGGCACCACGGGCAAGGAGTGGGTGGACAACCGGTTTCACACCTACCGGCCCGAGGAGCTGGTACGTCTGGCGCTGTCCAAGCCGGCCCGATTCGAGCCGGGGACCGGCTGGAGCTACTCCAACACCAACTACGTGCTGGCCCGGTTGCTGATCGAGAAGGTCACCGGCCGCTCGCTGGCCGAGGAGATGCAGCGGCGGATCCTGGGACCGCTCGGGCTGTCGGGCACGGTGGTGCCCGACGCCTCGCCGGAGATTCCCGAGCCACACACCCACATCTACTACCGGTACGAGGACGCCGGCGAGCAGAAGACGATCGACATCACCCGCCACAACCCCTCCTGGGTCTCAACCGGCGGGGACATGATCTCGACCAGCCAGGACCTCCACACGTTCATCTCCGCGCTGCTGGGCGGCAAGCTCCTGCCGGCCCCCCTGCTCGCCGAGATGTGCACCCCGCGCGCCACGGGCATCCCGAACTTCGAGTACGGGCTGGGAGTGATCGTCCAGAAAACGGACTGCGGCGGCACCGTCATCACCCACAGCGGCGGCACTGTCGGCTCCACGACGCTGATGTACATCACACCCGACGGCGGCAAAACCATGACCGCCGTACTGAACTGGGTGGCCGACGCCGACATGTCCATAGCGACAGCGCTCCGGAACGCCCAGCAAAGGCTCGTCAACGAGGTGTTCTGCGGCGAGAAGGCCGATCCGGCTCAGCCGGCGGACTGAACCCCCGTTACCCGTACGCCTCGAGAGGCGACCCCTTCCGGTCGTGCATCAGGTAGAACGCGAACTGGGACCACATGCTCGGCTATGGTCTGGCTAGTCGCCGCGCTCGAGGACAAGGCAGGATTGCGCCGATGAACGGAGTCACGATCGGGCAGGCGGCGGCGTTCGTCGGCGTCACGGTGAAGACGGTGCGCCACTACCACAAGCTCGGCCTGGTGAAGGAGCCGGAACGCGACAGCTCCGGCTACCGGCGCTACGGCTCGGCCGAGCTGTTGCGGCTGGTGCAGGTCCGGACGCTGGCCGCCGCCGGGGTGCCGCTGGCCGAAGTCGGGCCCCTGCTCGACGCCGACGCCGCGCCGTTCGCCGCCGCTCTCACCGACGTCGAACGGCAGCTCACCGAGCGGATCGAGGAGCTGATCGCGCGCCGTGACATGCTGCACCGGCTCGCCGACGGAGACCGGGCCCTGCTGGGCGACCGCGCCGTGGCGCTGCTGGAGCGGATGGCCGGCCTCGGATTTCCCGCGGAGGAGGTGGCGGCCACCAGGGAGGGCTGGGTGCTGGCCAGGGCCCTGGTCCCGGAGGGCTTCGACGACTTCCTCACCCATGTCGAGCACGCCCTCGACGATCCCCGCTTCGTCGCGTTGAGCAAGCGCGCAGTCGAAGCCACGACATGGGAGCCGGACGACCCGCGCCTGGCCGAGCTCGCCACTGCCGTTGCCGACCACTTCCTCGCCAACCCCGCACACCTGAAGATCGTGACCGGCCTGCAAGCCCGCACCGACGCCGCAGCCCGGTACGACCTGATCGCCCACCACGGCGAAGAGCAGGGATCGGCCACGGCCCGGGGGGTCGCGCTCGTCGAGGCCAAGCTCCGCGCCGCGGGCATCCACATCCCCAGACCAGACACCCACTGACCGCGCCGGTCCCCAGGCCGAAGAACCGGGGACCGGCCGGAGAACCGGGGACCGGCCGGGATCTGCCGGCAGACAACCGCGGGAGCAGCTCGTCCCACGCTGGGTGCGTGCATCGCCTCAGCCATCCACGCGTCCTTCGAAGGAGCGGCCGTCGCGGGGAAGGAACGTTGCGGCCGGGGCCTCCTGATTTCTGATCGGGCCTGGGTGCTGCGGCGGCCCGCTGGGTGCGGACCGCCGGGTACGTTCACGCGTACGTGATCAGTCCCACTTCTGGCCCGCGGGCACCCGGAACGTGGTGTTGATGCGGTTGAAGAAGTTGGTGGTCGCGATCATCAGCACCAGGGCCCCGAGCTGCCGCTCGTCGAAGTGCTTCGCGGTCTCGGCGTAGATCTCGTCGGTCACCGAGCCCGGCCGGTCGGAGAGCCGGGTCGCGGCCTCGGTGAGCGCGAGCGCGGCACGCTCGGCGTCGTCGAAGATCGGGTTCTCGTACCAGGCGGCGAGGTTGAGCATCTTCTCCGCGCTCACCCCGGAGTTCGCGGCACTGGCGATGCCGGCGTCCACGCAGGCGCTGCAGCCGTTGATCTGGCTCGCGCGCAGATGCACCAGCTCCAGCGTCTGCTGCGGCACGCCTCCGGCGTACATCGCCTTGAAGAGCTGCTGGACGGCGCCCGTGATGTCGGGCTGGGTCGAGGCGTCCTTGATACGCGTCATCTCTGCTCCCCGGGAGGGTCGTCGGAACGGTTGACGCCACTACGACGTGCCGCCGCCCGGGAAGGTAACGCGGGGCCTGCGTTACCTTCGCGGCTCGCGATACGTCGAAGTGCCGGTACCGAGGAAAGACCATGAGGAGGATCGTGACCGTGACCGACGAGGAAGAGCTCGCCGCCGCGTTCGAGGCCCAGCGCTCCTATCTGCACGCGATCGCGTTCCGCCTGCTCGGCTCGCACGCGGACGCGGACGACGCCGTGCAGGAGGCGTGGCTGCGGCTCGTACGCAACGGCGCCGACGGGATCGGGGAGCTGCGCGGCTGGCTCACCACGGTGACGGTGCGGATCTGCCTGGACGCGCTGCGCAGGCACGGGGTACGGCGGGAGCAGCCGCTCGAACTGGAGGTCGGGATGCTCCCGCGGGAGGCGGTCTGGGGCTCCGGGACCGACCCCGAGGAGGAGGTCCTGCTAGCCGAGTCGGTCGGTCTCGCGCTGTACGTCGTCATGGACGCCCTGACCCCGGCGGAGCGGGTGGCGTTCGTGCTCCACGACGTGTTCGAGGTGCCGTTCGACGGGGTCGCGGCCATCCTCGGCCGGAGCACCGCGGCCACGAAGATGCTCGCCAGCCGGGCCCGGGGGCGGCTGCGGACCAGGGTGGCCGCCGCCGACGCCGCGGGCAGGGAGGTCGTGGACGCGTTCTTCGAGGCGGTCGGCAAGGGTGACGTCGCCCGGCTGCTCACCATGCTCGCGCCCGATGTGGAGCTGCGCGCCCAGACGCCCGGAGGGGCGGTCACCATTCGCGGAGCGCGCAACATCGCCGGTCAGGCGACGCTGTTCAGGAACGCGGACGCGCGGATGCATCCGGCGCTGGTGGACGGCGCCCCTGGAGCCGTCATCACCTTCGGCGGGCGGCCGGCCACGGTCGTGGCCTTCACGATCGTGGACGGCCTCATCACGGTGATCGGCTCCATGACCGACCCGGCCCGGCTGGGCCAGATCGTGCCGGCGTGGGTGGAGTGAGGCGGGGCACCGAATCATGTACCGGCGAGCTCGATGCGACCCGCCATACGGTTGGGGAGCCCAGCGGGGTCTTGGCGTCGGCGTCCGCCAGGAGAGTTCGCCGGGCTCACCGTCAGGTGACATCACCCGACTGTCCCGTCAGCTGCTTCCGGCCTGCCGAGGGCCGCCAGCTCCGCTTTCGCCTGCTCAAGCGATCTGGGCGTCCACGTTTTGTGCTTCTCCGCCAGCTCGATCGACCGGGTCAGATACTCGCGGGCTTCGCCGGTCGCACCCAGCCCGGCATATGCCCGGCCCAGCGCCAGGCGCATGTTCATCGTCCAGATGCTGCCCTGCTCCATGGTCTCGGCCAGAGCCGGCTCCGCCACCTCGATGGCCTCCTGCCAGCGCTGCGCGGCGAGCAGAGCGCCGGCCAGGCCCCCCAAAGCGAACAACCGTGAGTGCTGTGCCGCGGCGGAGACGACCGGCTGCTCGTCGATGCTCCGCAGCAAGCTGCGGTACTCCTCGATCGCCTCCTCCTGCCTGCCGAGACGGGCGAGCGCGATCGCCACTCCGCCGCTGGCCCAGTAGTAGGTCTGGTGGTAACCGGCGGCTTCGGCCAGCTCTCGCCCCCGGGTGTACGCCCACAGCGCCTGATCGACGTCGGGCAGGGCCCGCCAGGCCTCGGCCGCGTTGCACACCGCGTCGGCCTGCTCTCTGACGGCGCCGAGGCTTTCGGCGAGCCGGTAGACCTCCATCGCCCGCTCCGCACCCTCCCTCAACGCCGCCTCCCCGCGGCGTGAGTAGGCGGCGAGGAACGCCCAGACGTGGCGGTTCATGTGCCACAACTCCCGGCGGCGGTCGGACAGCCGGGCGGCGGCGGCACGCGTCAGCCCGAACACCTCCAGCCAGTCGCCCAACCAGTGCGGCGTGTAGGCCGCGAACCAGCGCATCGCCTCACCGAGTCCGGCCACCTGCTCGTGCCGGTCGGCTGCGGCCGCCATCCGCAGCCCGGCCAGCCAGGTGTCCCTTTCGACCTCCAGCCAGGCCCGCGCCTCCTCCTGCGTGGCGAGCGGAACCAGGCCCTCGTAGCCGGGCGGTGGTGCTCCGTGGTCGGGTTCGAACCACCGCCCGGCCACGGTCGCGGTCTCCAGCAGCCAGTCGGCCACGCGCCGCTCGGCCGCCGCTCTGGCCTCGGCGGGTTCCTCCTCGCGCAGCCGGTGGCTCGCGTACAGCCGGATCAGGTCGTGGAAGCGGTAGCGGTCGGCGCCTTCATGCTGCAGCAGGCCCAGCTCGACCAGGTCATCGAGCTGATCCTCGGCGGCGAACACCTCGCTCTGGGTGAGCACCGCGGCGATCGGCGCCGCGAAGTCCACCGCGGGGACCAGCGCCAGCCGCCGGAAGGTCGCCTTCGCCCGCGACGACAGCAACGCGTACGACAACGCGAACGCCGCCTCCACCCCCACATCGCCCACCGCCAGGTTCGCCAGCCGGCGATCCGCATCCGACAGCCGCTCCGCCAGGTGTCGCATCGTCCATCCGGGCCGGGATGCCAGTCGGGTGCCGGCGATCCGCAACGCCAGCGGCAGGTGTCCGCACAGCCCCGCCACCTGCGCCGTCTCCCCCGCCGCGCGATCGGCGGCGTCCCGCACGATGGCCTGCAACAGCTGCGCCGACTCCCGCGGCGAGAACGGCGCGAGCGCGATCCGCGTCACCCCCTCCAGCCCGCCCAGCGTGCGGCGGCTGGTCACGACCACCATCCCCGCGCCGGGGCCCGGCAGCAGGGGCCGTACCTGAGCCTCGTCGGCGGCGTTGTCCAGCACCAGCAGGCACCGCCGCTCCGCCATGAGCGCCCGCAACTGGCTGGCCCGCTCCTGCTCCTCCTCGGCGATCGCGCGCGGGTCCAGACCCAGCGCCCGCAGCAGCCGGTGCAGCGCCTCGGCCGCCGGCATCGGCTCGGCGTCGACGCCCCGCAGGTCCACGTAGAACTGCCCGTCCGGGAACACCTCCCGCAACAGCTCGGCCGCCCGCACCACGCACGCCGTCTTCCCCAGGCCCGCCTGGCCGTGCACCACCACGACCGGCGTGGGGCCGTCCGCGGGCGCCGCCCGCCCTTGCTCGCACAGCAGCTCGAGCTCGGCCTCCCGGCCGACGAAGTCGCCGAGCCCGCGCGGCAGCTCGTACAGCCGCGGCCGCCCCGCCCGCTCCTCCCCCGGGCCGCTGGACCGCGGCCGGCCCGCCCTGGCGGCCTCGGCCAGTTCCGCCCGCTGCTCCTCATCGAGCCGCAACGCGTCGGCCAGCGCCTGCACCGTTCGCCGTTGCGGGCCGCGGCTGATGCCGCGTTCCATGTCTCCGATGGCTCGTACGCTCACGCCGGAGGCGTGGGAAAGCTCCTCGATCGTCAAGTGCGCGGCCTGCCGCAGGCTCCGCAGGAGCGGGCCGAACGAGTTGACCATCCATCCTCCTCGCTGCCTGCACCCGGCCACCGGGCGGCGTGATCCAAGGTACCGGCGTGCCCGGGACCGGCGGCCGGCGGGCCACGCCAGGGTGGAGCCGCCGGTTCGCCCCGTCCGGGGCCGACGGCGACCTGGCCGACGCGGTCGTCGTAGGCGCTCACGGCGGACAAGCGCTGCGGTGCACTGTACTGGCCGGGTTGCGGACGTCCCACAGGACGGCCACGCTGCGCGGACCGCTGCGGCCCTGCCGCCGCGGTGGCACGGGCGATCCGAAGGAGAGAACAGGTCGTTACCGTTGCCCCGGGCAGCTCCGGGGGTCGACGTCCTCCTCCGTGCCGGCGACGGTGACCTGGGCAGGGCTGTCCGGCGTCGCGGCGGCGGCCGTGCACACGATCTGCTGGACGGCGAGCGCGGACAGGTCGCCGGCCGCAGCGGACGGGGTCACCAGCACGTGGCCGGCCGGTTTGGCGGTCACCAGGAACGGGGCGGCTTGGGGCGGGACGTCGGTGGTGAACCCTTTGGCCTGCTCCCTGGCGGTGGGTCCGTCTGCCAGCAGCGCGAGCGTGTCGGCCCGGAACAGCGGACGGCCACCCAGCCCGGGCCGCGCCACCGGACTGAGCCGGCCGTTCTTGACCAGATAGAGGGTGATCGTCGTGACCGGTACGACGCCTCCGCTCGGCGGGTCGCCGGCTTCGATGACGTCACTCGGCCGCACGCCGCAGCCGGCCACGGCGGCGAGCGACACCAGGCCCGCGGCGAGCACGCGGCGGGCGGGTCCGGTCCTCATTCGGGGCCTCCCGTGTCGGTCTGCCCGTCCGGATCGTGTGCCCGGCGCGGCAGGCGCAGCGTGAAGACGGCGCCGCCGTCCGGGGCGTTGGTGACGGTGAGATCGCCTCGGTGCAGACGCGCGTTCTCCCGCGCGATGGCCAGGCCCAGGCCGCTGCCCTCGGACCGGGCCCTGGCCGCGTTGGCCTTGTAGAACCGGTCGAACACGTGCGGCAGCACCGCTTCGTCCAGCCCCGGCCCGTGGTCGCGAACCTCCAGAGCGGTCCAGGGC